>NZ_CAJPGH010000038.1:0-59339 GCF_905339605.1 Burkholderia sp. BCC1972 | reverse complement strand
AGCGTGGGGCAAGCAAGCGACACAGGGAGTACTCGTTTTCTGGTGCTGGCAATCGACGAGGCCAAAGCATGAACCAGCCCGAGCGGCAGGCAGTTGGCCGAACTGCATAGCCTGCTCCATAAAAAACGTATCCGGTCGTGCATGCTTCCGATCACATCACTACAATTTTTCGATGAACTGCTCGGCATGAACCACCCGGCGCGATCAGGTCCAATGCCCGACGCCCTCCATACGACTCATCTAGCACTCGTCACTTCACGGCGAATGGTGTCGGCAACGATCGGACAAATCGATCCGCTTCCTGGCACGCAAGCTCCGCCACACAACGGATCGCGTCGGACGCCCTGCTTTCCATGAAGCTCACGACGAGCGCTTGCGATGGCAAGGGCATTTCGAATGGGATGATCTCCAGTTCACCGCGGTCGACCTGCTCCCTTACTGGCGGCAGCGGGATCAGCGCGTAGCCAAGTCCGCATTTGACGAGCCGGACGATCGCAGCAATCGAATTCGCGCAATGCACTTTGCGCATTGGCAGCCCCACACGCTTGTACACATCCCTCAAGGCAAGGTACGGCTGCGAGCCGCGGCTCATCGACACAACTGGCCTCGCCAGAATTTCATGAGAATCGAGGCCGGCGGATCCGTCACCCGGCCGGCCAATCCATCCCATTGCCATCGGCAGGCATGCGTGACTGATCATTCCGTCGCCGATCATCTGGTCCGTCTGCAAAGCGACGTCGACTTCGCCGTCGCGCAGGCTACGATTGAGCTGCTCCGTTGATTCCGCGCTCAACTGGATCTCGATGCCCGGATACGACGACTGCAAATGCTCGACGAAATCGATCAGCCACGTATGTACGATCGTATCGATCGCGCCGATACGCACGCTGCCCAACATCTTTTGGTCGCAACGTGCGAGTTGCATGATGTCGCCCTGCAACTCGAGCATCCGTTCGCCATAGCCGATCATGCGCCTGCCAACCGGCGTCAACCGTAGCTCCCGCGAATCCCGCACGAACACGCGTGCTCCGATCTCCTCTTCCAATGCTGCGATTCGATTTGAAATCGCGGCCTGCGTCACGCACAGGCGCTCAGCCGCGGCGCGAAAACTCCCGAGTTCGACAACAAGAAGGAAACTTTCAAGAAATCGCGTATTCATGGCAACTTTTTCCTAACGGTATCTCGATCCGTATTCTGCGCGTTGAGACCGTCTATACCGACACACAATCCGCAGTACGGGCTCGTGCCGCAACCACAACTTCGCCTGCCAAATTCCGTCTGTAAATTCCAAGAATCGTATTAGCTAAATATGCCAAGCAAATCACGCCCACGCCGCGGTACAAGGCCGAGTCACCATAAGGAAAAACCCGACTAAGGCCTCCGACAATTACCTCTGCGCAGCACGCGCGCTCCACCACTGGCGTACCTGCCGCGACACGGATAAGAAAAATCTATCGGATTGACCAAGAAAATCCCGTTTGCCCGGTCCTTTTTGGGTGTTGACGATGCGACATCCCAATCGAACGAACGAGGCGACACGATGAACGACGCACCCCGCGGATTGCTGTTCGTGGCATCCGATATCGATGAGCAGGACGACGACGACTTCAATCAATGGTATGACCGCGAGCACCTTGAGGACCGCGTACGCATGCCGGGCGTCCTCGCAGCCGCGCGCTACGTGGCGGTCGACGGTGGCCCGCGATATCTTGCCCTGTACTGGGCAGACACCATAGGCCCGTTCGCCTCTCCGGCTTATGCCCATGCGTTCAAAAATCAGACGCCGTGGTCGCTCAAGGTGCTACCGAAAATGCGCACGCCGGTACGCCGCATCGGCACCCTGCACGCCGAGATTGGCAAAGGCAGCGGTGGCCACCTGGCGATACTGCCGCTCGAGTTGCCGGCCGCACCTGCCGAGCTGATCGCGCGATGCCGCGAACTGGGCAAGTCACTGTCGACTGAACGCGGATTCGTACGCTCGGCACTGCTGATCCCCGATGACGATCTGAGCCGGCCGCTGCCGTTGGAAAACCTGTCGACCCGAAAAATGCAGCCCATCTTCTTGATCGAAAGCAGTCATGCGGCAGCAAGCGACGAGGCCCTTCAGCGATCGGCCACCGAGCTGGCGGGTTCGCACAAGGCCGCAGCACGGTACACGCTCACATGGAGTCTTGATGCCCGGGAGTGCGCATGATGGAAAACACGACCACCCTCTCCCCGGACGCCGACAGTTCGTCCGGCAATATGTCGCAAAAATCGCCTCGCATGGGTCGGCTCGCAGCGGCAAGTTCGATCGGAACCACGCTCGAGTGGTTCGATTTCACGATCTACAACTTGATGGCCGCGATGGTGTTCAACACGATTTTCTTCCCATCGTTCGATCCGATGATGGGGACCATTCTTGCATTCTCGACGTATGCAGTCGGCTACCTGTCTCGGCCATTCGGCGGAGTCATCTTCGGCCACCTCGGCGACAAGTTCGGACGCCGGTTCGTCCTTGTCGCGACGCTCGTACTTATGGGCATCGCGACCGGGTTGATGGGAATGCTCCCGACGTATCAGGCGTGGGGCATCTGGAGCCCGGTATTGCTGGTCGCATTGCGGTTCGTGCAGGGCGCGGCCATCGGCGGCGAATGGGCTGGCGCCGTCTTGCTGTCGATGGAGCATGGCGACCAGCACCGACGCGGCCTGAATGCGTCGTTCGCACAGGTCGGTCCCGCATGTGGCACGCTGCTCGGCGCGGGCTTTCTCGCGGTGTGCGCAGTGGCATTCCCCGCCGATGCGTTCCAGACGTGGGGTTGGCGGATTCCGTTCCTGTCGAGCGCCGTGCTGGTTGCGTTCGGTCTTTGGCTTCGGCGCGGCGTCGACGAGACGCCGATGTTCAAACAGCTCGAGCGCCACCATCACAAGGCCCAACTGCCCATCCGGGAAGTCGTCGTCGGCCACTGGCGGCGCCTGCTGATCGCCGGGAGCGTCCGCATCGGCTCGGACATCGTATACGGGCTGCTGATCGTCTTCACGCTCACCTACGTCACGACGGTGCTGCACCTACCGCGTTCACTCGCACTGACGGCGACGATGCTCGGCTCCGTGCTGCACGCGGTGTCCGTGCCGTTATTCGGTGGATTGTCCGACCGCCTGGGTCGACGCGTCGTGTATGGCGTCGGGGCCGCCCTGTCCATATTCTGGGGCATCGCCTATTTCCACCTGATGGACAGCCGCGAACCAGTCGCGATCTGCGCGGCCGTCGTGATCGGCATGTTCTTCCAGGCCATGATGTACGGTCCGCAGGCGTCCTTCGTCACCGAACAGTTTCCAACACGCGTGCGCTATGCCGGCGCATCGCTCGCCGCAACGCTTGGAGGCATCATCGGCGGCGCATTCGGCCCGCTCGTGTTCGCTGCACTCTACCGCGCTTATCAATCGACCGGCGCAATCTCGCTGTACGTCGGCGGCGGCCTCGTCGTCACGCTCGTCGCGTTGTTCGCGGCAAAGGAAACCGCGCGCAAGCCGCTGCAGGAATGACGCAACGACGCGATACATCGCGCGTCCATGTGCACGAACTCGCTGGAAATCGATGAGATGATCCGAATGAATTCTTCCACGGAACGGCTGGCAGCAAGCTGTCAGCCTCAACTTGCGCCCCGCGTCCATGCGGCCGGGGCTTGCGCGATCCTGTTCGATCCGTCCAACGGCGTGTTCGACCCGGCTCTGCAGCGCCGCCTGATCGCGCTCGCGCGGCGCCTTCGCCAGCAAGCCGGTCGGGATCGCACACGTGAACTGGTGCCCGGCGTCAACAACCTGCTGTTCGTGTTCGACCCGCTGACACTGGCGCCCGGCCACGCGACGGAATTGCTGCTCAGGCTGTGGGAAACCACGGAACCGATCGCGGGAACGGCCCGCGACATCGAGATCCCGGTCGTGTATGGCGGAGCCGCCGGCGAAGACCTGCGCGAACTGGCGGCCGCCGCGTCGTTGGACGTCCGGGCGTACGTCCAACGTCATGCCGATGCGGTCTACACCGTTGCCTGTATCGGCTCGATGCCCGGCTTTGCCTACCTGACCGGGTTGCCGCCGGAACTGACCGCGCCGAGACGCAAGGTGCCACGAATGAAAGTCCTTGCCGGCACGGTAATCGTCGGCGGCACTCAGGCGGGAATCATGCCATGCACCGCGCCGTCCGGATGGCATCTGCTCGGAACAACGGACATCGAGATGTTCAACGTGAACCGTGAACCCGCCTGCCTAATCTCGCCCGGCGATCGCGTCCGGTTCAGCGTCAGGAGGATCGAATCATGATCGAAATTTTGTCTAGTGGCGCCGCGAACCTGATCCAAGATCTCGGCCGACGCGGCTATCTCGACAATGGCATCAGTCGTGGTGGTGCGATGGACGGCATGGCGCTGGCGCTCGCGAACGCGATGGTAGGAAATGAAGCGGATCAGTCCGGAATTGAGATCAGCATGTTCCCGTTCCGGATCCGCTTTCAGGAAGACACCGAGTTCGCGACGACCGGGGCCGACTGCACGGTCCTCGTCGACGATCACGCAACCGCCCCCTGGTGGCGGAGATCCGTCAAGGCGGGGCAAACCGTCGTGGTCGAACATCCGCGGCGCGGCGCACGTGCGTATCTGGCGATCGGCGGCGGCATCGACGTCGAGTCCGTACTCGGTTCCCGCTCCACAGACCTCAAAGGCGGCTTCGGCGGGCTACAGGGTCGCGGTCTGAAACGGGGCGACGTGCTGACGGCGCGGCCGCACGAACGGCGTGCCAACGTCTCGCCGGCCGGCATCGGCATCGTGCCGAAACAGTTGCCATCGTTCATGCGGGCGTTGTCCGCCGGCCTTGTGACAGTCCGCGCGTTGCCGGCCGCTGAGTATCAGTGCTTCACCAAATCGGCTCGTACCGCTTTCGAGCAAATGGATTATGAAGTGACCGCCGAGGCAAATCGGGTCGGGTATCGACTCAACGGACCGACGCTCGCGCTCACGTCGCCCGTAGAACTGCTGTCGCACGGCATCGTACCGGGCACCGTACAGGTTCCGCCGTCGGGCCTGCCCATCGTGCAGATGGCAGAGGCCAACACCTGCGGCGGCTATCCCAAGATCGCGACCGTCATCGAGGCTGACCTGTGGAAGCTCGCGCAGACGCCGGTGGGATGCCGCATCCGCTTTGCGCTGACCGATCTCGATACGGCCGTTGCGGCGTTGCGGGAGCAGGCCGACGAATATGAGCGGATACGCGGGAATCTCGCGCTGATGGCTCATCGCGGCTGAAGACACTCACGAAAAATTTCCATTCCGACGAGGAACTTGCGTATGAACACGACACAGCATCTTGAAGTCGATCTCAACTCCGACATGGGCGAAGGCTTCGGCCGCTACCGGATGGGCGACGACGAAGCCATCCTCGACATCGTGACGTCGGCCAACATCGCGTGCGGACTGCATGCGGGTGACCCCGAAATCATGGCGCGCACGTTCGCGATGGCGAAAGATCGCGGCGTCGCGGTCGGTGCCCACCCCGGCTTCCCCGACGTCTGGGGGTTCGGCCGCAGGCTCATGCCGTTCACCGCCGGGGAAATCGAGCGCTTGATCGCGTATCAGATCGGCGCTGCCGACGCCCTCGCCCGCTATGCGGGCCATCGCATCACCTATGTGAAGGCGCATGGCGCACTCGGAAATCTCACACAGACGGACGAAGAAGTCGCGACGGCCATCGCCCGCGCAATCAAGGCCGTGAATCCTGAGCTGATCTGCATGACGTTTTCCGGCGCCGTGATGGAGCGGGTGTGTCGAGACATGGGGCTGCGCGTGCGCAGCGAGGTGTTCGCCGATCGCGCCTACAACGAGGAAGGCCACTTACTGCCGCGGAATACGCCCGGTGCGGTCCTGCATGATGCCGGCCAGGCGGCCGCGCGGATGCTGCGGATGATTCAGGCCGGCGCGATCGAAACGATATCGGGGCGCATGCTGGAGGTGCCGATCGATACAATCTGCGTGCATAGCGACACACCCGGCGCGATTGACATGGCCGCTCGCGTTCGCGGTACGCTCGAACAGGCCGGTATTGCCGTCAAGGCATTCAGTTGAGACCCGCATGGACCACGACTTCATAAGCGGCCTCGTAGCCCTGCTAGAACGCTCGTCCGTCATGGTACTCGACTATACGAACGGTGACCAAAAAATCCGACTCGTGCGTAACCATCGCGAAGCCGGATCGGCCGCGAACACTCCCACAGAGGCCGCGGCTCTCCGTCCCGAGCATGCCGCTGCAGACGCAAAAGACACGAACCACACGAGCGATCCGCAACGGCATACGATCGACGCGGGCATGGTCGGAACCTTCTACCGCGCGCCGGGCCCGAATCAACCGCCGTTCGCGTCGCCGGGCGATCGAGTCCAAGCAGGCATGACGTTGGGACTCGTCGAAGCAATGAAGCTGCTGAACCCGATCGAAGCCGACTGCGACGGACGGCTTGCCGAAATTCTCGTCCCGGACGGCGCGTCCGTTTCCCGCGACACGTCGCTCTTCGTCATTGAATCCACATAGAGGCCCGATGTTCAATACCGTATTGATTGCCAATCGCGGAGAAATCGCGTTACGCGTATTGCGGGCGTGCCGCACCCTCGGTCTGAAGACCGTCGCTGTCTACGCCGAAGCCGACGCGGATCTCCGTCACGTGCAATTGGCCGACGATGCCTTGTGCATCGGGCCGTCACCTTCATCCCGAAGCTATCTGCGGGCGAGCGAAATCCTGATCGCGGCGCGCCTGACGAACGCCGACGCGATCCATCCCGGTTATGGCTTTCTGTCCGAAAATGCCGACTTTTCCGCAGCTGTCGAACAGACCGGACTTACGTTCATCGGTCCAAGTGCCGCTGCGATCCGAATGATGGGCGACAAAGTCAGCGCGAAGCGCGCGATGCAGGCTGCCGGCGTACCGTGCGTCCCCGGCTCCGACGGCGCATTGCCGATGGACGACACACTCATCGTCGACATCGCGCACACCGTCGGCTATCCGCTGATCGTCAAGGCATCCGGCGGTGGAGGCGGTAGAGGCATGCGAGTCGTCCGCGAACCGGCCGATCTGCTATCGGCCGTCTCGACGACTCGCGAGGAAGCCGCAGCGGCGTTCGGCAATCCGGTCGTCTATCTCGAGCGGTTTCTCGAACGTCCGCGCCATATCGAGATTCAGGTGATGGCCGATATCCACGGCCACGCGGTTTGGCTCGGCGAACGCGATTGTTCGATGCAACGGCGCCACCAGAAAGTGATCGAGGAATCGCCCGCACCGGGCATCGCCCGCGACGACATTGCGCGCATCGGCGCCCTTTGTGCCGAAGCCTGTGTTCGCATCGGCTATCACGGCGCGGGTACGTTCGAGTTTCTCTACGAAGACGATGCGTTCTACTTCATCGAGATGAATACGCGGGTGCAAGTTGAGCATCCGGTCACCGAGATGGTGACGGGAGTCGACATCGTGACCGAGCAGATCCACATCGCGATGGGCGAGCCGCTGTCTTTCTCACAAGCGGACATCGAAACTCGCGGCCATGCGATCGAATGTCGACTGACGGCCGAGCATCCGTGGAAGTTCGCACCGTCTCCCGGCCGAGTCGACTCATGGATCGCGCCAGGCGGCCCCGGCATCCGCGTGGAGTCGCATCTATACCCTGGCTACACGATCCCGCCGCACTACGATTCGCTGATCGCGAAGCTGCTTGCCCACGGCCGTACACGAGATGAAGCCATCGCGCGGATGCGAGTCGCGCTCGACGAGATCGTAATCGGGGGCGTCGACACGTCGGTGCCGCTCCATCGTCTGTTGATGAATGAGCAATCGTTCGTCGAGGGCGGCTTCGATATCCATCATCTTGAGCGCCTCATCGCAAGTGGCGCATTGCATGGAGCGAAATAATGAAGACTCTCCAAGATCTCGAAGGACTGGTCGCAACACTTGAACACACCGCCATCGTGGAATGCGTATACACGGCCGGCGATCAAACTATCCGGTTGGAGTTCGATCGCCCGGCGCGTACCGATAGGATAAAAAATCCCGAGCCTCCCGGCGCCGGCCCATCAGCCGACCTCTCACGCTCGCGCTGTTTCCTTCGCGCGCCATGCAGTGGACACTTCGCTCGCACACATCCATTGCTTGATCGGAATATGGCAGTTGAAGATACCGAGGTCGCTGAGGGACAACATGTGGCCTATATCGAGGTCGACTCCGTGTTCTTTCCGGTCGTCGCACCATTTCGCTGCGAGCTCGGAAAGATGTCGGTCGTCGACGGTGAGAGAATTGGCTACGGAACGGCGTTGGTCGAGATCACACACTGCTCTGTCGCATAAACGGAAGAAAACACGTCGGGGTTTCAAGACCAAGCAGTGCGGCTTTTCGTCTCGCGCGACGCCCCAAGCGCGCGCCGACCTGCGAACTCGATTCCCTCAGAATCCTGTTGAATTGTCGCAACCGCCAGCGCGCCATCGTAGATAAGCCCTCGATTCGCAGCCAGTACGCGACGCCGAGTTCGCTTGATGGTTAAATCCACTTCGCTACACCCGGCGACAACGTCACCACACATTCGCGCCGACACGATGCTCGAAGCGCACGCCTATCGCCAATCGGAACAGACGGCCAGCCAGTGCTGGTCAGATTCTGGAATCTCGATAACACACTTTCTGTGCTGGCTGATGACTGCGTTGCTGCCGGCTTAAATCACCTACAGCAAGACTCGGTATGCCTAGCACCAAGGTCGTCACGCGACTCACGCCTTTCTATTGCACGCATTTCCCTGCACCTTACGAATTGCTCTGCGTTTTCCCTTGCCATCCGAATGGCACTGTCGAATCCCCGATGGGTCGCGACGTGTCGGTTGTCGACGCTGACGAGCCATTTCTCTCCAGCAAGGCACCAGCGAATGCGATGTTCCTCAAGCAAGCCCGAGAACCATCGCCACATCGCCGCGTCTTCAACGTTGGCGGCTTGGGCCGCCTCCGCCCTTACCCTCTGTAAGTTGTCGAGAAAGCTCATGCCCCCCCCAAAGTCGACGTTAGCGTACCGAACTCAGCCCGCAAGCAAGGCAGAATCCAGTTGCGGCACAAGCGCGAACAGATCGCCAACGAGGCCATAGTCGGCCACGCTGAAGATCGGTGCTTCCGGATCCTTGTTGATCGTGACGATCACCTTCGAATCCTTCATGCCGGCCAGGTGCTGGATCGCGCCCGAGATGCCGACCGCGATGTACAGCTGCGGTGCGACGATCTTGCCGGTCTGGCCGACCTGATAGTCGTTCGGCACGTAGCCGGCATCCACTGCTGCGCGCGAGGCGCCCAGTGCTGCGCCCAGCTTGTCCGCCAGCGGCTCGAGAACCTTCGTGTAGTTCTCGCCGCTGCCCAGGCCGCGGCCGCCCGACACGATGATCTTCGCGCTGGTGAGTTCCGGACGGTCCAGCTTCGTCACTTCACGGCTCACGAACTGCGACTTGCCTGCATCCGCCGCCGCTTCGATCTTCTCGACCGCTGCGCTACCGCCTTCCGCCGCGACCGGATCGAAGCCCGTCGCACGCACCGTGATGACCTTGATCGGATCGCTCGACTGCACCGTCGCGATTGCATTGCCCGCGTAGATCGGGCGCTCGAACGTGTCGGCCGAATCGACCGCCGTGATGTCCGAGATCTGCGCGACGTCCAGCTTCGCGGCGATGCGCGGCGCGATGTTCTTGCCGTAGGCCGTCGCCGGCGCGAGGATGTGCGAGTAGTCCTTCGCGATGTTCAGCGCGGTCGCTTCGACGTTTTCCGCGAGGCCGTCCGCCAGTTGCAGTGCATCGGCCAGCAGCACCTTGCTGACACCCGCGATCTTCGCCGCCGCATCCGCCGCTGCTTGCGCGTTGTGGCCCGCCACCAGCACGTGAATGTCGCCGCCGATCTTTACCGCCGCCGCCACCGTGTTCAGCGTCGCGGCCTTGATCGACGCGTTGTCGTGTTCCGCAAATACCAGAATCGTCATTTCTTTCCGCTCCCTCACAGCACCTTGGCTTCGGTCTTCAGCTTCTCGACCAGCGTCTTCACGTCCGGCACCATCACGCCCGCTGCGCGCTTCGGCGGCTCGGCCACCTTCAGCGTCTTCAGACGCGGCGCGACGTCCACGCCCAGGTCTTCCGGCTTCACCGTTTCCAGCGGCCTCTTCTTCGCCTTCATGATGTTCGGCAGCGTCACGTAGCGCGGCTCGTTCAGGCGCAGATCCGTGGTCACGACCGCGGGCAGTTGAAGTGACAGCATTTCCGCGCCGCCATCGACTTCACGCGCGACCGTCGCTTTACCGTCAGCGATCACAACCTTCGACGCGAACGTCGCCTGCGGCAGGTTCGCCAATGCAGCCAGCATCTGGCCCGTCTGGTTCGAATCGTCGTCGATCGCCTGCTTGCCGAGGATCACAAGTTGCGGCTGTTCCTTGTCGACCAGCGCCCTCAGGATCTTCGCGACGGCCAGCGGCTCGACGCTGTCGTTCGATTCGACGAGGATCGCGCGATCCGCGCCGATCGCCAGCGCCGTGCGCAGCGTTTCCTGCGCTTGCGCAACGCCCACCGATACCGCGATCACTTCCGTTGCAACGCCCGCTTCCTTCAGGCGCACCGCTTCTTCCACCGCGATTTCGTCGAACGGGTTCATCGACATCTTCACGTTCGCGATGTCGACGCCCGTGTTGTCGGACTTCACGCGAACCTTCACGTTGTAGTCAGAAACACGCTTAACTGCCACAATTACCTTCATTCAAACTTTCCTCAGTAATACTAATATAAATATGGAAAATACGGCCTCACGTCACGCAAGTTCCCCACCGGCGACAGCATCACTATTCTAATTTCTGATCGCTACGAATCCCGAGTCCGTTCCGACCAACGCCCGAACCTCTCGTCACAAAACTCCGCTTCAGAGCCCCGACCTGTCACCGAACCGAGATATGGGGAAACGCTCGGTCATTGCTGGGCGTGACGTTAAATCGCTTCTTGTACGCGCGCGTCAGGCTCTCGCTGGCCGGGAAACCGCACATCAGAGCGATATTTCCTACGCTTTCGTGCGAGTTCCGCAGCAGATTCCTTGCCAGGTCAAGACGCAGCTCAAGGTAATATGCTTGCGGCGATTTCCCGAGATAACGAATGAACAATCTGCGCAGCCTCCACTCTTGCCATTCGAGCCGACTCGCTATGTCCCGAATGCTCAGCGGGGTCTCTACATTCATCTGCATCAACTCGACCGCTTTGCCGAGCGTGTGGTTGACTCGCGGAAGCGACCAATCGGCGCCGAACCCGCCATCAGCTCGCTCAGTTTCGAGTGGTCGATAATTCAGTACTTCAGCCACACGACGCGCCAGTCGCTCGCTCTCAAAGTGTGCGATTAACGCAAGCGTCATATCAATCGTCACTACCCCGCCGGCGCTCGAGCAGCGGTTGCCGCCAAGGTCAAAAAGCCGGTCCATAAAGAAGTCTTCTTTCCGCCGCTCAACGAAGCCGGCGAGGGCTTCGTGGTGGACTACGGCAGGATGCTTTCTCAGCAAGCCCGCCTCAGACAGAATCAGTGCACCGGTGTCGACACAGCCCATCATGCACCCCGAGAGGGCGTGCCGCCTGAGCCAGCCGAGGACATCCGGCGAGATCATACGCTCGGGTGCGTAGGATGCGACAACGATGATTGCATCGGCTGGTTCGTTGTCTAATCCACCGTTGATTGCAATTGAAATGCCCGAGGATGAGCGCGGCGGCTCGCCGTCAATGCTCACGATCCTCCATCGGAACGCCGGCTCCAAGCATTCGCGATTGGCTACGCGCAGCGGCTCAGTTATCAGCGACAGAGACATCAGAGGAAACCCATCTCCGATAAGCAGCGTGATAGATTTCATGGTGGAGCTTTTCATCAAAATGGGCTGGAGCCTTCACTCGACCTTGCGGTGCGTCGCGCCCCTAATAAGCGAGCATCATCGGATGCCGTAATACAGCCTGGCTGCAGATGTTGCATCCTTTCCGTCAAACGTCGTTACCCCTTGCAGCCACGAGTCGAGATATTTGGGGTTCTTCTGAATCCAACCTTTCGCGAGCTCGACAGGATCCTTTTTGTCGGCGATACCAACCATCAACTCGCTTTCCATATCTGGAGCGAACTTCAGATTGCTCACCAGCCGCGCTGCGTTGGGGCATCGAACACTGTAGTCCTTGGACGTGAGCGTGTAAACCTTGGCCGCCCCGTAGTCCGGACCGAATACCTCATCGCCGCCGGAGAGATAGGTCATCTTGAAATTTAGGTTCATCGGGTGAGGCGCCCAACCGAGAAACACGATCGGCTTTTTCTTGGCGATAGCGCGCGTCACCTCCACGAGCATCCCAGCTTCGCTCGACTCCACCAGCGTGAAATCGCCGAGGCCGTAGAGGTTCTTCTTGATCATGTTTTTGATGGATTGATTCCCTGATGCGGAAGATTCAATCCCGTAGATTTTCCCGTCCAATTGTTCCTTGAAGCGGGAGATATCCTGGAAGCTGCGAAGCCCCTGTTCCGCCGCGTAGGTCGGTACGGCCAGTGTGTATTTGGCCCCGGTCAGATTGGGCGTAGGCACCTGATAGAGCTTACCTTGCGCGAGCAGAGGGTTCACCGAAGCATCCAGCGTGGGAGACCAGTCGCCGAGAAACACGTCCAGGTGGTCACTCTGCATGGAAGAAAAAGCAATCGGAGACGAGACAAGCGATTTGACAGGGGCGTACCCGACAGCTTGCAACACCGACATGGCGATGCCAGTCGTCGCAGCGTTGTCTGCCCAACTGGTCTCGCCAAGGCGTACTGCCTTGCATTCCGCCGCGTCCTGCGCAGCAAAGCAACTGGCTGTCATGCCAGTCAGGATAAAAACGACGACAGCTAGAATCTTCCGCATGTGACTCTCCATTTTTTTGACACGGACCGACAGAAAGAAACCATTTTTCGTTGTTTCATTTGGTCTAAAGCTTCGCTCCGCGCATGACCAGATCAGAAATCTGCGCGTGAACCGAAGACCTCTGCCAATCGCGCGACTGCAGTCGACCTCATTTCGTCCAGCGACAGAACCGGCACAACACAAGCATCACTGCCATCGAAGATTCGATCCCACTCCTCACGACTCCTGGATGCGAATCTCATTCGAAGCCCTTCACGAGCTTCATCCCAACCATCCTTGCGTTCCATCTTGGCCGACAGCTCGGGCCAATCCAGCCTCGCGGCCAGTTCCGCAATGAACTTCGGCTCCAGCGCCCCTACGGCCATCCAGCTTCCATCAGCGGTCTGGTATGTGTCGTAGGTGGGCATGCCGCCGTTCAATGTGGCACGCCAACTGGATTCGGGGCTGCCCGCCAACAGGGTCGCCGCAGAAATATCGGACATCAGGTACCGGATACCATCGGTCATAGAGAGGTTGATGTGCTTCCCGCTTCCCGTCCGCTCCCTCTCGAACAGCGCAGCCAGGATGGCCGACACGGCCATCGCGCCACCGGCCGAGTAATCGCCGATGAGGTTCTGCGGAACGATGGGCTTCCCTGAAGCGTCGCGGATAAGCGAAAGCGCTCCCGAGAGTGCGAGATAGTTGATGTCGTGGCCCGCTTTCGTGGCATGGCCAACGGCACGACCGTACCCAGTGATTTCACAGAGAATGAGGCGGGGATTGACTGTGCGTAGCGCATCCCATCCGAGCCCCAGACTTTCCAGCTTTCCTGGCCTCATCTCGCTAATAAACACGTCGGCGCCGGCGACCATCTCGACGAGGGCAGCCCTGCCCTCGTCGGATTTGAGGTTGAGCGCGCGTCGAGCCTTTCCTCGAGCAAGGGCGTCATTTGGACCGCCACGCCCTGCCAACATGGGGTCATCAGCGGCACCTGCATAAACGGGGGCGCCATGCACCGGGTTTTCGATGCTGACCACGCTCGCGCCCATGTCTGCGAGCATCATTGAGGCGAACGGTCCCGGTGCGTTGACCGAGATATCGATAACCTGCACATTGGAAAGCGCCCCTGTCAACGAGCAGTCGTCGACAGTACCAGCCGGCACTACGTCCTGGGCAGCCTGGTTCACGAGGCCTCCAACACGGCCGTCGCATCGCCGAGGAGCGCTTCGTTGATCTCCACCCCTAGGCCAGGTGCACCGTTTTCCGGCAGACGGATTTCGCCGCCGACAACCACGAGCGGATTCTTCACGAGGGGGAGGTCGTCGCTGACGTAGTCATAGAGACCGAAGACCAGGTTGCGCGGCAAGGTATGCGCCATGTGGGCGACGCATGCCAGCAGGATGCCCGTGCCGTAATAGTCCTCGATTCGAACCGGGACGCCGAAGACCTTCGCGAGCCCCATAGCTTGACGAGTCGCCTCGATGCCGCCGATACAGGACGTCTTCAACGAAGCGACGTCCAAGACATTGTCCTGCACAGCCTCGACAAATCGGCGCGGGCTATCGATGACTTCGTCCAGCATGATGGGAACCCCGGTGCGCTGCACGACCGCGCGGCATTCCTCGTACGTCTCGCACGGGTTCTCAATCATCGGCGACAGGTCGCGTACGGCGGAAATGACTCGTACCGCATCGTCGACCAGCCACGCGCGGTTCGGGTCGTACCAAAGCCGCTCGTGCGGCTTGCCCATACCTTGAACGGTACGGATGGTAGCGATGTCTTCGTGCGGCTCGCCTGCACCTACCTTAATTTGAAAGCGGGAGTAGCCCTTGGCCCGCTCAGCTTCGAACGCAGCGAGGCTCTGCTCTCGGGTGCCGATGCGGATGACGGAGAGCACCGGCACGCTCTCCGCGACCTTTCCGCCCCAAAGGTCGACGAGCGGCAGGCCGTGGGCCTTGGCTGCCAAATCCCAGAGGGCCATTTCCAACGCTGTCTTCGAATTTCCGTGGCCTCGAAGCGCCCCCGAAATGTCCGCCAGGATACGGGCGGTGTGACGTGGGTCCCGGCCCAGGACAACCGGGGCGACATAGCAAATCCCCTCTCGGCCGCCGGCAGACAGCTCCGGCAGATAGTAAGGGGGGGCTGACGCCACCTCTCCCCAGCCGACCAGGCCGTTGTCGGTCTCCAGCTTGACGACGAGCACGTCGAGAGCGGGATTGATAGATTGGCTGGTGACGTATCGCGTCAACTCCATACCGACATCGATTGGGACCGAATACAGGGTGATTCGTTGGATGCGCATCTTCACTTCCTCTTCAAAGTGATGCCGACGCCAGCTTCCTTCGGGATTTCGAGGTGCGCCTGGGCCGCGTGGATTTGGCTGAGACGTTCCGCGACGACAGGGCGCCACCGCTCGGCTCTTCGCTCCGCGAGATTGAAGGCGAGGCACTTTACCTCGTTCGTGGCAGCGAGGACATTACCGTCCGACTTCCAGATACGATGGAAGAGGATGTAGCGCTTCTCGTCCACGTCGAGCAGTTGCGTGGTGACGTGGATGGGTGTATCCAGTGCAATCTCGTCCAGATAGTTGACGCTGTTCTGGACGATCACATATTCGTGTCCATCCCGAGCTTCAATCGTGCCGGCGGGCCCGTTCAGCCAGTTCCAGAACGCCCAGTTTGCATGGTCGCCGATGGTCAGATAGTGCGCCGTGTTGACGTGCCCGAACGCGTCAATCCACTGTTCACGAACCTGTGTGCGGAACAGCGTCAATTCCTCTTTAACGACTCCGCTCCACGGAATGGGAGCATCATAAATTTCTGCCATTTCAACGTCCTCTCCAAACAGGCGCTCGCTTTTCCGACAGCGCGCGGATACCCTCGGCTGCGTCCTCGCTTGCGTACACTCGACGATAGATAGGAAGCTCGCTCTCACGCATGAGCCGGTACGCATCGCACTCGCTCGCGCCCTGCGTGGCCCGGTCGATTTCCTTGATTGCCTGCAAGGAAAGCGGCGCACACGCGGCCACCCGCGATGCGAATTCGAGCGCTGTTGTGCGCAGTGACGCCGCCGGAACGACCTGATTTACCAATCCCCACCGCTCGAGCTCGCTTGCGGCGACGTGGCGACCGGTCATCATCATCTCCATCGCGATAGCGCGGGGAAGGCGCCTGGGAAGGCGAATTACGCCTCCAGCATCGGCAATGAGCCCGATGGCAGCCTCGGTCAGGGCGAACGTTGCATGATCGGCTGCGACAATCATGTCGGCCGCTAGTGCCAGCTCGAAGCCGCCCCCGAGCGCCATGCCGTTGACCACGGCGATGACGGGCTTCTTGAGCGACCAGTATTCCGTCAGCCCAGCAAACCCGCCAATGCCCTGGTCAGCATCCGGCGCCTCGCCATCCGCAGCAGCTTTCAGGTCCCAGCCGGCGGAAAAGAACTTCTCGCCCGCGCCGGTGATGATGCCGACCGACAAGCTATCGTCGTCATTGAGGAGCTCGAACGCCTTAGCCAGCAGCTTCGACGTGGCTGCGTTGATGGCGTTTGCTTTCGGGCGCTCGAGGGTAATTTCCAGGATGCGGCCGATTCTCTCGGTTCGTACAGCGTCACTCATCGCGCACACTCCAATCCCGCGCCGGCATTCCCCCTGGGAAGCGTGCCGACGAGAGTTGCTCTGACTTCGAAAGACATCTCGACGAAGCTCACACTTCCTCCGTTACCGGCGGCGGAAGAAGCACAAGGCTGCCCACGTGCTTCTTCTCGAAGAACTCGGTCTGGGCTGCGTGAATTTCAGTCAGCGGCCAGGTCTTTGCGCTAAACGGGGTGACCCGACCCGTCACGACGAACTCGATGAGTTTCGGGAACGTCTCGCGCAGATACACCGTCGACCCGAACAGGGAAAGGTTCTTGAGGTAGAGCGTGCGCAGGTCGAGGTCCACCTTCGGGCCGCCGATCGCACCCGCCGTGACATACCGGCCCCCGCGACGCAGCAGCTTCAGTAGCTTCGGAAACTCGCTACCGCCGACAACGTCTGCAACCAGGCTCAGCTTTCGGCCGCCGCTTGCCTTCAGCACCTGCTCGACGAGGTTGCCGCCGTCGCGGTCGATCACGTGGTCCGGCTTCAGCTCAGCGACGGCCTGCATCTTCGACTTGCTGGACACGGCGATGACTTCGGCGCCGAGCGCCTTCAGAATCTGAATCAGGAATGTACCGACGCCGCCGGATGCGCCGGTAACGAGTGCGATGTCGCCTTTCTTCGCGCCTGCCATCACCAGCATGTTCATGGCCGTGCCGCCCGAACACGGAAGCGTTGCCAGCGCAGCATCCGAAACCGCGAGGTCCTTGGGGATGCTCACCGCGTTTTGCGACGGCACCACCGTGTACTGAGCGAAGCCGCCGTCGTACTCCGAGCCGAGGAAGCCCGCGCTTTCGAGCCCCTCGACATCGTCGGGATTGCGGATATACGGGTCGCAGACGACGCGCTCGCCAACACGCGACGAATCGACGCCGGCGCCGACGGCAACGATGCGACCCACGGCATCAGCACCTTGAATGCGCGGGAACGTGAGGCCGCCCTCCCAGTCGCCCATGCCTTTCTCGACGATGCCGAAACCTTCCTTGCCACCCTCCTTCGTGGTGCCGGAAACGACCGAATGGTTGTACCAGCCGGTTCGCGTATTGATGTCGGTGTTGTTCATGCCCGATGCTGTCACCTGAACCAGCACCTGACCCGGGCCCGGCTGCGGTACCGGAATGTCATCTCGGACAATCAGTTTCTCGAGCCCGCCGTGGCCAACCAGATGCACGGCGGTCATAACGTTTGCAGCCATGGTTTACGCTCCTCGTTGCCGCATGAGTTGGCGGCTGATGATGTGTCGTTGAATTTCGGACGTGCCTTCCCAAAGGCGCTCAACGCGAGCGTCCCGGTAGATACGCTCCAGGGGAAGGTCGGCCATGACGCCCATACCACCGCAGGTTTGGATTGCCTGGTCAGCGACGCGACCGAGCATCTCCGAGCACCAGAGCTTCGCCATCGCGCAATCTTCTGCCTGGCTCGAGTAGTTCTGGTCGACTCGCCAGGCGGTGTTCATCAGGAGCAGGTCACCCAGACGAATATCGACCGCCATATCTGCGAGCGGGAAGCTGACGCCTTGGAACTTGCCGATAGCCTGGCCGAATTGCTTACGCTGCGCGGCGTAGTCGACGGCAATCTCGAAAGCTCGCTCTGCGCGTGCCTGGCAAACTGCAGCGACCGTCAGGCGCCCCGGTCCAAGCCAGTCGTTCACAACCTTGAAGCCCTCGCCTTCGCCGCCGACCATCTGCCAGTCGCCAACGCGCACGTTGTCGAAATGCAGGATGTCGTTGTAGTAGCCGCGATGTCCCATGTGCTCGTAGCCTTGCGTCACTTCCAGGCCCGGCGTGTCGAGGTCGACCAGGAAGCATGAAATCCGCTTGCGAATGCCAGACGCGGTCTGCTCTTCGCCAGTGGCAGCGAAGAGAATGACGAAGTCGGCGATCCGGGCGTTGGAAATGAAGTGCTTGGTGCCAGTGATGAGCCAGTCCGAGCCGTCCTTCACTGCACGGGTTTTCATGCCCTTGAGGTCGGAGCCGGCGTCGGGTTCAGTCATCGCAATGCACTCGCGCTTTTCTCCCCGCATGATGGGTTCGAGGAAATGACCAATCTGGTCTCCGACGCATGCCGCCAAGATGTTGTTGGGACGACGCACGCATTCGGCGAGGGCTAGCGACGCGCGCGACAGCCCTTTCTCGACCAACGTGAACGACACGCAATCGAGCCCAGCGCCTCCCACGCTCTCGGGCATGTTGCAGGCGTGGAGACCAATTTCGATGGCCTTGCGCCGAATCTCGAGCTCCAGTTCGCGGGGCAGCTCATTGGTCTTTTCCAAGAGCTGCTCGTTGGGGATGAGTTCTTTCTCGCAGAAAGCTTGAACCGTTTCGGAGAGCATCCGTTGCTCTTGCGTAAGCTGGAAGTCCATCAGTCGAGCCCCTTATAGCGTGCGTTGGCGTGGGCCAGAGCGGCGCGAAGCCCCTTCTCGGCGGTCATCTGGCTGAATTCCGCGTATTCCGGTACCGGCTGAGCGCCCATGATGGCGACTTGTTCCAGGTAGTAGTCCGTTGCGGTCTTCAGCCCCTGCATTTCGTAGACGCGGTTGAGATACATCTTGTGCATCCGTTGCATCTGGCGAGGCAGGCGTGCAATCAGCGTCGCCTTCTTGCGGGTTGCCTCGGCGAGCTGGTCCGGCTCGACGACCTCGGTCACCAAACCAAGCTCTTTTGCCTCTTGCGCCGAGAGCTCGCGCCCCGTCAGCAGGAGGTCCTTCGCGGTCTTCATGTTCACGAGCCACGGCAGGAACATACAGTGACCGGAGACGCCGTAGCGGACTTCGTTGTAGCCCATACGCGTGTCCGAACTGACAATCGAGATATCGCAGAAGAGGGACAGCTCGAAGCCCTTGCCAATCGCGTAGGTGTGAATCGAAGCGATGACCGGCTTGCTAACGACCCACGGCGTCGTGAAATCCTCGAACTGCCGGATGTAGTGCATCCGGTATTCGTAGATAGAACTACGGTCGTCAGCTGCGTCTTCGTCCAGGTCGTGTCCAGCGCAGAAGCCACGACCATTTCCTCGGATAACAATCACGTTCACCGATTCGTCGTTGTCCGCTCGCTGCAGTCCGGCCCGGAGCTCGGCGATAAGCTTCAGGTTCATCGCATTGAGCTTCTCGGGCCGATTCAGGGTCAACCAGCACACGTGCTCCGAGTCGACCTCATAGATGAGGTGCTCATACGCGGCATCATTGAATGGGGTATTCGACATTTTCTTCTCGCTTGTTAACAGGCAGTACGTTCTCGTTCTGCTTCGGCGGGCCGCCCATCTTGAGAACAGCGTCGACGGCGAATGCCCCTTTCTTCCCGACCAGAATGGGGTTTATCTCGACGTCTTCGACTTTGTTGACGATCGCGAAGCGCGCCAAGGCCTCGATAGCATCCAGCAGTGCTTCGATATCTCCGGCGGGCCGACCACGCCATCCCTTAATGAGCTCGGCCGCCTTGAGGCGATTGATGCCTCGCGATATCTCTTCCCTGCTGAACGGGGCGGCCAGCAGGATGCTGTCATTCCACAACTCGGCCTCGACGCCGCCGCCGGCGACCATCAAGAGCGGTCCGACAGACGGGTCATAGGTGACGGAAGCCATCATCTCTGCGACTACATCACTTGCCATAGCTTCGACAATCACTTTGTTCAGCGGAATGTCGGGGACGGACTTCTGCATGGCGTCTCGCATGACCTCGACCGCTGCGCGAACAGCCTCTGCCGACGAGAGTCCAATTTTTACGGCGCCCACTTCGGTCTTGTGGAGCAGTCGAGCGTCAAGAGCCTTCAACGCGACGGGAAAACCGACCTCTGCAGCAGCCTCGGCGGCTTTCTCTGGGGTCGTCGTTCGCAATGCCGGAACGGCGATGCCTGCATCCGCCAACAGTGCCTTTGCAGATGCCTCGTCGTAGCGGACCCCTACGTCGGGTGTCCAATCGCCACATGAAGTAAGGCGCTCGAGGCCTGCTTCGAGAAGTTGGTCACGGCGCTCACGCCACCAGGTGGCGTGACTGAGGGCGCGGACGCCCTCATCGAGCCCCTGCATTGCAGCCAGGCCCAAGCTTTGAGTATGGTTTCGCTCGTCGGCCGGAAAGCAGTCAACCATGGGTGCCAACTGCATCGCGGCCACACCGCGCCCACGGCATGCTTCACCCAATGCTTCCACCTGCGCGGAATACTCGCTGATGTCCCACATCCGGTCTCGGGGGTAGTTCTGCACCATCAGCGCGACGTCATAACCTTCGTCGAGCAAGGCTGAATAGATTGCGGTCTGGCGGTCCTTGTCGTTCCAAGCGCCCATCGTCACGTCCTGGGGATTGCAGGGCGTCGCCATGATAGGAAGCAGCTCCCGAAGGCGTTCAACCCGTTCGCCGGTCGGCTGCGGCAGGTCGAACCCCGCCGCGCTCAGATGGTCCGCGAGCATGACACCCATCACGCCAGAGACGGAGGCGACGAGCACTCGACGCCCCTTTGGCAACTGCCCGGAATGAACCAACTTGAGCGTCTCGAAGAAGTCCGATTCCGTCGAAACGGAAATGATGCCGAGCCGGTCGAACAATGCCTCCCACGCGGCGCCCGCGCCGGCCATGGAGGCGGTATGTGAGGCCGCGGCGTGTGCACCGGCCGCGGTCTTCCCAAACTTGATGGCGACAATCGGCTTGCCGAGCTTGAGAGATTTCGCCGCAGCGCGACGCAGAATCGAGACATCCGGCAAGCTTTCAAACGAGAGTCCGACCGCGGTGACACGAGGGTCATCAAGTAGGTAGTCAACGCACGACTCCATGCCGATGACCGCTTGATTGCCTCCACCGACCAGATGCGTAATTGCCAGACCTCGATCGGAGAACACCGCGTCGCACAGCAGCCCTCCGCCTTGACTCACGATGGCAACACCGGTCTCGACACTATGAACACCGAAATGATCCATCATCGCCGCCATCGGGCGAACGAAGTTGACCAGGCCTACCGAGTTCGGCCCGATCATGACCATGTCACCTGCGGCCTCAATCAACCGCTTTTGCAGATCGCCGCCGCTTTCGCCCGTTTCCGCAAAGCCCGCAGCGTTGCAGACGATCGCTCTGCAACCCCTCAATCGAAGCGCTTCGACCACCTCGATCGCGGCCTCGCGTCGGATAGCAACGAACGCCAGGTCGGGAGCTTCGGGCAAATCGTCGACGGTAGCAAAACAGGGGAAACCACCAAGCGATTCGTACTTCGGATTGACCACCCAAGTAGCCCCAACGAACTCCAACTCGGCGTGATACTTCAGCGCTGAATTCAGATTGCTCCCACCGATAAATACGACGGATTGAGGGTTAAAAAGAGGTTCGAGCTTGTGCGTCATGATGTAATTGACACCGGTTCGGATTGGGACGAAATCGATTGATGTGAACCGAGTTTAATTTTCTGATTCCGCCCGCGCCTGACTCAAACAAACACTTTTATGGCTCGAACGCACTACTTTTTTATGTTTTTGTGTCAAGTAGTCGGAACCCTAGGATCGCCACAGGTGCATCGCATGAGACGTGACGCAACTCGAAGCGGAGTCACGGCACCCGGCAGCGATCGACACCGAGACAATGCAGTGCTCTGGGAGCGTCTCCGGCACTTCGAGACGAGATCGGCAACGATGATCGTCACGCAACTGGTCTGCGTCAATGCGCGAACTGCATGCCCGTCCGCTGGGAACGCGTTTCGTGCCTTCCTCAGTCGAGCATGCACGTATTGTTCCAATTTGTTGCAACCAAGTGCGCGCGTCTGGTTCAGAGAAGCTACTGAACGATGAAAGTACGCGTATCGCTCGATTCAAGGTCCACTACTGCCGGTACGACCCAAACGCCAACAGCTTCTGCGCGCGCAGCACGACAGGACGGTCGACCATCTTCCCGTCGATGGTGACGACCCCGTCGTTTGCTCGCGACATGGCATCCATGACCCGCGCGGCCCAGTCGAGTTCGCTTGATTCGGGACGGTAACAGGCGTGTACGGCCGCGATCTGTTTCGGATGAATGCAAAGCTTCGCGCCGAAGCCGTGCTGCCTAGCGTTTCGCGTATCAGCGCTCAGCCGGTCGGTATCGTGGATATCCGCCGTCACCCCGTCGACCGGCGATTCGATTTCAGCCACGCGCGACACTAAAGCCAGTTGCGTGCGGTACGGATTCAATGCTGCGCCGAGGTCATCGGTACCCATGTCGGCGATGAAATCCAGCGTACCGAACATCAATCGCTCCACGCACGGCGCCTTCGCGATTTCCATCGCCGACCACATGCCGCGCGCGGTTTCAATTAATGGGAAGATCGGGATCCGGCGTCGCGCCCTTCTGACGACCTCGACGATGTCGCCTGGCCCCTCGGCCTTCGGCACAACGATCCCGGCGATACCGTCAAGCGCGCCGATCGTCGCGTCCTGCTCGAACCATGGCGTTCCTCGCGCGTTGATGCGGACGAGGACCGGGCGGCTGCGGGACGCCCACGCGGCGACGTTCTCGCGCGCGACATCCTTCGCAGCGGGCTCGACGGCGTCCTCGAGATCGACGATGACCGCATCGGCGCCGCTCGACCGCGCGTTCAAAAATCGCTCCGGCCGGTTGCCAGGGACGAACAAATATGATTTAGGAGTACAGATTACAGACACTGACATTTCCGATTCCCGTGTACGGTAACTTACTTCGATAACGGCACGCCGACGCTGCCTTCTGCGTTGCTCCGCCCGAGATGAAGCGCAGCCACGGCGCTCACGAGCGACATGAATGCCAGATAACCAGCGACCGCGTAGACCGTGTGGAACGTCTCGTAGAGCCAGAGCGAGATCATCGGCGCGGGGCCGCCCGCGATGATCGAAGCGCCCTGATAGCCGAGCGACGCGCCGCTATAGCGGATATGCGCAGGGAACGACTCCGCGATGAACGATGCCTGCGATCCGTACATCGACGCGTGGATCACCATGATGACGATCGTGCCCGCAACCACCGCCACGGGAAGCCGCGTATTGAGCAATGCAAAGTACGGGAACGCAAAGAGCATCATGCCGATCGCGCCGGCCGTATAGGTTCTGGCGCGGCCGATGCGATCGGCGACGTACCCGAAGAACGGCAGCGCGAAGCACGCGACGACCGCTGCGATCAGCACCGCATTGAGAATGAATTCCTTCCCGAGCGCCAGGTTCTTCGAACCGTACAACACCGCGAACGTCGTCAGCATGTAGAAGGCGGTCTGCTCGCTGGGTCGAATCAGCGCCGACAACAGGATCGCGCGCCACTCCGTGCGGATCGCCTCCCCGAGCGGCCCCTTCGATTGATCCGCGTGCTTGTTCGCCTCGATGAAATCCGGCGTTTCCGGCACACCGAACCGGATCAGCAGGCCGACGATCAGCAGCACGCCGCTCGCGAGGAACGGCACCCGCCAGCCATAGTCGAGCAGCGCATCGCCAGACCAGTGACTGCAGGCGCTCCACACGATCACCGAGACCACCAGGCCGAGCGGCACGCCGATATTGGGCAGCGACGCCATGAAGCCGCGCCGCTTGCCGGTATGCGATTCCATCGACAGCAGCACCGCGCCGCCCCACTCACCGCCAACGCCGATGCCCTGCAGAAAGCGCAGCACCACGAGCAGCCAGCCCGCGAGCGGACCGAGCGTCGCCGAGGTCGGCAGCAGGCCCACCGCGAGTGTCGCGATGCCCATCAGGCTCAGCGTCGCGACGAGCGTGGACTTTCGCCCGACCCGATCGCCCATGTGCCCGAACAACGCGCCACCCAGCGGACGCGAAACGAAGCCGACGAAGATCGTCGCGAACGATGTCATCAGGCCGTCCGCGCTGCCGTGCGCGAAGAACAGCTTCGGGAACACAAGCGCCGCGGCGGTGCCGTAGATAAAGAAGTCGTACCATTCGATCGTCGTGCCGATAACGCTCGCGAGCGCTGCCCTACGCTCGACGCGGCGAGCTGCTGCAACGTCGCCGGACGGCGCGGTATACGGGATGGCATTCTGTTGCATCGTCTGTCTCCTGATATTTTTCTCGATTCGAATCGCGTCACGCGTCGACGCGATTCAGAACGTGGCGTCGGCGCGCATCGACATGCTGCCGTGCGGTAACGCGACCCACAGCACGAGCCGATCGCCATCGTGCGCGGCGTTGAGGGTCAGCGCGTTGCCGACCATCGCGGGCTTGAGGCCGCGATAGCTGAATGTTTTGACCGGCCTGCCGCTCACCTCCTGCGCGAACGCAGCGAGCAAGGTCGCATTCAGCGGGCCGTGAATCACGAGGTTCGGATATCCCTCGACTTCGCGGCAATAGTCGGCGTCGTAATGAATCCGGTGTCCATTGAACGTCAGCGCCGAATAGCGGAACAGCATCGTGGCGTCCGGCTCGATCCGGCGGCTGTGCTGCGCGGCCGGGATCCCGACGTTGGCCGCCGCGGAACCGGTGGCCGTGGCGCCCTTGTAGACGATGTCATGATGTTCGGTGAGCACCCGGTTGCCCGCGTGCAGCAGCTCGTGCCGCACCTTCACGAACACAAGCTCGCCGCTGCGCCCTTGCTTGTGGTCGACCGACACCACCGTGGAGTGCTTCTCGACGCGGGCATCGAGCGGCACGGGCGCATGGAATTCTAGTTGCCCGCCCGCCCACATGCGGTTGGGCAACGTCACCGGCGGCAGGAAGCCGCCGCGCGCCGGATGGCCGTCGCGCCCCAGCGCGGCCGGCGGCTCGCCGCTCAGGAAATACAGCCAGTGCCACAGCGGGGGCAATGCCGCGCCTTCGACGAGACCGGACTGCGCCAGCCCCAGCGTCGCCGCCATCAGGCGCGCGTGGCGAGACGACAGGATGTCGTGGTCGGTTCGGGTTTGGCCCACCCACTCGCGCAGATGGGCAATATCGACCGTGCTCATGCAACCACCTCCATGCGCGACGCGGAAAATTCGGCGCGCAGCGGCGCGCTGTGTTCGCCGAGCGCGGGCGCGGGCGCGAACTGCCCGGCGTCCCACGGCGCCTGCACCGCCGGCGCGATCATCTGCAATGTGTTGCCACCGACCGCCATCGGCCAGGTCCGCAGCGCCGGATGCCGCGCCATCTGCGCAACCGAGCGCACCTGGCCATAGGCCGTGTTCGAATCCGCCAGGCGCGCCAGCGCCTCGTCGACGTCGAGCGCCGCAAACGTGTCCGCGATGATCCGGTCGAGTGCGTCGCGATGGCGGACGCGCTCCGTGTTCGACGCAAAGCGCGGATCGGTGCCGAGTGCCGGCTGCCGCATGAAACGCGCGCAAAATTGCTGCCACTCGCGCTCGTTCTGGATGCTGATCACGATATCGTTCGCATCGCGCGTAGTGAATGCGCCGTACGGCGCGATCGACGGGTGCTTGAGGCCCAGGCGCTTCGGCGCGCCTTTTCCGTAGACCTCGTGCAGATACGGAATCGACATCCAGTCCGCGGCGCCGTCGAATAGCGACACCGACACCCCCGATCCGCACCCGGTCCGCTCGCGCAGCACCAGCGCCGACAGGACGGCGATGGTCGCGTTCATACCGGCGCCGATGTCGCAGATCGACACGCCGATGCGCCCGCACGCTTCCGGTGCACCACTTATGCCGGCCAGGCCGCTTTCGCACTGGACGAGCAGGTCGTACGCCTTCAGCGTGCTCGCTTCGTTATCGGTGCCGTAGCCGCTGATATCGCACGTGATCAGGCGCGGGTAGCGTTCGCGCAGCGAATCGCTGCCGAAGCCGGCGCGGGCCAGCGCACCCGGCGCGAGGTTCTGGACGAACACGTCGGCGCCGGCAAGCATACGATGCAGCAGTTCGGCATCCTCCGTATTCTTGAAGTCCAGCACGATGGACTCCTTGCCGCGGTTGGTCCAGACGAAATACGACGCTAGCCCATTGGCCGCGTCGTCGTAGCCGCGTGCGAAATCGCCTTCCGCGCGCTCGATCTTGATCACGCGCGCGCCCATTTCGGCGAGCCGGCCCGTGCACAACGGCGCGGCCAGCGCCTGCTCGATCGCGACGACGACGCGCCCCTCGAGCGGCCGGCTCCCCGATGCATCGCTCCTGATGCCATTCATTCGTGTCTCCTCCTTTCCAGTTTGCAAGGTCGAGTATCGATGAATGACCGGGACGAATACAGCGAGCTTTTACAAACGCTCCGTTCGAATTTGACGAAACCTCTCGCTTGATCCGTGAATGAAACCCAGCCATTTTCGTCGGTGCTATGCTTGCTCCGCGACCATTTTCGAATTCTTCGAACGATATGACCTACGACCTGACCGACCTGAAGGTGTTCCTGGCGATCGCGGAGGAAGAAAACGTGTCGCGCGGCGCGGAGCGATCTCATCTGGCCGCGTCGTCCGCCAGCCTGAGGATGAAGAATCTCGAGGAAACGCTCGGCGTCACGCTGCTGACGCGCCAGGCACGAGGCGTCACGTTGACACCGGCAGGTCGCGTGTTTCGCGAGCATGCGGGACGCTGCCTGGCCCAGCTCGAACAAATGCACGCCGATTTGCGGCCTTTCTCGCTCGGCATGTCGGGACACGTGACGGTGTTCGCGAACAACAACGCGATCAGCACCCATCTGCCCGGCGATCTCGCGCGCTTCTTCGCGGCCTATCCGAACGTCCGGATCACGCTGGAGGAACGCCTGAGTCATGACATCGTGGCAGCCGTCGTTGCCGGCCGTGCGGAAATCGGCGTGGTGGCGCTCGAGACGGAACATCCGGCGCTCGATTTCCTGCCGTACCGGAAAGATCAACTGGTGCTGCTGACGCCGCCCCGGCACCCGCTAGCGGAACGCGCGTCGACCAGTTTCCGCCAGTGCCTCGGCCAACCGTTCATCAGCCTGCAATCCGGCGCGGCGCTGCATACGTTCCTGATGAATCACGCGGCGGCGCTCGGCGGACGCCTCGACGTGCGTGTGCAGGTTTCCGGCTATCGCGCGATCTCGCGGCTGGTCGCATCCGGCGCCGGCATCGGCATCGTGCCGCGCACGGCGATCGAACCAGGCGATTACGGTCAGTTCGCGATCGTCGAGCTCGAAGAACCGTGGTCGCAACGGGACTTGCGGGTCTGCGTGCCGCGCGATCCCGGCAACAAGAATCTACCGCGACAAGCTCGTCGAGATCCTCTGCGACACGCGGCACGAGGCCAACGTCGTGCCGCCCCAATAACAGGCTGCAATCCGTCCAGACGCCGGCGTGCTGTCTACCGCCACACCTCGACGGCCCAGCGCCAGCGCTCAATCTCCTCCTGTTTCGAGCACGTTCTGCGTGAGCGCGACGGACGGAATAGTCGGCTTGAGCATGGTTCGGCGCGTCTGCGCGTTCACCCATTTCCAACCGAGTGCGAGCAATAATGCGACTAGCGGGATCGACGCGACGGTCCAGGTGCCATTCGGATAGTCGAACACCATCAGCACAAGGACGCCGAAGAGGAACAGCAGCGTCAGCCACGACGTGAACGGCGCACCGGGCATCCTGAACGGCACGGCGGCGGCCTCGCCGCGCTTCACCGCGGCTCGGAACTTCATCTGACAGACGACAATGAAGCCCCACGTGCTAATGACGCCGAGCGCCGCTACGTTCAGCACGATCTCGAACACGCTGGACGGCATCAGGTAGTTCAGCAGCACACCGACCACATAGATCGCAACCGTCACGAGGATGCCCGCGTACGGCACTGATTGCGCATTCATCCGCGCGAGCAGTGTCGGCGCTGAACCGCCCATCGACAGCGAACGCAGCACGCGGCCGGTCGAATAAAGTCCGGAGTTGAGGCTCGACAGCGCGGCGGACAGCACGACGATGTTCATCACCGATCCAACACCCGGTACACCGAGCGCGCCAAAGAACGTCACGAACGGACTCTGGCCGGCCTTATACGCGCTCCATGGCAACAGGCACACGAGTAGCACGACCGACGCAACATAGAACAGCGCGATCCGCCAGATCACGCTGTTGATCGCGCGCGGCAGGATCGTGCGGGCGTCCCTGCATTCGCCAGCGGCTGTACCAACCAGTTCGACGCCAGCAAAAGCGAACACGACGCCCTGTACGAGCACCAGCGCCGGCATCAGTCCATGCGGAAAGAAGCCACCGTTGTCGGTAATCAGGTGTATGCCAGTCGCCTGTCCGGCGACGTGGCCGCCGGCGCCGAGCACGGCGGTGCCAATCGCGAGGAACAGCACGATCGCGGCCACCTTGATCAGCGCGAACCAGAACTCCATCTCGGCAAACCACTTCACGCCGATCAGGTTCATCGCGGTCACGATGCAGAGCGCGATCAGCGCGAATACCCATTGCGGAACCGCGGCGAACGCGCCCCAGTAGTGCATGTACAGCGCGACGGCCGTAATGTCGACGATGCCCGTCATCGCCCAGTTCAAGAAATACATCCAGCCGGCCACGAACGACGCCTTTTCGCCGAGGAATTCGCGTGCATACGACACGAAGCTGCCGCTGCTCGGCCGGTGCATGACCAGTTCGCCGAGCGCACGCAAGATCAGGAAGGAAAACACACCGCATACGACATAGACGATAGCAAGAGACGGCCCGGCCGCCTGGAGGCGAGCGCCCGCGCCGAGAAACAGCCCGGTGCCGATTGCGCCGCCGATCGCGATCATCTGAACCTGTCGATTTCCGAGCGTCTTGTGATAGCCGGCTTCGTGAGACTCGAGCCACTCGCGCCGACTAAGCTGATCGCCGCCCTTCTCGGCAGGCGTACCTTCGTTGAAATTCATGTCCTCTCCACCATCGTTCTCAAAATCGTTGTTCGGTTGATCCTTCTCGCCGTCTCACTCCGTAGGCATGTCAGCCCGCATGCGCATGAAACGCCGCGATCGCCTTCCACATCAAGACCGGATTCGAGTACATCGGGAAGTGCCCGCAATCCGGGATTTCGGACAGCACGACGCCGTGCGCCTCGATCGCGCCCAGGTACGACAGCGATGCGTTCTGCTCGCCGTACATGAACATCCTCGGGAACGGCAGGCCGAGGAATTTGCGCATCAGATCGCCGTGGTCGGACAGGTCGACCATCGAGCGGAAGATCCCGCCGACGGCATCGGCCCGCACCTTGTGACGCAGGCTCGCCGAATACAACGCGCTCGCATAGGCCGGCGCGCAGCGGGTGCGGTCGATGAAATCGTCGAAGAACCGCCCGGCGCTGTCGCGCGGATGGTCGACGATCTGCCGGCTCAGGAAACAATCCTCCGGCGCGATGTTCCCTTCGATGTCGACGAAGCTCAGCACGCGCTCCGGATACCGGTGTGCGAGCATCAGCGCGGTCAATCCCCCCATCGAATGTCCGACGAGGTGGAATCGATCAAAGCCCATGCGGTCGATCACGTTCAGCGCCGTTTCGACGAGAAACGGGATCGAGATCTTCGACAGGTCCGCGCAGCGCGTGTCGCCGCAGCCCGGCGCGTCGTACGCAACGAAAGGCCGGCCGTCGAATTCCCGATGGCGCACGATGTCCGCGTAATCCTCCTTGGTCGAGCCGAAGCCGTGCAGGAACACGACGGGCGCGCGGTCGCCGCCGCGATGAATGGCCGACACATCCAGTTCGGTGCCGTCGACGGCGAACGACAGCCGCGACTGGGAAAACTCATCACTCATCTGATCGAATCCCGGGTAAAGAGGGAGTAGCGCCCGCCCCGACGCGACAGGGGCGACCGAAGCGGGCCTGCGGATGCCGGACGGACAGCGGCCGTCAGGCCGTCAGCGTCCGGCAGAAATCCTGGATCGCGGTGCATGCGCGCAGCAAGGACTTGTCGTCGAGCGCGTAGGCGATCCGGATATACGGACCCAGCCCGAAAGCGCTCCCGTGCACGGTGGCCACGCCGGCTTCGTCGAGCAACGCGTTCACCACGTCCTCGTCGCCGTCCAGTCGCACGCCCGCACGGGTCGTCTTGCCGATCAGCCCTTCGCACGACGCGAACGCATAGAACGCGCCCTGCGGGACATCGCATCGCAAGCCCGGCGCCTGGTTGAGTTGCGCGACGACCAGATCGCGCCGCCGCTGGAATGCGACGCGCGAATGCGCGATGAAATCCTGCGGCCCCGTCAACGCGGCGAGCGCCGCGTGCTGCGAGATCGTCGACGCGCCGGACGTTTGTTGCCCCTGCAACTTTTCCATCGCATCGATCAGCCAGCGCGGCCCCGTGCCGAAGCCGATGCGCCAGCCCGTCATCGCGTAGGCCTTCGACACACCGTTCATCGTCAGCACGCGTTCGCGCAGCCGCGGCTCGACCTGTGCGATCGTGAAGAATTCGATGCCGTCGAAAATCAGGTGCTCGTAGATATCGTCTGACAGCACGAGCACGTGCGGATGCGCGAGCAGCACCTCGGCGAGCGCCTTCAGCTCCGCTCGGCTGTACACCGCGCCGGTCGGGTTCGACGGCGAGTTCAGGATCAGCCATCGCGTGCGCGGCGTGATCGCCGCCTGCAGCGCGTCCGGTGTGAGCTTGAAGCCGCTTTCCGCGCCGCAGGCGACGGTGATGGAGCGGCCTCCGCACAATTGCACGATTTCCGGATAGCTGACCCAGTACGGCGCAGGGACGATGACTTCGTCGCCTTCGTTCAGCGTCGCGGCCAGCGCATTGAAGATCACCTGCTTGCCGCCGCTGCACACGAGCGTGTCGCGCCAGTCAACGTCGAGGCCGTTCTCGCGCCGGAACTTGTCGGCGATCGCGTCGCGCAGCGCGCGCAGCCCGGCCACTTGCGTGTAGCGTGTGTGGCCCGCGCGAATCGCGGCGATGCCGGCTTCCCGCACGTGCTCCGGCGTATCGAAATCCGGCTCGCCGGCGCTCAGCGAAATCACCGCGGCGCCGCTCGCGCGGCGGGCGGCCACGCGATCCATCACCTTGTAGGTCGCCGACGGCCGTGCGGCGGCGAGGAAGCGGTTCAGCGTATCGATCGGTGCGCTCATTGAGCGTTCCTCCAGTTCGTCAGGCCCATCAGCTCGAGCGTGCTGCGCCCTGCGCGCAATGCGTCCATCATGTGCGCTTCCTTGTCGGCACGCGCCTGCCCTTGCGCCAGCGTGGCTTCGACATGCGCGACCGGAATTACCAGCACGCCGTCGTCGTCGGCCACGACCAGATCGCCAGCTGCCACCGGCGTGCCCGCGAAGCTGATCGGCTGCCCGACCGACGGCGCGCTCGCCTTGATCGTGCCGCGCATGGAAATGCCTCGCGTGAACACCGGAAAGCGCCGTGCGGTGAGCGCCGCGATATCGCGCACGCCACCGTCGATGATCAGTCCGGCCACGCCGGCCGCCTCGGCGGCGACGGTCAGCACCTCGCCCCAGTAACCGGCGACGAAGCCGCCCGTCGAAATGACCAGGACGCTGCCGCGCGGCACCTGCTCCATCGCGATATGAATCGACAGGTTGTCGCCCGGCGAGCATTCGAGCGGAAAGGCGGGGCCGGCGACCGACGCACCGGGCCACACCGTGCGGATGGCCGGATCGACGGCGCTGGTGGACAGGCCCGAGGCCTCGAACAGCGTGGAGGTGCCGAGTTTGCGCGCCTGTTCCAGCAGCGCCGGCTCATAAGTCTGGGTCGGGTTCATCGATCAGGCCTTGCTTTGCAGTGTGTGATAGCCCAGCGCCGCACGCGCCTCTCCGAGCGTCTTGCCCTGTGCGATCTGTTCGCGGATGTGCGATTCGACTTCTTCGATCCGGCGAGCAACCTGTGCCACTTCGCGCGCCCGACCGCGCGGCACGATCACGACGCCGTTCGCATCCGCGACGACGATGTCGCGCGCCGCCACGCGCACGGTGCCGATCCCGACCGTCGCGTTCACCGATTCGACCTGCACGCGGTCCTTGCCGGTCCGCATGAAGCGCCCTGCGGTGAACAGCGGATAGTTGTCGCCCAGTGCCTTGTTCACGTCGCGGCACACGCCGTCGATCACGGTGCCCGCGATACCGCGCAGTCCCGCGTACTGGGTCATGATGTCGCCCCATACGGTGCAGTCGGTGCGGCCGTCGTTGTCGATCACGACCACGTCGCCCGGTGCGACGTCGTCGATGAAGTCGCCGACGGTGCCGGGCGGCACGCTCGCCGGCACGTACTTGACCGTGAATGCGGGGCCGACGACGACCTTCGTGTAGTCGGCGAGCGGCATGATGCCGAACGCCTGCCCGTGCAGCCCGAGCTTGTCCATCGCATCGGACACGCCCGGCGTGTCGAGCCCTTCGAATAGCGCGACCAGCTCCCGGTCTTCCGCCGCAGCCTTGCTGGGATTCGTCATGTCAAAACTCCGATAGAGGGATTGGGGTCAGCGCACCGCGATGGCTTCGAATTCCTTGTCGTGCATCACGTCCGCGACCGGGCGACCCGCACGCACGGCGGCGACCATCCCGTCCTGCCGCTTCGCGATACGCTCGCCGAGATCGAGCACGTCCTCGATGCACTTGGCCGGCACGAACACCGTGCCGCAGCGATCGGCGATCACGTAGTCATCCTGATGGACGGTCACGCCCGCCATCTGCACCGGCGTGCCTGAGTCGACCTGGATCACGCGGTTACGCGCGCTGATCATCGTGACGCCGCGCCCGTACACCGGATAACCGATCGATTCGCTGCCTTCGATGTCGCGGCTCGACCCGTCGATCACCGAGCCGCGAATCCGCTTCGCGGTCGCCGCGTTGGCGAGGATGTCGCCCCAGCAGGAAATGCCGTCCGCGCCGCCGGCGATGACCAGCACGCGGTCGTCCGTGGTGACGGCGTCGATAACTGGCGAAATCAAATGCACGGTCGGCTTTGCATCCACCTTGGGGCCAAGCTGGATGGTGCTGGCACGCCCGACGATCTTGGGGCAATCCCACAACGGACTCAGGCCATAGGTAGCACCGGAAAGGCCAAGGAAATCGAGAGCGTCGGACACCGTATTGGTGTCGAGCGCCGCGAGGCGATCAAGCAAAGAGGATGGTGTCATCGCAGTGAACTCCAGTGAACATGGAGCAATATTCGCGCGATCACTTTGATACGTAAAATTCTATTTACATATCTACCTGATACCATTTTCGGAACAAGAAACAGGAGCTTCCAATATGAGCACCATCGACTTCCGGTTAATCCGGCAACTCTGGATGTTTCTCGCTGTCGCCGAGGAACAGCATTTCGGCCGTGCCGCGGCACGGCTGGGCATGTCACAGCCACCGCTGACAGAGCAGATCAAGGTACTGGAGCAATCGCTCAAGCTGCGTTTGTTTGAGCGTTCCCGTCAGGGGACGAGCCTTAGCCCGGCGGGCGCTGCGATCTTGCCGGCCGTTCGCCAGTTTGCCAGCCAGGTCGAGCAACTTGAGCGGATCGTTCGGGAAGTCGCCGCCGGCCAATCCGGTGTGTTGCACGTCGGCGCCATCACTTCCGCCATGCTGGACACCATCCCACCCGTTCTCAACTACTTGCGGGAACTGCACCCTCACCTCACAGTCTTTGTACGAGAGATCGACAGCGTAGAAGCCGTCCCCGGACTTGAGGCTGGAGAACTGGATCTCGCGTTCGTGCGCCTTGACGGCGAAATCGGTAGTGGAATTGCGACACTCCCGCTGACAGAGGATAGGCTTGCGGTTGCACTGCCGACGAGCCATCCACTGGCCGCGCTGCCTCGTATCCGCCTGAAATCGCTGGCAACCGAGCAACTGGTCATGTCGGCACGGCAGGTCAGCCCGGTCTACTTCGATATGTTGACAGCCGTTTGCCGTTCTCACGGATTCGCGCCCCGCATCCTGCACGAAGTCAGGTCGGTGACGTCGCAGATCGCCTACGTCAGTTGTGGCCAAGGTGTTGCATTAGTTCCGTCGTCGATGCGCAAACTGGCGCCCGAGAACGTCGTCATCCGGCCGCTCAAAGAGAAGGTGATGGTCGTGACAGCAGCACTGGCCTGGAACGCAAACCGTCACCATCCAATGGTTGAAACGGTGGTTTCGTGGCTGAAGTCTCAGCACCATCGTCGATCGGCATAGGTCGCGCAGTTACGGGAAAGAGTGTCCCCGTTGTCGTCCAATCTCCCAGGATACGGCCCCTCCGCGCACCGTTGCAACTAGCTGCTGCCCCAATCGGGCTTCGATCACTGGTTTCCACGGCACCAGCGAGAACCCCATGCCGTCATCGAGCATCGCATAGCGCCCACTGGCGAGCATGACGCTGCGCCGGTAGATGCCAGCCACAAGCTGCCCGTCTGCCACGGGTCGATGCTCCAGGCCAGTTTCGGCGGCTATGTCTTGCGCGGCCTTCGCCAGCTCGCGTCCGCGTAGCGTCGCCAGCAGGTTGCGCGCGAGCACAACGCGCTGCCCGCGGTGCTCGGCCAGTCCCTGTGCGGTCAGGAAGTCGGCGCGCTGGTTTAGCGCATCCTTGACCTCGGCGCCAAAGCCCAAGTCGCCCAACCCCTTGCCGCCACTAATCAACTGCTGATCCAACCAGGTCGCGCCGATCACACGGGCTTGCCGCTCAATGGACAAGTGCGATTTCAGTTCCACCGCTACGCCGCCGCCAAGCCGCTTCGCGTCATACTGTCGGCCTCGTTCGGCCAGATTGTCGGGAACACGCCAAACGCCTTCGGCCATGCGCTCCACGATGCCGGCGCGGCGCAGGGCTTCGAGCCGACGCACGTGCGCGGCCACGACCTCGCGCGGATTGCGGTCGGGCGTGGCCTGAGCTTGGGGGACTGCAAGATGATGATCGGTGCGGTACACGCCATCGACGGCCAGCGCGGCGATGTTTCGGTCAGCGGCGCGCACGTCGGCCGCGCCTTTCACTTCCACCACGGCGCCGGTCGGGTACTGCTCCAGTTCCGAGCGCGGCGGCAGCGCGACGTAGTGCGCCTTGCCGTCCGTGCCATCGACGATCAAATAGCCCTTGTCGTATAGCTCGTCGGCGAGCCCCTTGCCGGCGACACGGCCGACGATGGCGCGGCCATCCTCGCCGGACTGGAACACGGCCAGCTCGCGCTGCTGGCCGCTCATGGCGCGCTGCATGGTGCGGATGATGTCCCCGCGCTCGCCCATCGCACGCAGCGTCGGCTCCGCCTCGGCATGGACGATCCACATGCCGGGCTGCTGCTCGGTCGCCAGCCCCATGCGCTGCAAGCGTTGTAGGCGTCCGATCAGCGCCTGCCGCTGCCGTTGCAATCGGGGTTCTGCGAAGCGTTCGGTTCGCACCAGGCCGTCATCGCCAGCCTCGCGCTGCAAGGTGCGATCCAAGCCCGTCCATCGCTCCTGATCGACTTCGCGCTGCAGGGCGTGCTGCATCTCCAACTCGGTGCGTGGCCCCAACCATTCGGTCGCCAGTTCCGACGCCCGCCGACGCATCCCCTCGGCGATGTAGTCGCGGGAGATGATGAGGTCCTTTCCCATGTCGTCCTTGCCGCGCAGGACGACGTGCGTATGCGGGTTGTCGGTGTTCCAGTGATCGACGGCAATCCATTCCAGCCGCGAGCCCAGGTCGGCCTCCATACGCGCCATCAAGTGCTGGGTGTAGGTGCGCAGGTCGTCGAGCTGTTCGGCGTCTTCCGGCGAGACGATAAACCGGAACTGGTGCCGGTCATCTGCGCCTCGCTCCTTGAACGCTTCGAGGTCTGCGGCATCGGTCGCCGGCCCGTAGGCACGCCCTGCCCCGCCTTGCCGATCGACGCCTTCGCGCTCGATGTAGCGCAGGTGTGCGGCGGTCGAACGCGGCCCAGCCTGCGCCAGATTGACCAGCCTCATCTTGATAGTGACGCGCCGGGCATTTGCGCCCAGCCCGCGACCGGCGAAGCGCGCCGCGACGTGGCCACGCCCCAACCGAGAACCGGGTCGCTGGCCGACCTTGCCGACCGCCTTACCGAGCTTGACGCCTGCTTTGTTGGCCGGCCGCAGCACCTTGTTGATGAAGGCATCGCCGCGCTGTTTCGGCGCACCAGGCCGGACGCGGAAACGGTCGTCGTCGCGGCTGCTCATACGGCGGCTCCATCCAAGACCATCGCAGTCCAGCGAATGAAGCACGCGGCTTCACCAATGCCGATGCAGCGTTGCGCACCTTCGCGGCACGCTGCCACCCCCTGGCGCGTGCCGCGCCACCCCCATGTGCAGGTAGGGTTTTCAAGCGGCCATGTGCCGCAACCTTTTATCTTGCCTTCCGCCTTTGCCCCTCGCTGCCGCTCCGGGCGTCGGCGGCCCGGCGGTGCTGCGATGCATGCAGCCAGCGCGCCGGCGAACGCGGCCACGGCCGCAGGCCAGCCGCGTTCGAGGCAAGACGCCTGCACGTTGGACGGCTGCGCCGGAGGCAGCGCGAAGTGCGGTGCGAATGCACACGCACTGCATGCGCGACGACACCGCGACGGCCAGCAAAGCGACATGCCGGTTGGCACGATGAAGCGCAGCGAAGCGGCGGCCATCATCGGCGTGACTCCAGCCAGACCGGATGCGCGACGCCGAGCACGTCGGATGCACGTACCGGGCCGAAGTAGCGGCTGTCGAACGACGCCGGATTGGACACGCTCATCAGGAACAGCTCGCCCGGTTCGAGGCGCCGGCACTGCTGCCAGAATGCCAGCGGCCGGCCCATACGATCGGCGGGTAGCGCGGCGGCCACCGGTACGCCGTCGATGCGGACGATGCCCTTGGAGATGCACACCTCTTGCGGCGTGACTGCGCCCACGCGCTTGAGCAGCGGCACGCGCACGGGCAGGTAGCCGCGTTGCGCAGCCAGCGAGGCGGCCTGGGCCGGCAACGGAACGAGCACGATGCTGTCCACGGACAACGGACGTTGCAGCGAGCTGGTCTGGCGGTCGAGCGGATCGACTCGATACCAGCCGACCGCCACGCTGTCGGACGGGTTGTAGGTCAGGCGCGGCAGCGGCGACACGAAGGATGCCCCGGCCAGCGCAGCGAAGCCGCAGGCGGACAGGCCCGCCAGCACGAGGCGAGCGCGCAGGCGCGAGCAAGGATGCGCTGCCGTGCCGGAGGTGGAAACGATCGTCATGACAATGTCCTCACGACCAGCCAGGCAGCGTGACGCTCAGCGGTGTATTCAGGCAGCGGCAGGCGCGCGGCGAGCCGGTTGCCCAGCGTGCGCCAATACGCGGGCGACACGTCGGCGAGCCCGATGCCAAGCGTTTCGATGGCGTCGAACTGCGCGAGCACGGCGCGCACGGTAGGTTCACCCTCGGCGTGCAGCAGCAGACGCGCGCCCGGCAGCACGCCGGGGATGCGCTGCGCCGCGTCGAGCGGCGTGCACGCCTGCATCACCATGAGCTGCCAGCGGATAGTGCCGTAGTCGTTGGCGTGCCAGCGGATGCGGCAGAACAACGCGCCCGGCAGGAACATCGCGACGCGACGGCAGCGGTCAAGCCGCACGATGCGCGCCGGTTCGCCGAAGCGCAGATAGAGGTCGATGCGCTGCTCGATGTAGGCCAGCGATACGCGCGTCAGCGGCGTAGCGGCAGCTTGGACGACAAGCACTGCGAGCGATGGCGCAGCCGTGTCTGCCAGAGTGGATGCGTTCATGGGGTCTTCTCCGGGAACTCGCGCTCCAGCAGTCCACGCAGCAATTCAGCGACGGTCGCGCCTTGCGTGAACGCCGACACCTTGATGCGCGCCCGCATGGCAGGCGTGATGTCGAGGGTGAGGCGCGCGGTATAGAGGTCGCCTTTCTGGAGACCATCGGCATCGCCTTGGCGAACCCATGCCTCGGCATGGGGGTTTGCCGGCGGACGTGCACCGATGACAATGCGTTTGCCGTTGCGCTGGCTCATGTCGGCCACCGCAGCAGTTCATCGGTGAGCGCCGCGATCTCGCGCGCGGCGGCGCTGTCGGGCGCCGTCTCGCGTGCGAGCCGGCCAGCGGTCACGCTGTCGGCGAACACGATGCGCTGACGCACCTCCGAGCGCAGTGCCGGCAGCGGCTGCTCGGCGAGCGTGCTGCGCGCCTCGCGTCCGATCACCGTCGTGCTGACGCGCCGGTTGATGACGAAGGCCGCGCGCAGCGCTGGCCGAAACACCTGCGCTTCGTGGATCAGCGCCACCATCTCCGCGCTGGCCCACAAGTCGTAGGGACTGGGCTGAACCGGGATCAGCACGCGCTCTGCGGCCAGCAGCGCGGAGCGCGCCAGCGCTGCGATGCGCGGCGGCCCGTCGATCACAACGTGATCGGCGCGACGGGCCAGCTCCGGTGCTTCCTGATGCAGCGTCTCGCGGGCGAGGCCGACGGCGCTGAACAAACGCGGCAAGCCTTGCTGAGCGCGCCGCTGCGTCCAGTCCAGTGCCGAGCCTTGTGGGTCTGCATCGAGCAGGACGACGTGCAGGCCGCGCATCGCCAGTTCGCCGGCGATGTGCGTGGCAAGCGTGGTCTTGCCGACACCGCCTTTCTGGTTCAGGAGTGCAACAATCATGGCGCAGCCCTCCGTGTAGGAGAGCCAGGCTTCTGTGGCTGCGCGACGTGCCGTTTCGCGGTTGTCCACCGAAATGGCGCGCTCTTACTAAAAGTTAGAGTTTTTAAGTTAGGTAAGTTAGAGCGACCGGAAACCCGCGCCGCTACTGGCTTTCCAGCAATTTCGCACGCCTGATAGCACGATAGAGCCACGCCCGATAGCACGATACCTGGCACGCCTGATAGCACGAGCCCATTCACAGGCTGTCCCGGAGTTATCCCCGTGCCGTGAACGGCACTGGCCGAAAGGTCAGCAACTCGCTCCCATCGTCCGGCATACGCTCGATGCCGAGGATGTAGCCCGGCAGCGATTGCCGCGCGACCAGGGCGCGCAGGTCGCAGGCGAAGTCGTAGGGCTTTGCCGTGCTGCCGGACTTGCGATGCAGGTGCCGAAAGTCGAATTGCCAGCCGCGGGGCTGTTTGCCGCCGTGCTTGCGCACCAGGCGGTACAGCCACCGCTCGATGCCACCAGTGAGCTTGAAGTAAGCCGGGTCGATGGTCAGCACCAGCGCGGCATCGAGCACGCCGGCATAAAACCAGTCCGGCAGGATCAGCTCGATGCCCAGAGTTGTGCCGCGGGCGTCGGCCAGCTCCTTCCACTCGTTGATCCATGAGAAGCGATGCAGGCGCCGCCCGGTCGTCTCGCGGATGGACGTCGCCACGGTGGTCGATTGCAGCCGGTCGAGCGCGGCCTTGAGGCGCTGGTAGTCGCGCAGCGACACACCACGCCCGATGAAGCGCAGGATCTCGTAGGGAGTCGCACGCATCAGGCGTGACGGCCGCAGGCCCGCGTCGCGCGCTTCCACGATCTGGCTGGCCGCCCAGATCAGGATGTCCGCATCCCAGATCGTGGCGATTCCATGTTCCTGCGTGCCCTCCACGCACACAGTGACGCCGCCGGCGCGGAAATCGATCGGCGCGGTGCGCCTCGACTTGGCCAGCGAGAAGAATGGAAAGGCCATCAAGTCCTGGCTGTCGCGTGGCGCCATACCATCGCCCGGCAACGCACGGAACAGGTCGAGCTGTTCCCGCTCCCGCGAGGGGCTGGACATGGCGATAGCCACCGACGAGTTGCCGATCAGCGCACACGGCTGTCGGCCGAGTGATGCTCGGCATACTCAGGGTCGGACGTGGTTTCGTAGCGGCGCTGGTCGGCCCACGTATCGAGGTCGGCCACAGCGTACATAACGCGGCGGCCGAACTTGCGAAAGTTCGGACCATTGCCGATCACGCGCTGCTTTTCGAGCGTACGGGGCGACAGCCGCAGGTATTCGGCGGCTTCGTCGTTGGTGAGGTAGCGTTGGGGTTGCGGTGTCGTGGCGACGGGTGCGGCAGCAGGCCGCAAGGGAGCGGGACGCATCGGATGAACCTCCATCGGTCAGAAGCGCCGGCGGCACCAGCGCAGCCGGATGGAGGTAGTCTCAAAAAAGCGATGCGTTACGCAGAGGGTCGCTTTGCAGTGAAGGCAAGGCGACCCTGTGCAGGTCAGTCGATCTGTGCAAGGCGGCGGTAGCCGCCGCGCATCAGCGATTGGCCGCGCCGCACCAGACGGCGCATGCGCGAGCGCAGGCCACCGTCCGCGTACCAGCCGGCGGCCACGGCTTCGGTGCCGAACAGCCCTTCGGCTGTCTCGCGCAAGGACGCACCCGCGAGGGCCGCGTCGAGCGTCTGCAAGGTGTGCAGTTCCAGCAGTGCGGCGGGCGTGGGCCGCGAGCGGGCCGCTGCCGCTGGCACGGCCGCGACCACCGTCTCCAGCTTGTCCAGCTCGGCCGTGATCGTGCGGTAACTCGCGCAAGGCGCGGCGCACGCTCGAACGGCGTATAGGTACGCCATGCCATCGGCCAGACCCGGCGCGAGTGCGAACCGGACGCAGCAGCCAGGCCAGTGCGCGGTCAGCACGAGGCGCTTGCCGTCGTGGATCAGGTGCTTGTGGCCGGGGATGCGCCAGAACGCGAAGGCATCGGCTACCGGCGGCGGATCTGCATCCGGGTAAAGCTGAAGCATGCGAGCAGGATCAGGAAACCAGTCTGGATGCGCGTCGCGCGCATCCAGTGCCGGGTCTTCCAGCAGGCGCAAGCCCCAGGCGTGTGCCGCTTCCGGCTCGCGACGACGACGCAGCCAGTCGCGCCAGTAGTCAGGATGGCGGCGCAGGTACTCCCACGCGAGCGCGGGGCCATCCAGATGCAGCACGTACAGATACGCAGCGGTGGGATACCACGCATCAGCGCTTCGATCACCCATGACGCGACCTCCTGTTCAACAGGAACGTCGCTACGGGTCTTGAACACGGGCGTCACGGCATCGGCAACATCAAAGCGCCATCAGAAAGGCGCAAACTCAAGCCATAACGACTGGTGTCAAGACCGATTAGCTCCGAGGCCTTACAGGGCTCGTCCGAGCGCGACGGCTGCGCAACCCGGAAATGGCGCGCAGCACTGGACACCCTGCCGCAAGTCGCGCCGCGCACCATGCCTCTTTCCGTCAGGCTCGCACCTGCTTGGCGCTAGAGTGCTGATTCAGACTGTAGCTGTCTGGCACTAGACCGAGAAAGACACAATACGCCCGGTCAGTCGGGGATGGAGCCATCGCGCTGTCCCAGTGCGACGTACTCCGATAGCGGCCGCAACGCACGGAAATACAGGTCGCGCAGGACGGGCTGCTGTTGCGGCCCGACGATGCCGGCCAAGTCGGACAGCTTGACCGTGCCGAGCACCGGCATCCCGATGCCGAGGTCAATCAGCCCCCACGCCGTATCGCCATCAGCCGGATCGAGCGCAGCCAGCAGCCAGGTCGCATGCGCGTCCGGCGTGAACAGGCGTACCGCCGGCAGCGGGTCTATGCCTTGACCGGCTGAGCGTGCAGCACCGACGGCGAGCAATTGCGCGCGTTGTTCAGCGGTGACGAGCGGCAGATTCATGGGCGGCAATTCCACGAAACCGACGATGCACGAAGTCGCTTTGCCGCCAAGACGCGGAAGCGTCGAAGCGGATGCGTGCTTTCGTCCGAAAGCACGAAGGCGCAAGCCCTCGAATCCATACAAGCACGGAAGCGCAAAAGCGGAATTGTGGATGTCGGGAAAGGCACGAATACGGTTCCCTGATTCTGTCGAAATCCGCCGATGCGGATTTCAGTAAAGACACGAATGCGGAAATCAACATCACAAAATGAACACTATAGATTGTAGCCCTATAGAGCGCAATCGGCTGTCATCTTGGTTTTCTAAGGGAAACCATCGGTGGCGGCGAAGCACTCATTGGCAACGGCGATACGGACAATCAGGAAGGCGCGCGGCTTGAGCCAGGAAGCGTTCTCCGACGTGTCCAGCCGTACCTATTTGAGTTCGCTGGAGCGCGATCAGAAAAGCCCGACCATGCACAAGCTGACTGAGCTGTGCGAGGTCATGGAAGTGCATCCACTCACGCTGCTGACGCTGGCCTACGCCGGCGACAGCACGCGCAAGGCCGATCAGCTCTTGGCGCAGGTGCGCCAGGAGCTTGAGGCGGTGTTGAAGGAACGCGACGCGCCGTAGGCGCGTGCGTGACGTGCTGCGTCAGCAGCACGGCGCCCCGCCGCAATGAGCGGGGCGCGGTGGGCGGCGGTTAGTCCGCCTGCTGTGGCTTGCTGCGCGACCAGATCAGGTCGTGCGTGCCGTCCTCGTTCTCGATCAGGCGGGCATAAACCGTTGCCGGGAACGAAGGATCGTCCAGGGTCACGGACACGTAGGGCCGTTCGGCCTTGCTGACTTTCTTCCACGCCGCGCCGATGTCGTGGCCCGCCGCCTGCACGCGGAAGTCGGGGGCGTTCTCGCTGTCGCCCTTGTCGTTGGGAACCAGCTTGACCTTGACGTTGAGCATCAGGGTGCGGAACGTGCCGGTGAAGCCGTCTTTCTCTGCGGTGAAGTTGCCGATGTTAGCCATGATGTTTTCTCCTTTCGGTGAACCAAGGTCGCGCCAGTGCGTCCTTGTTGTGATCCGGCCGGCGGGGGATGGGCGGGTCGCACCGCGCAGCGGTCGCAACAACGTGGAGAACCTGGAAGCGAAAAGAATTTGTCCCGCGAGGAATGCGCGCAGCGCAGGGGAAATTGTTTTCGCTGGAAGGTTGCGGCCATGAAGCCCAAGGCGTTGCCGCACCCCCGCCAGGATTCACGACAAGCCAAGGACGCACGGGCCGCCTACCCCGAAAGGAGACATGGCCGACTCGGCATCTCCGCTTGACGGCTTCGCCGGTTTGCACCCTGACGCGGGCAAGGCCAACACCCCAACGACAGGCGAGAACGCCCCTTGCCGCAGCTTGCGGCAAGGAGCGTGAGGCGTGGCGTGGAAGCTTCATAGCGAGGCCGGGCGGCGTGTCGGTGAACCATCCATCGTGACGAACAGGCGGTGAATCGTCAGCGTCGAGGACGGCACGCTTTCGCACAACCTGCCACAGCAAGGCGGGGCGTAGCCCCGCACGCCTAGCCCTCGTCGCGGGGCGTCGTTGAAACCTTGCCCGCGCCAGCGGGCACCGATTGCCGTGTAGCGCGCAAAAGCCGTTGCGCGCTCGCCCCGTCGCCGCCTGGCCAAAGGCGGCGACGGGGCGATTTTGTTGTGGACGTGGAAACCGGGCGTAGCAGACCTGCAGCGCCCGGTTCGAGGAAAGCCCCGGCGCAAACCGCGCCAAGGCCATACTGCACCGTCACGCGGCCAGCGCGTGCACTTGGACCTCGTCGGCCGCTTCCTCCAGCGCGTCCGTATCACTGGCCGCACCCGGTACGCCTTCCGGCTCCGTGTGGTGCTCGGTCTGGAACACGGCGGGCATCCAGCCGGTGCCCTCGGCCAACCGCTCGGCTTCGCTGACAATGTCGCCCTTCTTGAGCTTCGACAGGCGGGTAACGTGCTCCGGGGCGTACTGGCTGACGGCTTCCAGAATCGCCGCCTTGGATACGTGTTGGAAATAGCCCTCGGCGGTCGGCTTCCACCATGCGGCCATGTCCAACCCCACGGCCTGCGCCAGTTCCGCACCGGGCTGGCGCTGCGAGGCGCGCGGCGTCACGACGTCCACCGTGGACGCAACGCACACGGCCAGCAGCCGCACCAGCTCGTCTTGCGCCTTCGCCAGCAACACGGCGAACAGTTCGGCGCTGTCCTGCGGCAACGCTTCGCCCGCGACTTCCCGCAACGTGTGCAAGGCCACGGCAGCAGGCGAATCCGGCCAGTCCGGGGCCATGTTTTCCAGCCGGTCTTGCACGTTCACGCGCACGCCGAGCGGCAGGCCGTCACCGCCATAGTTGCGGGGCTGCAACACGTACTGCACCATGCCATGCACCAGCGCGGCCAGTGCGACGTGCGGATGCTGTGCGACTTCGATTTGCAGCGCCGCTGTGCGGTGGGCGCTCAACCGCTGCGCCAGCCGGTCGGAGACATTCGCGGTCTTGGGTGCTTCGGCGTCGGCGCCGCCTTCGTCCTCGTTCGGGCTTCCGCCCTCCGCGAAACCCTGCCGCAGCCGGTGCAACGTGCGCAGCGCCTTGGCCTCGGCCTCGCGCAACAGGCCGCGATGAGTGATGGCCTCGCCTTCGCGGTCGAGCGTGACGATGGCACCGGCGACCGCGCGCACGTCCGGGACGTAGTCCTGCAAGGCGTCCTCGATGGCTTGCAGTTCGCCAGCCACCTGCTCGCGCCGTTCTTCCAGTGTGGCTACCTTGCCCTCGTCCTCGGCGTCGTAGGCTTCTTCCAGCGTCGTGTCGATCTTATCGAGACGGCCTTGCAGCGAAGCGATGCGGCGCGCTTCGCGGACGGTCGGCTCGCGGCGCTGGCGCGGTGCATTCTGGAACGTCTGCCGGTCGGCATGACTCATGTGCGGTACGGCTTCCACCCACGCCCAACCCTCTCCGCGCACGTCCTCGGCCAGCGCGTCCAGCTTGCCGCGCACCAGCGTTTCCAGCAGCGCTGCATCGGTCAGGTAGGTGCCGCTATCGTCGTCCGCGAACAGATCGCGGCGAAGGCCACCGCCCGCCTTCGTGTAGGTGTCCAGCCTGACGAAGCGCACCAGCGGATGCGTCGCATCGATTTCGCGCTCGGTCAGGCGCTCGCGCAGTGCCGATGCACCGCGCTGCCATTCCGGCGCACTGTAGTAGGCGGCTTCCTGCGCGGCGTGATCATCGGTGATGGTGAGGGCCATCAACTGTTCCAACGTCACGGCCCCGGCACGGTAGTCGGCCATCAGGCGCGGCGACACGTTGGCGAGTTTCAAGCGACGCTGAACCGTCAACGGAGACACGCCGAAGTCGGCGGCAATATCTTCGACGGGTCGGCCTTCCTTGACCAACGCGGCGAATGCCTCGAACTGGTCGGCGGGGTGCATCTGCTCGCGCAGCAGGTTTTCGGCAAGGCTGACGGTACGGGCTGACGCATCGGGCACCAGCAGGCACGGCACCTCATGGTCAGCGGCGATGCGCTTTTTCTTCGCCAGCAGCTTCAAGGCAGTCAGGCGACGGTCGCCCGCGACGACTTCGTATTGCTCGCCATCGGCGGCAAGAATGACGATCAGGTTTTGCAGCAGGCCGACGCGGGAAATGCTCGCGGCCAGTTCGGGGATGGACAGGCGCGGGGTCGTGCGCGCGTTGCGCTTGGAGCGGCGCGGCAACAACTGCGAGAGCGGAACCAAAATGAGGTTCTTGGTCGGGTCGGCCACTTCCAGCGCGGTGGCGGTTTCGAGGGCGATGGCTTCGGCTTGGGTAACGGCGTTCATGGTGATAACTCCTAGCGGTTGGGATGCAGCAGCGAGAGAAGCGGCAAGGGCTGCTGCCTGCCCCTGCCACGTGGGGATTCAGGCTTTCAACTGGCGCAGGCCATCGGCCAGCAGCCACAAGGCGCGATTCAGGCGGATGCCGTTGTCGATGCCCTGCACCGGGCGCGTGGTCTGGCGGCGACCGTTCGCGGCGCGAGCGGACAGACCGCCTTTGATAAGGTTTTCCTGCGTGCGGTTGAACACGCTCCACAAGTCGCGGCGGCTATCGTCGTAACGACGCGGCATCAGGATTTGCGATTCCGTGACGGGCGCGGGCTTGTCCTCGTCGTACTTCAACGCGAGCGCCGCGCGGGCGAACACTTCCGATTCCCCGGCGTCCAACGTGATCGCCTGCATCGCATCGCGGGATTCCTGCGCCCGCTCGAAGCCGTGCAAGACTTCGTAAGCGCCTTCGATGACCTGCGCGGCCACGTCGCCCTTGTGGGGTACGCGCACGTCCGCCACGGTGTCCCCGCAAACGAGGCCGTTCTGGCACACGAAGCGGAACATGCCGGCGAGCATCTGATAGCTGCTCGTGCCGTCGTGCGAATTCAGCAGGATGATTTCGTTGGCCTCGCGGCCGTTGATCTGGCTGGCATGGCGTAGCCGGATCATGTGCTTGGTGTAGTCGCGGCGGTCGTCGGCCCGCACGCGGGTCTGGCACACCATGAAAGGCTCGAAGCCTTCGCCGCGCAGTTCCTGCAGCACGGTTGCCGTAGGAATGTAGCTGTACCGTTGCGAGCGGCTTTCGTGCGGGGCGTCCGCGAAGATGGACGGGGCCACGGTGCGGATTTGGTCATCCGACAAGGGATATTCCGAACGCAGCACCGGGGAGCGCGAAGCGAAACGGGAAGCGAGTTGCATGATCTTTCTCCTGACACGGGTTGGCTGTTGAAAACCCCACCGGATTCCTAGATTCGGAGCCCGCCTTGGACTTCCGGTGGGGGCGGCGCAGAGACCTGGGCCGGCCTCGTTGCCACCGTCTTTCCTGAGTTCATCGCCCGCGACGGTCAGGAGCACGCGGACGGGTGCCGTCAAGGAGGAAAGCGCCGGGTTGGTGCGGCCCGCAGGCGCAGCCGAGGACACGGCCCGGTGCGCCTTGACGGCGCATGGCCGCGGGCTACAGTCGCGGACAAGGGGATGAAGTCAGGGAAGACGGCTGGACAGGTAACCGGCCGCAGTGGGCGCAGACCCCACGCAAGCGAAGCGCGCAGGTCCGGATTGAAGAGCCGGGCCGGAGGCGTCAGCGATGGAAGCCCGGAGGGGGCGAGACTCGCACAGCGAGGCTCGATGCGAAGCACGATAGCGCGGCCCGGCGCAGCCGGGAGACGCCAAGTCGAGCCGCAAAGATCCGGACATTTCGTGGCACAATTTACGTAAGGGGAATCTGGCGATTTCTGTAGCTTTTAGCTGTTTGCCAGATGAACATTCCCCACACGCACGACGCCTAGTGGATGCACACGACCTCGGTGGCAGATTGGGAATCGAGGGTTACTCGAAACAAAACGCTGATGGATGGAACGGGGAAAATGGACAAGAAGACCAAAGGATCGTGGTTGATCCACCATACCAACAAGCTTCAAGGAGTTACCAATCAGGTCGGCTACGAGAAGACCTATCTGGCAGGAAAAGCCGGGATACTGCTGTCAGCGATCTCCGCTAATAAGCAGATCACAGTCAACAACGACAGACTGACCGTATTGGCCCAAGCTGCCAACATCAACACGACGTTTGAACTGCCGAAGCTCGTTGAGGTATTGCAGCAACAGAAACTTGTTGACAAATCCTCCAGCGGTGTTGCTGTGCTGGGCATTACAACCGCCACCGCATTGGAGCGCACCTCTGATATTTTCGATGCACTCTCGCCTGGTGCGAACGAATTCGCTTCGATCGAACTCGCGGAGCGGGCCTCCGTTGCCCCCGTGCTCGCCAAGGAAGTGGCTCAGGATCTGGCGGACGCCTACAAGCTCGCATCGGGCAACCTTAGCCAATTGCTGTCAGATGCAGAACAGATCGGCTTTGTCGATACCGAGAAACTTAGCGACAGCGATACGTTGCTATTCAACGGCAATCTGTTCCGACGCGACACCACCCAGAAGATCAGAGCCGTTCTCGATTCGCTCAAGCCAGCGGAACAGACAAAGCTCAGTGAACTTACCGAAATGCTGCGTAAGCGAGCATGCGTCAGCGTAGATTATGCAAAACAGTTCCTTGGCGATGCGCTCTTTCAGAAAGTAACCGCCATCGGCCTGTTTGACATCAGTGTGGTTAGCAACTCTACTGAAGATGTCGGTTTCCTCACGTTGCCGTCTGCGTTCTCCAAATACAGCAACTCGATGGTCGATGATGCCTTCGACCTCGCCAAAGCCTTCGTCAGTTCCGTGACCTACGGGATGACCAAGAGCAGTTACGCGCGCGGACAAATTCAAATGGTAGACGCTCTGTTGAGTGCACTCGTGCGCGGTGAGAGCGTGGGGCCCGTGCGCGCAATTGCGGAAGACTATAAAGTGCTTGAACTAAAGGGCGTGGTCGAAGTGAAGCGCGGAACCAAGAGTGGGCGCACCGGCCCCATGCTTCGCCTGTTGAAAACGGAGGTTGGCGAGCTCGCCCTTCAAGCGATTCGCCAAGGCGATATTAGCGAGCACTCCCTCAACGCACTACCGACCGCCGCCGTCACCACCTTCAATGGCCCCGAGCACAACCGTGAGAAGGTTCGGAGGACACAAACCAAGATGAGCCCTAAGGCGACGAACGACATGTTGTCCATCCTCCGAACCGGGGGTGGACTGTGAGCAAGAGCCAAAACAGTTTGTCCAAGGGGCCCATGATGGAGGAGCTGCTGCGCAGCTACTTCCTGAGGGCCGGCTACTACGTTGTCCGCGGTGTACCGTTTGTGTACGAAAGCTTTGACGTGACCGATATTGACCTATGGCTGTACAGCCGCACATCGTCAGTATCACGTGAAGTCACTTTGGTGGACGCAAAAAACAAGAAGACGCCGCAGGCCATAGAACGAATCTTTTGGGTACAGGGCCTTCGCATCGCTACCAAGGCCACAAATGCGATTGTCGCCACAACGGAGAAGCGGCAGGAAGTCAAAGACTTCGGGCGTGAACTCGGCATACTCGTTCTGGATGGGGCCTTTCTAGCCAAACTTGCGAAGTCGGATGATCCCAACGGAACGCGGCTCTCGGACGAGGAGTTCTTCGCTAAGATCAACGAATATTCGTTGAGCAAGCTGGACGGCGACTGGCGCGGACGGATAGCTCTTTCAAAGAGCCTGCTTGCAAAATCACTCTCCTTTGATAGCTGCAACGAATGGCTTGGACAAGGTAAGTTCTTCGCCGAGCAGTCCATCGTCAAAGGCAACCAGCGCGAGACGGCACTGCGTTGTCTGTACTTGGTGTGCTCATTTATTGCTATCGCGATCGATTACTGCATGAAGGAACTCTCCTTCCACGAACAGTCCGAGCGCAGCGTACTCATCAAAGATGGCTTCACTTATGGCGCCAGAGGCAGCACAGGTCTAAAGAAGGTCTTAAATGTCGCCATGGGGCTGGTCGAAGAACATGCAAGTGACGGCCCTGCGATCTCCCGACAAGTAAGGCTAAGCGTCGAAAAGCAGTTGGCTCAGTTGAACACTGCTATCTTGGGCGAGTTTTTCTCAAAGAACGAGGTAGCTAGAACTCTGTTTGCCGTTGCCAAAGAGTTCGAGCAGATGGCTATGTTGAGGGAGTTTACCTTTCATGGCGAGGCAAGCATTGAGCTTCGTAGCATGCTCTTCTGTTTGCTCGACTACTGGGGTATCGACCGAGTGCTGTTTTCAGAGGCACTAGAGGCGAAGTAGTCGATCGAGGTAGCTACGCCATCTGGATTTGCTACCATCTGTACGGAAAGGCTGGCACGAGTTGGATTAACTGGCATAGCTGCGGGGGAAGAATCACAAATCAACAGGGCGTGTCGGCAGTCGCGCCTTCTCCGCGCTAGGCCACTCGGGAGCCCTGCCTCATTACAACATTGCAAAAGGACTTGGGTATCGCCGTGGCAACCACAGACAAGTTCTCAGCGGGCGAACAGGGACTGGGGTACATCTACCAAGCACGCCTTGCTCTGCTCCAGTTATTGCAGCTACCAGAAGATACGGCCGTCTTTCTAGAGAAGGACGACGACCTGGATTTCGTGGACAGCGACGGCAGCAAATCCCTCGCATCGTTAAAGCACAAGGCCGCCGGCGACCGTCTGACGGACCTGTCGACCGACTTCTGGAAATCCGTCCGCATCTGGTTGGCGCGATATAAGCGTGACGGCCGAAGCGCGTCGAACCTACGCTTTTTTCTATTTACAACTGGCACGGTTTCGGACTCTTCGTTCCTAAAGAGATTCTTGCCCGCCCAGCTCAGCACAGACGACGAAGCGACGACGTTGACCGAACAGGCAGAAGACGCGCTCGGCAGATCGAAGTCGGATCTCATTGGGGAGATTGCGACGGCGTTCAATGAACTTACCCCCAGCGAGAAAGAGGACTTCCTGGCCCGCATTCTGATTCTCGACGGCAGCCCACGCATCGAGGACATTCCGGAGACCATCAAAGACATGCACATGCGGAGCATCCGACGTGAGCACCGGAATGCTGTGTTTGAGCGGCTGGAAGGATGGTGGAACGACGCCGTTATTAAGCAGTTGACTGGCGGCAGCGACGAAGGAATTTTCGGCTACGAGGTATCGGACAAGCTCTCCGCGCTATCCGAGGAATACAAGCTGGACAACCTGCCCATCACATTCCGCGGGAAGACGCCGGCCGGCGAGATTGACACCGATAGCGACCCTCGGACCTTCGTGGTGCAGCTCCGGGAGATCGGGATTTCCTCCAACCGTATCCGCAATGCGATCCTCGATTACTACAGGGCATTTGAACAGCGATCGGAGTGGGCGCGCGAAAACCTCCTGGTTTCCGGAGAAATCGAGGACTATGAAGACCGCCTCGTCGACGAGTGGAGCCGTTACAAGGACGTTGTGTTTGAGGAACTTGACGAGAACAGCGCCGAAGACGTGCTGCTGCGGGCAGGCAGAGAGCTTTACACGTGGGCGGACCAACAGACCGGAAACTATGAATCGTTGCGTATCCGGGCACGCGTGACCGAACCCTATGTCACCCGTGGCTCCTTCCACATCCTTGCCGATGCTGCCCCTGAACCCCGGGTCTACTGGCATCCCCGATTCCTCGACCGCATTGGTCAGTTGCTGGAGGTCGCCAAGTGAAACGCTGGGACCAGCGCCCTTTCGAGGTACGGAACTTGTTCAATCCAGCGTTCTGCGGCCTCATCCTGTTCCGTGCCATGCAGGGTTATGAGGAAGAAGACGCCCGAGGTTTGCCCTTCTCGCTCTCCTTACTCGTCCTGCCACTGTGCCTGCACAAGGATTCGCGCGAAGCAATCAATCCTCGAAGCTACCTCTTGAAGAGCATCGAAAAGAATCCCCAGGTGCAGGTAGGCTTCGCCGACAGGGTCACCGCCATGCTGCCCTATGCGTTCGAGGGCTTCGGCTTGTTGATGGAGAGAGGCTGCATCTCCATCGCGCCTGACGGACGGCTCCAGACTGTCCCCGACAAGGTTCGGAAAACAGTAACGGGAACCAACGAAACGAAATCCTGCCAGCGCGTGGCCCGCATCGTCGGGAAGGAGTTCGCACGCATCGCCGACCGAGTGACCGTATATACGACTTTCGGAATTCGCCCATGAAGATCAAGTCCATCCACATCTACAGCCACGACGGGCAACGCCGAGATCTGCAATTCCGGGTGGACGGCCTCAACGTCATCACCGGGCGTTCGTCCACTGGCAAGTCTGCGCTGTCTGAGATCGTCGAATACTGTATGGGGCGGTCCTCGTTCAATGTCCCAGAGGGCATTATTCGCGACAAGGTGTCGTGGTTCGCCGTCATCTACCAGTTCGAGCGCGAGCAGGTACTAATTGCCAAACCCACGCCCCCCGAAGGTGGAGCGAGTTGCAGCACCGCGATGTTGCGTCGGGGTTCCGAGTTGCAGGCCCCCTCGTTCGGAGAGCTGGCGGTCAACTCAGACGACGATGCCGTCGTTACTTTGCTCTCACGCTTGCTCGGAATTCCCGAGAACCGCACCGATGTAGCTCTGGAACACAGCAGAGACAGTTACGACGCCAACGTCAAGCACACATTTTATTACCTGTTCCAGAAGCAAGGGCTGGTTGCAAACAAGGACCAGCTCCTCTATCGCCAGAACGAGCAGTTTCAGCCGCAGGCGATCCGTGACACGCTACCGATTCTGCTTGGGGTCTCCTCCCATGATCGGTACGAACTCGAATCCAAGCTGCGCATCGCACAGCGGGATCTCCGGCTCAACGCAAAATTATTGGAACAGGCACGGGATGCCATCGACACGTCTCATGAGAAGGCGATTGGTCTCTACTCCGAAGCCAAAGCCGTTGGTGTAATCGGCGGTACGAACCCCGACACCACCGCGAACGAGATCATCGAAGTCCTGCGATCCGCACTCGGCTGGAAACCCGAAAAGATTCCCGAAGACGACGGGAGCAGGATTTCTCGTCTCGAAGAAGAACTGGGCGCCTTGCGAAAGGATCGTCGGGAAGCACAAGCCAGAATCGACGCCGCTCGCCAATTCTCGAAACGTGCCGGCGGCTACGAAAGCGAGGCCACTGAACAGTTGGATCGGCTTGCTTCAATCAAGGCGCTACCAAAGAACCCCGATACCGGCGAGTGGCAGTGGCCATTCAGCGAGCCAAACCTGGCGTTGGAATCCCCTGTCGCCACAGTCCTGCTCAACGAACTGCAATCGCTTGACGCCGAGCTGCGCATCGCCACAGGTCAGCGCCCCAAACTGGATGCCTACCTGTCCGGTCTAAATGACAAAGCTCAAGAGGTCGCTGGCGCCATCAAAGATAAGGAAGCCGAGCTTTCCGCAGCAATAGCAGCCAATGAAGTGATTGCCCAGATGGGTACTCGCAACAACGCGGCTGCACGTGTCGTCGGTCGCATCAGCTTGTTCCTAGAGAACCTCGCTCCGAATGAAGAACTTGCCAGGCTTGAAGCGGAGCATCGCCGCCTCAAGTTGAAGGTCGAAGATCTGGAAAAGCGCGTTGGTGCTGACGACAGCAACGACCGGCTCAATTCGATCCTGAACATCATTTCGACGCAAGTATCGCAGTATATTCAGAAGTTCGAGGCCGAGTTCAGGGCCTATCCGGCGCGATTCGACCTGGCCAATATCACGATCGTCTTCGATCGCCCCGAACGTCCGGTTCCCATGAGCCGAACTGGTGGTGGCGAAAACCATCTGGCCTACCATCTCTCGGCATTGCTCGCCCTGCACTTGTTTGCGGTCAAGAACAACCGCCCGGTTCCACGATTTCTATTGATCGATCAGCCGACCCAAGTCTATTTCCCTTCGGAGCAGGTCTACAAGGAAGCCGATGGCTCAGTCCAGAAGACAGAAGAAGCCGATGCGGATCTCAAGGCGGTTCGGCGGTTGTTCGAGTTGCTGCTCAAGTTCACACAGGAAGACGCGCCAGGATTCCAATTGATTGTCACCGAGCACGCGAACCTTCGCGAGCAGTGGTTCCAGGACGCTTTGGTGGAGCAGCCGTGGACCAAGCCACCGGCGCTTGTACCGGAAGACTGGCCCGAGCAATGATCCAATTCGACAAAGCAACTTGTGATTGCATCGCGTTCGACAAGCTTACGCCAAAACAAGGTGGTCCCGACAGAGTCGGGACGACGCCTACCACCGTACCGCGCCGGGGCGTTCATCAGCGAGTTGTTGGCCAGTCACTACCAACGGCATTCCGCGATGAAGCTGCGATACGCGAAAGAGATCAAATCGCGCACCAATTCCAGGAGGCCGCCGACAGGGAGACCGTCGAACGGATCACCATGAGCCATCGCATTTCGTCGTTGCGCCAAGGTCGGTTTCGTCGTGCCGATTAATTGACCGATAGCGCTACCACCACAGCGAGCAACAATCGGTATTTGCGCGTCAGTCAGACCGTCAACTTCCACCAGATGCTTGAGCACTGCGGCAAATGTTCGCTCGCGCGCTTTGAATTTGACCCCATAGCGGTCCATTAGCGCGAGTTCCAAGGTGGTCAGGGCGACCAGCTCACCGGCCTTTATTAAGTCGGCGTCTATCCAACCAAGCAAATAGAGCTTCTGCGCACGGGCGTATTTCAACCGCACAACATCTGGTATGCGGGCGTCCATGTCGAGGCCGGTAATGAAGGTGCGCCATTGCTCAGGGTGGTCGAATTGAATGAGGCCGCCCGGATTTCCTTGCACTGGCCAAGGCAATAAGAGCGGCTCTCGCCGTGGAGGCAATTCAATGTAGGGAAGGTTCACGGATAGGGTTTCCTCATTACGATGACGGAATGGCTGTTTTCCGTGCTCGATCCAACTTGCGATGAATCAATGACACAAGCGTCAGAATATCGAGTGCATCCTGCTCAGACATAGGCCAGTTCGTCTTGGGCGCATGGGCCAACGGGTTGCGCACAGCACCGAAAAGGCCGATCCATAGATTTGCAAAGCCCTTCTGCTTCCCTTTCTCGGCCTCCGTGGTAAGCGGCCCTAGCGCATATCTAATCGGATTTCGAGGTCGCGCAGGCGTTCGACTTCGTTTATCGCGGACACTGCGAACATCGTCTGATTTCGGCGAGGCGCGTGATGATGGAGCATGAGCGTCGTGCCCGATTCGAAGGAATCAAAGTCCATGAATCCGCGACCTGAGGGCACGCGCCTGTCGCTCACTGACATCGATTCTGCTTTGCTGGTCGTCCTTCATGACGAGTTGGAAGGCGCTGCGCGCAGTGGCGTGAATTTCCGAAACCTTGTGCAGATTCACGAGCGTGCTGCGATGCGTCCGGAAAAAACCGCTTTCGGACAAGGAGCGCTCGAGGTCACCGATCGCGTAGTTGACCCAGTACTGTTCGGCTTGTGTCTTGACCCGCAGGATACCCGCATCCATCCAGAAGAAGCAGATGTCTGTCGGCTCCAGAAGAAGCAACCGCTCTGCCTTGCGCGCAACGATGTGCCGGACCACTGCCGGTACTTCGTTCAACATGCCCCGCACCTTTTCGTCGTGCTCGGCAAGCTGCTCCTGATAGCTGTGAATGCCGTATGCACGCTCGACCATCGCATTGAGAACCTCCTCCTCGACCGGCTTGAGCAGATACGCCAGCGCCCGTGCCTGGAAAGCACTCAGCGCGTATTCATCGTAGCCGGTGACGAAGATCACCAGCGGAAGAGGCACGGTCGGCGCGATGGCACGTAGCACGTCGAATCCGTCCAGCCCGGGCATCTGCACGTCGAGGAATATCAGGTCGGGGCGCAGGCGCTCAATGAGTTCGGTCGCCTCGAGCCCGTCGCGCGCCTCGCCGATGATCTCGACATCAGGACGGCGTGCCAGCAGCCGACGCAAACGGAGCCGCGATGCCTGTTCGTCGTCGATCAGCAGGGTGCGCAACTCGACGCTCATGCCTCCTCCGTTTGCAGCGGAATCGTGACGGTTGCACGGCTGCCTCGCCGTGGCTCGCTATCGAAAGAAAAACGTGCGCGATCTCCGTAGGCTGCTTTCAGCCGGTCGCGCACGTTGCGCATCCCTATCCCTTTGTTCGACGCATCGTCTGCGTCAGCGACACGCGTACCGATTCCGTTGTCTTCGACACTCAGTATGAGGTCGTCGCCTACGCGCGCCGCGCTGACCACCAGTTGGCACTCGCCGGGCTTCGGCGCAAAGCCGTGCCTGATCGCATTTTCGACGAGGGGCTGCAGGATCAGCGAAGGAATCGGCCAGTCGGCTATCGGGTCGGCGATGCGGAAGTCAACGCGCAGCCGCTGCCCGAAGCGGATCTGTTCGATCTCCAGATAGGCCCTCAGGAACGCGGCCTCCTCGCGCAGCGGGACGAATGATCGCGTGCTCTGGTGCAGCACGTGACGAAAAATCCTGGCGAGACGTAGTGTCATCTTTTCTGCAATGTCTGGCTCCTGATGGACCATTGCGGCGATCGTATTGAGTGAATTGAACAGGAAATGCGGATTGATCTGCGCGCGCAGCGTTCTCAGTTCGGCCTCGACCACCTGGTGCAACAGGTTCGCCTCGCGCTGCGCGCTCTCAAGGCGCTCCCGTTCCCGGTCGAGCGCTTCGAGCCGTCTCCCGGCCATCGTTGCGGCTTGCCGAAGGATGTCCAGTTCCCCGCTCAGCAGCGTGCGACCACGCATGCTATCGGGTAGCAAGAGTTCCAGGGGTTCGACATCGCCTATGGGCACCGTGACAGGATCATGTGACGACACCGCTTCGGCCGTGCGGCACGCCACGCGCACTTCGATGTTCAGGACGTCGAGCAGAAAGCGCTCGGCACAGTGAAAAACAGTTGCCCGTGTCTCCTGCAAGGCGAGGCGCTCTTGCAATTCAGCGAGTGCCGCCTGGGGATCGTCGCGGCCGAAGATGTGCCGATCGACAATCTGCTCGCCCGCGTTTGCGATCCGGCCTGATAGCAGCAGCACGGCAGCAGCCACCGCGCAGAAGAGCGCGGCGCCCGCAGCATCGGACGCGCTGCGCAGCGCGGACCCTTCGCTCAATAACCACACGGCGAGCCCTGCGAGCGTCAGGCTCAGCGTGCAAGCGAACAGGACGCGCAGGCCGAGTTTGGCAAAACGGTCGGCAGCCCGGAATTGACCGAGATACAGCAGCCCGCCGAGCATCGTCAGGACGATGCTCTGCTTTGCCAATACATCGAGCAGTGGATCCCAACGCGCAGGCAATAAGGCGTACGTTCTCACCCAGTGCGCGGCCATACTCAGCGACGGACCCAGCAGGATCAGCGTAAGCCCGATCCGCTGCGCACCCCGCACAATACGCGGACGAAGCAGGACGAGCGCGCTGAACAGAATCGCGAGCGCACTATATCCCGTCATCCAATGCAGCGCATCGAGCCATTGGGGACGCACGCGAGGGGCAACCGCGAGGCCGATCATCTGGAGTACGGCCAGCGCGAGCGCGCCACGCAGGAGCCAGTCTCCAGCCTGCTTGCGCCATGGAGTCGCAGGGTCGATGTTCCAGAACAGCAACAGACAGATCGGCCAGGCAGCCAGGGCAAAAAAGGACAGGCTGTCGATCCACGTCACAGCGATCGCCTGCGAAGAAACACCGGCCGCGAGCAGGCTGAATCGCGTCAGGCCGCCCATGCTCCATACGGCTCCGCAGGCGGCATTGAGCACCCGCGCGCGTCGGCCTTCGCCGGGAGACCACCACGCGAGCGCTGCCAGGAGAACCGCCAGCACTGAGCTGACGCCGTAGCCAATGAGCTGTCCGAATAGCGTTGCGGGATTGAGCTGTGCGTCCATGAGTGTCCGGATCCGAAGCGGCCTCGTGCGTTGCCGGACAAGTTTGCTCCAAACCTCGACGGTTTGCATGCCTGTCAGGTCCAGCGCCGGATTTCGGCTTCAAACACGGAAGGGCAGCGTGCCAACGAAACAGGCTTCGGCCGTTGCCCTCCCCGCCGATTTCCGCCGCGCGTTCGCCGCCGCAATGGCAGCGTTTGTGCGCCGAATCCCGCGCTCGCGCCAGCCAGTCTGGGATCTGTTGCGCTGGGCTCCTATGGTGTCTGCGAAAGGTTTCGCTTCGCGCGGTCATCACTTACGGGAGGTACGACATGAAAAGAAGGGATCTCTTGAAGCTGGGCGCATGGGGCACGCTCGGCGCGTTCACCGGCGCGCGTGGCCTCGCTCAGACCGCCGGATCGGCGTCACTGCTCCCCTGGTTTGCTCTGGCAACCTCGATGAATCAGGAGTTGAACTACGCCGCACGCGTCGAGGGGCAGATGCCACGGAACCTGATAGGCACGCTGTTTCGCAACGGACCGGGTCTGTTCGAGCGAGCAGGTTGGCGCAAGCAACACATCCTGGACGGCGACGGAATGATTCGCTGCTACCGGATCGCTTCGGGAGGCGTGACGTTTCAGAATCGTTTTGTCCGCACCAGCAAATATCTCGACGAATCGAACGCCGGACACTATCTCTACTCCACCTGGGCCTCCCAACTTCCGGGCGGACCGGCTCGTAACGCACATCCCGACTTTCACGGCGGCCAGGCCGGCATCTCGGTGCGGTGGCGTAACGGCCAGCTCTTTGCGTTCGACGAATCATTGCAGCCCTATCAACTCGAGCCACAATCGCTGTCAACGCGCGGGGTATCGCTGTTGGGGCTGCCGAGCGGACTGACCGTGTATTCCGCGCATCCCAAGGAGGATCCTGTCAGTGGCGCATGGATCCATTTTGGAACGCAGTATGGGCCGACCTTGCAGATTCATCTGACTGAATTCGACCGGACAGGCAAATTGAGCTGGCACCGGGTGCTGCAAGCGCCACGCTACGTGTATGTACACGACTTCTTCGTGACTGAGCATTACATCGTCTTGTATCTGCAGCCGGCTTTCATGGACGTGGCAAGCTGGCAAGCAGGCGGGACCAGCTTGCTGGGATGCATTCAGTGGCGACTCGACGCTGGTGGGCTGCTGCTCGTCGTAAGCCGGGGCAGCAGCGCGGACCCCATACAAGTCGAGACCGAACCGGTATGGATGTGGCATGGCGTCAATGCTTACGAGCGGGGAAGCGAAATCGTGGCCGACTGCGTCGCATATGACAATCCCAACACCTTTTTGGGTCCACAGGCGAGCTGGCGCGCAGTCATGACCGATCAGCAGGGGCTGGTAGGCGCGCCGGGCGCGATTCGGCGCTTCGTCATTGCGCCGCAGCAGCAGCGAGCGCGTATGGAAACGCTTGATACGGGCAACCATGAATTTCCCACCATCAATCCGGCGCATGCATTGCGGAAGAACCGGTACGGCTATTTCGGCCTGGGCACTGACGGTACTGGCTTCTGGAATGCAATCGTGCGCATGGATATGTTGAGTGGCAGGCGCCGGCAGTTTTCGTTTGAAGCCGGACAGTACTGCGCGGAACCCATTTTTGCCGCCAGGCAGGACAGGGCCGACTCGCTGGAGGATGAGGGTTGGCTTCTCGTCGAGGTTCTTGACAGCCGGGTTCAGCAGAATTGCCTCGCGGTGTTTCGGTCAGACCGTATCGACGATGGCCCCGTTGCAAAGGTTTGGCTCACGCACACGCTGCCACTGAGCTTTCACGGCTGCTGGGCACAGGGAGTATGAGGGTACTGTCACGTTGACGAGGGCGATCTCCTCTTACCTTGCGCGACCCTTCGCCGCACGCGTTCACCGACCTTGACGGCGATAGGGCTGGAATGTGTGATCAACGCTCACCTGTCGTCGCTCACATATCCATGAATTGCTGGAGGGCTTCCTATGTTTGTTGATCAGCGAAACCTGGATCGCCTTCCGGAGGCGCAGCAAAGCTCACGCACGTCAATGCAGTCACGCTTGCCAATCATGCGTTGCATGTCGTCGGTCGTGCTGTTGTCCGCACTGGCAGCATGCGGCACGACCGCGCATTTCGTCGACCAGCCATCGTTGATCATCGACGGCGGCCTGGTCGACACGCGCCAGGCGGCAGCCCAACTCTTCGGCACGGAAATGCCCTATGACATCAGGCTTTGTGAAGCGGACCCTGCAACGAAGGAATGCAAGGAGGAGAACGAAGGTATCTCCG
>NZ_CAJPGH010000037.1:0-62314 GCF_905339605.1 Burkholderia sp. BCC1972 | reverse complement strand
CTGGGTGCCCGTTTCGTTTCATCGCCGCACGATCGCAGCCGTCGACGGTCGTTACTTGTTGCCGGCCGTCTCCGACAGCCGCTTCATCGTCGCGATGCGCGCGCCGATCAGGTCGACGCGCCCGTCCTCGCCGACGAGCGGCGCCGTCGCATCGCGGAACCCGACCCACGCGCGCTGCGCGCGGACGAGCGTCGCGGCCGAATGCGCCGGCATCTTGCGACGCAGCTTCTGGTAATAGCGGTTCAGGTCGAACAGCGCGTGCTCGCACGCGGCGTCCTGTTCGCACGGCCGCACGCGGCGCACGGCCGGATCGCGCGGCGCGTTCGCCGCCGGCTTGGCATTCGACGTGGCCGCCGCCTGGACCGTGCTCGTGCCGCCCTGCGCGCCGCTCACGGCCGCGACCGGGGCCGCCGCGGGCGGCGGCGCATAGCGATCCGCCGCGCCGCGCAGCGCCAGCGCGCGATCGCGCACGGGCTGCAGCTGAAGGTCGGCGCTCGACATCGCATACGACGTGCCGCGCGTCGTGTCGTACACGGCCTTCAGCAAAAGCACTTCGTCCTTGCGCCACGTGAGCCAATGGCGCTGGCTGTCCTGCCAGCCGCGCTTCGCATCGGCCGGCGCATCCTTCAACAGGCGCTGGTACGCGCCGTCCATCACTGCCTGCCACTGCTGCTGCGCTTCGCCCATGCACTGGATCTGGCCGGCCGGCGACGACCGGTCGCGCCGTGCAAGGCATTGCCGCATCGCGACGTCGATCGGGTCGGCCGCCGCGACTTCCGCGTGCGCGACGCCCGACCCTGCCAGCCCCGCCGCGCCTGCCGCCCAGACGACGAGCGCGGCCAGCGCCGCGCGCATCGCCCGGATTCGTCCGTGCGTCGCCATCAGTCGCGCACGCAGTCGACGAAGTACTCGACGCGGCCGTTCACCTCTTCCGCGACGAGGCCGTGGATGTCGGTGTGGAAGCCCGGGAAACGCTCGTTGAAGTCGCGCGCGAACCGCAGGTAGTTCACGATCGTCTTGTTGAAGCGCTCGCCCGGGATCAGCAACGGAATGCCCGGCGGGTACGGCGTCAGCAGGATGCTTGTCACGCGGCCTTCGAGCTCGTCGAGCGGCACGCGGTCGATCTTGCGGTGCGCGAGCTTCGCGAACGCGTCCGACGGCTTCATCGCCGGCTCCATGTCCGACAGGTACATCTCCGTCGTCAGGCGCGCGATGTCGTTCGCGCGGTACACGTCGTGGATCTGCGTGCACAGGTCGCGCAGGCCGACGCGCTCGTAGCGCGGATGCTGCGCGACGAATTCCGGCAGCACGCGCCACAGCGGCTGGTTGTTGTCGTAGTCGTCCTTGAACTGCTGCAGCTCGGTCACCATCGAGTTCCAGCGGCCCTTCGTGATGCCGATCGTGAACATGATGAAGAACGAGTACAGGCCGGTCTTCTCGACGATGATCCCGTGCTCGGCCAGGTACTTCGTGACGATCGCGGCCGGAATGCCCGTCTCGCCGAACTCGCCGTCGACGTCGAGCCCCGGCGTGATGATCGTCGCCTTGATCGGGTCGAGCATGTTGAAGCCTTCCGCGAGCGGGCCGAAGCCGTGCCAGTGGTCGTTCGGCTTCAGCATCCAGTCTTCGCGCGAACCGATGCCTTCCTCGGACAGGCTGTCCGGGCCCCATACGCTGAAGAACCAGTCGTCGCCGTATTCGGCGTCGACCTTGCGCATCGCACGGCGGAAGTCGATCGCCTCGGCGATCGATTCCTCGACGAGCGCGGTGCCGCCCGGCGGCTCCATCATCGCGGCCGCGACGTCGCACGACGCGATGATCGCGTACTGCGGGCTCGTCGACGTGTGCATCAGGTACGCCTCGTTGAAGCGGTGCTTGTCGAACGTGCGGTTCTCCGAATCCTGCACGACGATCTGCGACGCCTGCGAGATGCCTGCGAGCAGCTTGTGCGTCGAGTGCGTCGCGAACACGAGCGCGCCCGTGCGCGGACGGCCGTCGCCGATCGCGTGCATGTCGCGGTAGAAATCGTGGAACGTCGCGTGCGGCAGCCACGCTTCGTCGAAGTGCAGCGTGTCGAGCAGGTCGCCGAGCAGGTCCTTGATCATCTCGACGTTGTATACGACGCCGTCGTACGTGCTCTGCGTGATCGTCAGGATCCGCGGCTTCATGTCCGGGTTCGCACGCATCGCTTCGCGCGCGAACGGGTTCGCCTCGATCTTCTTGCGGATGTTCTCCGGCTTGAATTCGTCGCGCGGGATCGGCCCGATGATGCCGAAATGGTTGCGCGTCGGCGTCAGGAACACGGGGATCGCGCCCGTCATCGTGATCGCGTGCAGGATCGACTTGTGGCAGTTGCGGTCGACCAGCACGATGTCGCCCGGCGCGACGGTCGCGTGCCAGACGATCTTGTTCGACGTCGACGTGCCGTTGGTCACGAAGAACAGGTGGTCGGCGCTGAAGATGCGCGCCGCATTGCGCTCGGATGCCGCGACCGGGCCGGTGTGGTCGAGCAGCTGGCCGAGTTCGTCCACCGCGTTGCAGACGTCCGCGCGCAGCATGTTCTCGCCGAAGAACTGGTGGAACATCTGGCCGAGCGGGTTCTTCAGGAACGCGACGCCGCCCGAGTGGCCCGGGCAGTGCCACGAGTACGAGCCTTCGTCGGCGTACTTGACGAGTTCCTTGAAGAACGGCGGCGCGAGCGAGTCGAGATAGACCTTCGCTTCACGGATGATGTGGCGCGCGACGAACTCCGGCGTGTCCTCGAACATGTGGATGAAGCCGTGCAGTTCGCGCAGGATGTCGTTCGGCAGATGGCGCGACGTGCGCGTTTCGCCGTACAGGAAGATTGGGATGTCCGCGTTGCGGCGGCGCACTTCGGTGACGAACGCGCGCAGCTCGATGATCGCGGTCGCGAGCTCGGGCAGTTCGCCGTCCTGGCCGGTCTCGCCGAGCATGAGTTCGTCGTCGTCGATCGACAGGATGAAGCACGACGCGCGGCTCGACTGCTGCGCGAACGACGTCAGATCGCCGTAGCTCGTCAGGCCGAGGACTTCGACGCCCTCCTTCTCGATCGCTTCGGCCAACGCCCGGATGCCGGAGCCCGAGATGTTCTCGGAGCGGAAATCTTCGTCGATGATGACGACGGGGAAACGAAACTTCATGGACGATTCTCCAAAAAGAACGACCGCGGCGCGTCACGCGCAGCGGTCACCCGGAAACTGGTGAGACGTTATGCAACCAGATCAGGTTTTCGGCAGCGTGACACCACGCTGCCCCTGATACTTGCCGCCGCGATCGGCGTACGACACGTCGCACACTTCGTCGCTTTCGAAGAAGAGCACCTGCGCGACGCCTTCGTTCGCGTAGATCTTCGCGGGCAGCGGCGTGGTGTTCGAGAATTCCAGCGTGACGTAGCCTTCCCACTCGGGTTCGAACGGCGTCACGTTGACGATGATCCCGCAGCGCGCATAGGTCGACTTGCCGAGGCAGACCGTCAGCACGGTGCGCGGGATGCGGAAATATTCGACGGTGCGGGCCAGCGCGAACGAATTCGGCGGGATGATGCACACGTCGCCCTTGAAATCGACAAACGAACCTTCGTCGAAGTTCTTCGGATCGACGATCGTCGAGTTGATGTTCGTGAAGATCTTGAATTCGTCCGCGCAGCGGATGTCGTAGCCGTAGCTCGACGTGCCGTAGCTGACGATCCGGCGGCCGTCCTCGGACGCGCGAACCTGATCGGGCACGAACGGCTCGATCATCTTGTGCTCTTCGGCCATGCGCCGAATCCATTTGTCGGACTTGATACTCATATCGGGGCGCCAGGAAACGCTGCGTAGCTTTCAGGGAGGGCCGCTCGCGCGAGGCGGCGGCCGGGAAAGGCGCACATTTTACGCGATCATCGGCCGGCGCACGCGGCGGCCGTCAGCGGATCACGCCGCAGGCAAGCGCGGGCCCCGCGCCATGCTGCGGAAACGCGGGATCGCTCGGGTCGCGGTGCACCAGCGCCGCCCGGTTCATCGCCGAGCGCACGCCGTCGAGGGCCAGATCGGGCGCGACGATGAAACCGGCCGCGACGCCGTTCGCGTCCGCATGGATGTTGCCGAGATCGCCGGCGACGCGCGCACCGGCGCGCAGGCGGTCGGCGGCCGGTGCGAACACCTGGCCGGCGCTCGAGCCGTCGCCCGCGTTGCAGTCGCCGCGTTCGTGCACCTGCAGCGCATGATCGCTGTTCGGCGGCAGGCCGGCCAGGTTGTAGGTGACCTGGACGCCGTCCGGGCGCTCGACGAACGTCACCGCGCCGCGCGCCTGCGCGCCGACCGTCGGCTGCAGTTGTGCGTCGGCCCGTTTTTCGTGCGACGAGGAAAAGGAGGTACAGCCGGCCAACAGGCCCAGCGCGGCGGCGGCCAGCAGCGCGCGCTGCGCGCGGCCGGCGCGCACGCCGTGATGTCGTTGTTTCATTCGATCCTCATGCCGGCTGGCGGCCGCTTGACACGACGGCCGCGCCGGGCGGGAAAAGGGACCCGGGAAAAGTCGCCATGATACCGCGCCTCGCGGCGCCGTAAACAGCGTGAGGCCCCGCCCCGCAAGGGTTTTACGTATTTTGAACAACGATCGACGGGAACTTCGACGTCATGTCGCGCGATCGCTCGGCAATCGCCAGCGCGACGCCGCGCGCGATATCGCGGTAGCGGCGCGCCAGCGCGCCTTCGGAATCGGCCGCCACCGTCGGCGTGCCGCTGTCGGCGCGCTCGCGGATCGCGATGTCGAGCGGCAGGCTGCCGAGCACGTTCACGTCGTAATCCTTCGCCATCCGCTCCGCGCCGCCGGCGCCGAAGATGTGCTCTTCGTGGCCGCAGTTCGAGCAGATGTGGATGCTCATGTTCTCGACGATGCCGAGAATCGGGATCCCGACCTTCTCGAACATCTTCAGCCCCTTCTTCGCGTCGAGCAGCGCGATGTCCTGCGGCGTCGTGACGATCACCGCGCCCGTGACGGGCACGCGCTGCGCGAGCGTGAGCTGGATGTCGCCGGTGCCGGGCGGCATGTCGACGATCAGGTAGTCGAGGTCGCGCCAGTTGGTCTGGCGCAGCAGCTGTTCGAGCGCGGAGGTCGCCATCGGGCCGCGCCACACCATCGGGTTGTCTTCCTCGATCAGGAAGCCGATCGAGTTCGCCTGCAACCCGTGGCCGACGAGCGGGTTCATCGACTGGTTGTCCGGCGACTCGGGGCGCTGGCCGTGGATGCCGAGCATCGTCGGCAGCGACGGGCCGTAGATGTCGGCGTCGAGGATGCCGACCGACGCGCCTTCCGCGGCGAGCGCGAGCGCGAGGTTCACGGCCGTCGTGCTCTTGCCGACGCCGCCCTTGCCCGACGCGACCGCGACGATGTTCTTCACGTTCGGCAACAGCTTCACGCCGCGCTGCACCGTGTGCGCGACGATCTCCTGCGACACGGCGACGCGTGCGTCGCGAACGCCCGGCACGCCCTGGAGCGCCGCGACGACGCGTGCACGCACGTCGTCGTGCTGGCTGCGCGCGGGGTACCCGAGCACCACGTCGAGCGTCACGACATCGCCGTCGATCGCGACATTGCGCACGCCCTTGTTCGCCGCATACGGGCGGCCGGTATTGGGGTCGACGACTGCCGCCAGTGCGGCGTCGACTTGTGCCCGGTCAATGCTCATCGAAACTCCGAGAAAACGTTTTTTTCGCGTGTAATCGTCAAAAAATATCAAATTACGCTGCGAAAAGCGGGAAAAGTGAAAGAATCTGTTGCACGCCATTGCGCGAACGCGCGACCCGGCGCAATCTTCGCGTGCGGCATGCTATGGGGCCAAATCGGCCACCTACCGCCTATATTGTAGAGGCTGACGCGTCGCACTGCCCGAACAGCCACGCTGACGGACAGGGCATGCGGCCACCTCGGCGGCTGCCGCGAGCGCAGGCCTGCCCTCCTTTTTCGGGCGGCCCGCGCAGGGAGCCGTAACTGTTGTTGTCGTCGTTGTCGACTCGTTCAACCAAGAGAGGAATCCAAGATGAACATGAAAATCGCGACCCGCTTGTCCGTCTTCGCATTGGCCGGCGCACTGCTGGCAGGCTGCGCCACGCAGCAAGGCAACAACACGGCCGTCGGTACCGGCACGGGTGCGGCGCTGGGCGCAGGCATCGGCGCGCTGGCGGGCGGCGGCAAGGGTGCGGCGATCGGCGCAGGCGTCGGTGCACTGGTCGGCGGCGTGACGGGCTACAACTGGCAGGCGATCAAGAACAAGCTCGCACCGTCGGCAGCGAAGACGGGCACGCAGGTCACCGAACAGCCGGACGGCTCGCTGAAGCTGAACGTGCCGAGCTCGGTCACGTTCGCGACGAACCAGTACGCGATCACGCCGGCCTTCACGCCGCTGCTGAACGACCTGGCCACGACGCTGAACCAGAACCCGCAAGTGACGGCTTCGGTCGTCGGCTATACGGACAGCACGGGTTCGCAGCAACTGAACCAGACGCTGTCGCAGAACCGGGCGCAGAGCGTCGTCAACGCGCTGGTGCAGCGCGGCGTCGCCGGCGGCCGCCTGGCGGCACAGGGCATGGGCCCGTCGAACCCGATCGCGGACAATGCGACCGAAGCAGGCCGCGCACAGAACCGCCGCGTCGAAATCTACCTGCGCGCCGCGCAGCAGTAAGCATCGCCACGAGAGGAGCGGGGCTGCACATGGCGCGCAGCCCCGCCGGACAAGGCTTCCGGCGGGTCCGGTAACAAATCGAAAAAATTTTCGAACTTCTGTCGCAGGCCGCGGTCAGTATTTACGGTACGCGGCTGGCGCTGCCGGCGCGTCACCATTCTCCTCTTGTCGTTGTTGCTCCGGGGCCGTATCCGCCCCGGTTTTTTTTGCCCGCAGAATTTATGCTGCATCGCAGCACAAGATCATCGGGCACGCCGCTTGCGGGGCCCCGCCCGCTCCGGCGCCCGGTCCGCGGCGCCCGCCCGCCGCGCTGGCGCGCGCCCCTGCTAGAATCGCACTTTCCCGTTGTTTTTCCGCTGTTCCTCTACCGACCCTATGTCCGCATCCGACCTCACTTCCGTGCAGGCTGCGGCGCCGCAAGGCAGCCGCCAGATCCTCGTCACGTCCGCACTGCCCTATGCCAACGGGCAGATCCACATCGGCCACCTGGTCGAGTACATCCAGACCGACATCTGGGTGCGGACGCTGCGAATGCATGGCCATGAGGTCTACTACATCGGTGCCGACGACACGCACGGCACGCCGATCATGCTGCGCGCGGAGAAGGAAGGCCTGACCCCGAAGCAGCTGATCGACCGCGTGTGGACCGAACACAAGCGCGATTTCGACAGCTTCGGCGTGTCGTTCGACAATTTCTACTCGACCGATTCGGACGAGAACCGCGTGCTGAGCGAGAAGATCTACCTCGCGCTGCAGGACGCCGGCCTGATCGCCGAGCGCGAGATCGAGCAGGCGTACGACCCGGTCAAGGAAATGTTCCTGCCGGACCGCTTCATCAAGGGCGAGTGCCCGAAGTGCCATGCGAAAGATCAATACGGCGACAACTGCGAAGTGTGCGGCTCGACCTACCTGCCGACCGAGCTGCTGAACCCGTATTCGGTCGTGTCGGGCGCGACGCCGGTGCGCAAGACGTCGAAGCACTACTTCTTCCGCCTGTCCGACCCGCGCTGCGAGTCGTTCCTGCGCGAATGGGTGAGCGGCCTCGCGCAGCCCGAAGCGACCAACAAGATGCGCGAATGGCTCGGCGACGCCGGCGAAGCCAAGCTCGCCGACTGGGACATCTCGCGCGACGCGCCGTACTTCGGCTTCGAGATCCCGGGCGCGCCCGGCAAGTACTTCTATGTATGGCTCGACGCGCCGGTCGGCTACTACGCGAGCTTCAAGAACCTGTGCGACCGCAACGGCATCGACTTCGACGCGTGGATCCGTCCGGGCACGAAGGCCGAGCAGTACCACTTCATCGGCAAGGACATCCTGTACTTCCACACGCTGTTCTGGCCCGCGATGCTCGAGTTCTCGGGCCACCGCACGCCGACCAACGTGTTCGCGCACGGCTTCCTGACGGTCGACGGCGCGAAGATGTCGAAGTCGCGCGGCACGTTCATCACCGCGCAGAGCTACATCGACACGGGCCTGAACCCCGAGTGGCTGCGCTACTACTTCGCCGCGAAGCTGAATGCGACGATGGAAGACATCGACCTGAACCTCGACGACTTCCAGGCGCGCGTGAACAGCGACCTCGTCGGCAAGTACGTGAACATCGCGAGCCGCGCGGCCGGCTTCCTGATCAAGCGTTTCGACGGCCGCGTGCAGGACAGCGCGATGAACCACCCGCTCGTCGCGAAGCTGCGCGATGCGATTCCGCAGATCGCCGCGCACTACGAAGCACGCGAATACGGCCGCGCGCTGCGCCACACGATGGAGCTCGCGGACGAAGTGAACGCGTACGTCGACGGCGCGAAGCCGTGGGATCTCGCGAAGGATCCGGCCAACGCGGTCGCGCTGCATGAAACCTGCAGCGTGAGCCTCGAGTCGTTCCGCCTGCTGTCGCTCGCGCTGAAGCCGGTGATGCCGCGTGTCGCCGAAGCCGTCGAGGCGTTCTTCGGGATCGCGCCGCTCGCGTGGGCCGATGCCGCGAAGCCGCTGTCGTCGGAGCAGCCGATCAAGGCGTACCAGCACCTGATGACGCGCGTCGATCCGAAGCAGATCGAGGCGCTGCTCGCCGCGAACCGCGATTCGCTGCAGGCCGAGGCAACCGGAGCCGCCGCCGCGAGCGCCAACGCCGCGAAGGACGCGAAGAGCAACGCGAAGGCGAACGCGAAGCAGGCGGTCGTGAACGGCGCCGACGACGCACCGATCTCGATCGACGATTTCGCGAAGATCGACCTGCGCATCGCGAAGATCGTCGCGTGCCAGGCCGTCGAAGGCTCGGACAAGCTGCTGCAGCTCACGCTCGACGTCGGCGAGGAAAAGACCCGCAACGTGTTCTCGGGCATCAAGTCCGCGTACCAGCCGGAGCAACTCGTCGGCAAGCTGACTGTGATGGTCGCGAACCTCGCGCCGCGCAAGATGAAGTTCGGCCTGTCCGAAGGGATGGTGCTCGCCGCGTCGGCCACCGACGAGAAGGCGGAACCGGGTCTCTACATCCTCGAGCCGCACAGCGGCGCGAAGCCCGGCATGCGCGTGAAGTAAGCCAGACGCGCTGCCGGTTGCGCGAAAAAAAGCCCCGAAGGCCGCTTGGCGTTCGGGGCTTTTTTCATGGCTGCTCGGTACGCCGTGTGCGAGCGGCGTCACTGCCGAACCAGCGATCGAAACGCCGCGTGTAGTTCAGGTCGACGCCCTGGAACGTGCCGCCGTACGCGGACACCGACCAGAAGCGCGTCAGGTTGATCGTCGCCTTGAACGCGTTGGCGGCCGACTGCAGCCCCTGCTCGAAGCCGAGCACGAACCGCTCGTTGATCGCCTTCGACACCAGCACGACCTGCGGATCGGTCAGGCCGACTTCGCTGCGGCCGACCGACACCTCGTCGAGACCGAAGGTCTGCGCGACGCGCTTGCCGGTCACGCTGCCGAGCAGCCCGAGCGCCGCCGTCATCGCGCCCTGCTGGCCGACGTTGTTGCCCTGGTCGGTGCCGTGCCCGAACAGCAGCCACGACAGCTTTTCGTTGTCCGTGACGTTCGGCTCCGACACGAGCTTGACCGTCGGCGACTGGATCATGCCCGTCACCTGCACGCCGGCCTCGACCTCCTGGTTGCGCCGCATCGCGAGGATGTTGACGCCCGGGTTCGACACCGGGCCGTTGAACGTGAAGAAGCCGTTCTCGATCGCGAGCTTGCGGCCGAACGCCGTGTACGTCGACCCTTCCGTCACGCGCACGTTGCCGACCGCGCGCAGCGGCACGCCCGGCGCGCTCATCACGGTGATCGTGCCGCGCAGCCCGAGATCCGCGCCGTGCCCCTTGAAACGGAAGTTGTTGCCGAGGCCGATGTCGATGTTCGCGCGCGGCGCGAGCGACGGCGCCGGCTTGTCCTCGACCGGCTTCGGCTTCGCGACCGCGGTGCCCGTCGGCGTCTCGCCGCGCACCGTGCCGTCCGGCTGCACGATCACGACGTCGTCCGACAGGTGCGGCGCCGATTCCTCGGGCAGGTCGAACAGCGCGCGGTCGACCACGAACTTGCCGTCGATCGACAGCGCGCCGCGCGGCCCGTCGTTCGCGACGGTCGCCTTGCCCGACAGCGACAGCTTGCGGTCCGGCGCCGCGAACAGTTCGAGCTTGTCCGCGACGATGCTCGCGGTCAGGTCGGGCGCCTCGCCGTCGAGCCGCACGCGGCCGAGCGCGCGCAGCGTGCCGTCGCCGCCGTGGAACTCGACCTGCTGGAATTCGACGAGGTTGTCCGACAGCTTCACGCGCACGATGCCGTCCTTCAACTGCACGCCCTGGTCGATGAGCGTCGCGGACAGATCGTCGCCCGTCAGCATCCCCGACAGGTTCGGCTTCACCGGCGTGCCGGCGACGGTCAGCTTCAGCGCCGCACGGCCGCCCAGCAGATAGCTCGGCCCGAACAGGTTGCCGGTCGTCTTCAATGCGGGGATGTCGGCGTCGATGCGGCCCGACAGCGGACCATCGTCGACGACGCCGAACACGCCGTCGTGCAGCGCGAACGGCACCGTGACGTTCGCGTCGAGCGTGCCGATCCGGCTCGCCTTCGCGAGCGCCGTCACGTTGAGCCGGTTGCCGGGCGTGAAGCTCGCGCGCGCGGACAGGTCGGTCAGCCCGAGCGACGCGATGCCGCGCCCGCTCTCGATCGTCACGTCGCCGCCGCGGCGCTTCACCTGCACGTAGCCCGTCGCATTCGCGCCGAGCGAGAAGTCCCAGTCGGCGTCGAGCACGACGTCGGTACGCACCGGCGGCCGCTGGCCCGTCAGTTCCTGGCGCACCTCGAGGAAACGCGCGACCGACGCGCCGCTCACCGAACCAGCCGAGCGCATCTGGCCGTGATCGAATACGAACGACTTCAGGTCGATCGCCGCGCCTTCGAGCGTGAGCCGCGTCGCGCCGAGCGTCACGCGGCCGGTGCCGGCCGACACCGTCAGCGGCGCCTGCAGCGCGACAGCCGGCGTGCCGCGATTGGCCAGACGCGTGACGGTGCCGTCCCAGCGCATCCCGTCGCGGTTCTCGACCACGCCGCCGTTCGCCGCGAGCGTCAGGTCGATCACGCGGCCGCCGGCCATCCCGAGCGCCGAAGCGTCGAGCGTGTGCTTCGCGCGCGTGCCGTCGAGGTTCGCGCGCAACGACTTCAGCTTGAACGAGCCGAGCGCGATGTCGGCCGCGTCGGCCGTGAACACGAGCGCGCCGTGGGCGCCGTCGCGGATGTCCGCGCGGCCTTGTGCGGTGCCGATCCGGTTCGAGCCGACGACGACGTGCTCGGCCTTGTAGGTGGCCGTCACGTTCGGATGCGCGAAGCTGCCCGTCAAATCGCCCTGCGCCTGCACGAGCCCTTCGACGCCGAAGCCGAGCCGGTCGAGCTGCGGTGCGTCGACGACGAAGCGCAGCCGGTCGCCGGGCGCGCCGAAGCTGCCACGCAGGTCGACGTGGTTGCCCGCGATCGACAGCGTCGCGTTGCTCGGCAGGATGCGCGAACCGGCGAGCTGCACGACGCCTGCACCCGTCAGCGGCACACCGTCGTACAGGCTGTCGCCGAGCTTGAAGGTCGCCTTCGTCGAGACCTGCGGCGCGAACGCGCCCGACGCCGTCAGCGTGCCCGACACGCGCGTCTCGCCGCGCTTGGCCGGCGCCTTGGCGGCCTTCGCGGGTGTCTTGCCGCCAGCCGCCTTCGGCGCGCTCATCGCGGCGAGCAGCAGCGGATCGAACGCCGTCAGCGTCGCCTTCGCGTCGTAGCTCGAATGCGCGTCGCGGCGGAACACGCCCGTCAAATCGATGCGGCCCTTGCCCGCCGTCACGCGCGTATCGGTCAGCACGGTCTGCTGCGGCGTCAGCGCGACCTTGGCGCGCGCGCCGAGTGCGAGCTTCGGATCGTTCAGGTTGAAATCGACGGTCGTCACGTCGCCCGCGAGCGTCACGCCGAGCGGGCCGCCGAGGCGCATCGGCCGCAGCTCGGCGACGAACGCGTTCAGGTCGAGGTTAGCGACCTTCAGGTCGAAGCGGCCCTTGCCGCCCGTGAGCGTGCCGCCGCCCGTCACGCTGCCGTCGCGGATCAGTTTCAGCGCGAGATCGTCGATCCGCTGCGCGTGCGCGTCGAGATGCACGGTCGCATGCGCGTCGATCACCGGCAGCAGATGGTCGCCGAGCGTGCCCGGTTTCGCGTTGACGATCGACACGGGGCCCGTCACCGCGAACCCCTTCGCGGGCGCCGAGCCGGCCGGCGCGCTCACCGGCGCGAGTTCCGCGCGCACCGCGAGATCGGCCGCCGGTGCGCCGGGCGAAAGCGCCTGTGGGTTCACGTGGTCGAACGCGAGCGACGCGCGCGTGAGCGGCACCGCGCCGAACGGCGCGGCCTCGACGTGCGCGCGCCCGTTCAGCTTCATCCCGCTCGCGTCGACGTCGGCGACGAGCGCCTCGAGCGAACCCGACACACGGGCCCGCGCGTCGACCGGCTCGTCCGACAGCTTGCCCGCGTAGGTGGCTTCGCCCGTCAGCGCGAACGGCTTCACGCCGTCGAGCTTCGCGCGCGCGGTCAGCGCGCCGTACGGCGTGTCGACGCCGTCGAGCACGAGTTCATGGTGACGGCCGTCGCTGCGGCCGTTCAGCGCGAGGTGGTCGAGCTGCGTCGTCGAGCCGCCTTCGTGGATCGCGAGACGATCGACGCGCAGGTCGTCGATCCGCAACTGCAGCGGCAGGCTCAGGTCCTGCGGCGTGGTGCTCGGCGTCGACGGCCCCGGCGCGATCCGCACGTCGATCGTGCCGGCGCGCAGATAGGCGATCGACAGCCGCCACGGCGCACGCGTCAACGCCCAGCGGCCGTCGAGCCGGTCGATGCGAACCTCGGTGCCCGAACCGTCGGGGCTCGTCCACGCGAAGCCGCGCAGCCGCACGCCGGTCGCGAGCGAGCCGCCTTCGAGCGTGCCCGCGAGTCGCGTGCCGAGCACGCGACCGGCCAGTTGCCACGCGAGCCGCGTGCCGCGCTCGGTCGTCACCGCGCCCGCCACGAGCGCGGCCGCCAGCACGACGAGCAGCACGACCGTCGCGAGCGTCCATGCGACGACGCGCACCGCCCGGCCGCGGCGCGGCGCGCGCGGCGCGCGCGGCGGCGTGTCGGGCGCGCCGTCGGGCGAGTCCGGATCATGAGGCGGCGGCGTGTCGTTCGGGTCCTTCGTCATGCGGTTCGTCGTCGATGAAGCGGTACGGTCAGAAAGCGATGCCGAGCGTCAGGTACGGGCGCACGCTATGGTTGCGCAACCCGTACGCGACGTCGACGTTGATCGGGCCGACGGGGCTGCGCCAGCGCGCGCCGACGCCGACACCCGGGTAGAACACCTTCTCGCCCCACGCATCGGTCGCGGTGCCGATGTCGAAGAACGTCGCGGCGCCCCAGTCGCGGTTGAACCAGTGCTGGTATTCGGCGGTGCCCGTCACCAGGTACTTGGTCGGCAGCACGGAACCGTCGACGCTGTTGCCGATGCTCTGGTAGCCGTAGCCGCGCACCGAGTTCGAGCCGCCCGCGCGGAACAGCAGCGACGCCGGCACGCCGGTCGAGCTGCCGCCCGTGAACACGCCGCCGAGCTCCGCACGGAACACGAACAGGTCGCGCTTGCCGACCGGCAGGTACTGCTGGCCGCGCGCGTAGCCGCGGATGAAGGTCTGGTCGGTCAGCACGCCCTTGACCGCGAAGCCGGCCTCCGCGTGGATCAGGTTGCCCGAACGCGGAAACAGCGGATCGTCGACGTTGCGGCGCGTCCATGCCCATTGCGGCACCAGCGCGCGGCTCGTGGTCGGCCCCGCGCCGTTCTGGTCGAGCCGGTCCTGGTAGAACATCAGCGAATACGAATAGTCGATGAACTGGCCGGTGCGCGTGCGCTGCGCGCCGACCCGCGCGCTGTAGATGCGCGTGTCCGACACGTTGGTGTTCGTGTACGACGCAAGCACGCTGTTGGTCCAGCCCTTCTCGCCCGGCGGCATCGACAGCTGGACCTGCCCGTACTGCTGGATCTGGTCGAGCCGGCCCGACACCGTCAGCGGCCACGCGGCGCCGAACGTGTCGAGATACGTGTAGGAGCCCTGCACGTGCGGGCCCGTATCGGTCGCGAAGCCGACGCCGCCGCGGATGTTGTTGTACGGGAACTCGCTGACCTTCACGTGCACGGGCGTGCGCTCGGGCTTCGCCGTATCGTCGCCGACGTCGATCGCGACGCTCGCGTAGTAAGGCGTGTTCTGCAACTGCCGCTGCAGTTCGGTGATCCGCTGCACGTCGTAGATCTCGCCTTCCGACAGCGGATTGACGTTCGTGACGATCTTCTCCGGATAGCGGCGCACGCCGTCGACGTCGACCTTGCCGATCGTGAACGTCGGGCCGCTGTCGAACGTGACGGCGAGCGTCGCGCGCTGCGTGCGCGGATCGATGCGCGCCTCGGACGACGCGATCTTCGCGCCGAGATAGCGGCGCGCCTGCAGTTGCCGGAGCGCCGCGCCCTTCGCGCCGTCCCAGTCGGACTGCGTGAACGGGTCGCCGGGCTTCAGCGAGAACGCGAAACGCGTCGCGGCCTCCTGCTTCGGATCCTCGGTCTCGACGGGCCCCTTGAACGTCAGGTCGACCGTCGACACGACGGTCTGCTTGCCGGGATCGACCGAGATGCGCACGTCGCGCTTGCCGTCGCGCGTGCGCACGTCGGTACGCACGACCGGCGAGAAATAGCCGGCCGTCGCGGTCAGGTCGCGCACCTGCTGCGGGGTGGCCGTGACGAGGAAGTCGAACTGGTCGTCGCTGATGTCGTCGCGCTTCGCGAAGCGCGCGATGTCGAGATGCGTCTTGAGGAGCTTGCGGATCGAGCGCGGCGCGTCGATATCGACGTCGTACTTCGCGTGCGCCGGCAGCGCGAAGCACGCGGCGAGGCACCCGGCGAGGGTCGCCCGTGCGATGCCGGCCGCGGCGCCGGCGCGACTGCGTGCCGCGCGCGGGCCCGCGTCCTGCGCAGTAGGTGCTTGCTGATTCGACTGCCCCGCCAAATATGACCTCGCCGTGCTGGATTGTTACGGTTTCGTGGAAAACCCTGTATTTGACCACAGGGTGCGGGCGCCAAAGCCAAACGATTGTGAAAGAGTGCGAAGCCCCGCCGCGACCGCCGCACGCGGCATGCGGGCGCCGACCCGCGGATTCGACGCGCGATTGGCGCCGGCTGTTCCCCGCGATGCGGTAAAATCCCGCCATCGCGAATCCGGCGCATCGTGCGCCGCCCGAAACGGAAGATCCAGCCATGCCGTACCAGTCCGACGTCACGCAGTTCCTGAACCAGCTCAAGCAGCAGAAGCCGACGCTCGAGGAAGAGCAGCGCAAGGGCCGTTCCCTGCTGTGGGACAAGCAGCCGATCGATCTCGAAGAGCGCGCCGAGCAGCAGGAATCGCGCGTGAAGCAAACGTCGTACGTCTACTACCAGAACTTCTGACGACGTGAGCGCCGCCGACGAGGCCAGCGCCGCCCGGCAGGACGACGCGATCGCCGCGCCCGCGGGCGCCGATTCGACGCCCGACACGGTCGACGGTGTCGCGGCGTTCGCTCGCCTGTACGGCGAGCCGCTCTTCAAGCTGCCGCAGGATCTGTACATCCCGCCCGATGCGCTCGAGATCTTCCTCGAGACGTTCGAAGGCCCGCTCGACCTGCTGCTGTACCTGATCCGCAAGCAGAACTTCAACGTGCTCGACATCCCGATGGCGCAGGTCACCGCGCAATATCTGGGCTACGTCGACCAGATCCGCACGTCGAACCTCGAGCTGGCGGCCGAATACCTGCTGATGGCCGCGATGCTGATCGAGATCAAGTCGCGGATGCTGCTGCCGGTCAAGAAGGCCGACACCGGCGAGGAAGCGGAAGATCCCCGTGCCGAACTCGTGCGCCGCCTGCTCGAATACGAGCAGATGAAGCTCGCCGCGCAGCGGCTCGACCAGCTGCCGCAGCTCGGCCGCGACTTCCTGCGCGCCGAGGTCTACATCGAGCAGAGCATCACGCCGCGCTTCCCCGACGTGAACTCGGACGACCTGCGCGCCGCGTGGGCCGACGTGCTCAAGCGTGCGAAGCTCGTCCAGCACCACAAGATCTCCCGCGAGGAGCTGTCGGTGCGCGAACACATGAGCCTGATCCTGCGCCGGCTGCAAAACGCGCGCTTCATGGAGTTCGCCGACCTGTTCGACACGTCGCGCGGCGTGCCGGTCGTGGTCGTGAACTTCATCGCGATGCTCGAGCTCGCGCGCGAATCGCTCGTCGAGATCACGCAGCCCGAACCGTTCGCGCCGATCTACGTGCGCCTCGCGTACCTGCCCGCGTAACACCGGCCCCCGCTCGCCGCATCCCGCTCCCCGGTTCGTCCCGACGCTCGCCGCTTCGAGGCGGCGGCTGGCCGTCCGGCGGGTTTCCGGCACGCCCCGATAAAAAGTGAACGATCGTTCTTTTATCAATGCGTCCGGCGGCCAAATCCTCTACAATCCGCCGACGCCCGATGCGCCGCCCGCGCGCCGGCGTTGTCCGCTTCGACCCCGACGCCGCTGCTGCGGCGCCAACGCGCGCATGCGCGAGGAACCCGCTACCCGATCATGAAAGTCATCAGCTCGATCCATGAACTGCGCGACCAGCTGCGCGGACAGAACCGCACGGCGTTCGTGCCGACGATGGGCAACCTGCACGAAGGGCACCTGTCGCTGATGCGCCTCGCGCGCCAGCACGGCGATCCGGTCGTGGCGAGCATCTTCGTCAACCGGCTGCAGTTCGGCCCGAACGAGGATTTCGACAAGTACCCGCGCACGCTGCAGGACGATATCGAGAAGCTGCAGAAGGAAAACGTCTACGTGCTGTTCGCGCCGACCGAGCGCGACATGTACCCGGAACCGCAGGAATACCGCGTACTGCCGCCGGACGACCTCGGCGGGATTCTCGAGGGCGAGTTCCGTCCCGGCTTCTTCGCCGGCGTGTGCACGGTCGTCACGAAGCTGATGTCCTGCGTGCAGCCGCGCGTCGCCGTGTTCGGCAAGAAGGATTACCAGCAGCTGATGATCGTGCGCCGGATGTGCCAGCAGCTCGCGCTGCCGGTCGAGATCATCGCGGCCGAGACCGTGCGCGACGAGGACGGCCTCGCGCTGTCGTCGCGCAACCGCTACTTGACGACCGACGAGCGCAAGGAAGCGCCCGAACTGGCGAAAACGCTGCAGCGCGTGCGCGACAGCGTGCTCGGCGGCGAGCACGACCTCGGCAAGCTCGAGCAGCACGCGCATACGCACCTGGCCGAACGCGGCTGGGTGCCCGACTACATCGCGATCCGCCGCCGCGCGAACCTGATCGCACCGAGCGCCGCCGAACTCGAGGCCGGCGAGCCGCTCGTCGTGCTCGCGGCCGCGAAGCTCGGCGCGACGCGCCTCATCGACAACCTGGAAATCTGACGGGCGGCCCGCCCGCGCCTCTCACGACGCATCACGGAGACACCATGCAGCGCCACATGCTCAAATCGAAGATCCACCGTGCGGCGGTCACGCACTGCGAACTGCACTACGAAGGTTCGTGCGCGATCGACGAAGACCTGCTCGAAGCGGCCGGCCTCATCGAAAACGAACGGATCGACATCTGGAACATCAACAACGGCGAGCGCTTCTCGACGTACGCGATCAAGGGCGAGCGCGGCAGCGGGATGATCTCGCTGAACGGCTCGGCCGCGCGCCGCGCGCAGCTCGGCGACCTCGTGATCATCGCGGCGTTCGCGATGGTCGACGAAGCCGAACTGCAGGCCGGCTGGAAGCCGAAGCTCGTGTTCATCGACGACGGCAACAAGATCAAGGGCCACCGCGATCACGTACCGACGCAGAACTGGACCTGATCCGGCAGTTGCCTACGGACAAAGGGCCGGATCCCGTGCTGCACGGGATCCGGCCCTTCTCATTTCGTCACGCGCACGCGCGGCGGCCGCGCGCTCAGGACGACCTGGCGACCTTCTCGGCCTTTTCCGCCTTCGGCGCACGGCGCTCGGCCCATTCGACGATCGGCCGCCACTGTTCGAGATCCTTCTCGACGCGGCTCTTCGCGACGTCCCACAGCGTCAGGCCGTGCGCGGCGATCTGCACGTAGTTTTGCGTGTCGCGCACGTAGCCGAGCACCGGCAGGCCGAGCCCCTCGACGAACCGGTGCAGCTGGTCGGACGAGCGCGTGCGCGCATCGACGCGCATCCCGACGATCCCGACCTCGACGCTGCCCTTGCGCACGGCCTTCTCGCCGGCCAGGCGCTCCAGAAACTGCTGGGTCGCGAGGATATCGAACATCGACGGCTGGAGCGGCACGATCACCTTGTCGGCCAGCTGCAGCGCGACGTTGAGCCGCGTGCCGTGCAAGCCGGCCGGCGTATCGATCACCGCGTATTCGAGGCCGCGCGGCGGCTTCGACGGCGCGTCCGGGTCGAGGTCCCACGCCTCGATCGGCGGCAGCCCTGCCGGCCGCAGGTCGAGCCACGCATGCGCGGACTGCTGCCGGTCCAGATCGGCGAGCGCGACCCACGCGCCCTGCGCCGAGAAATAGCCGGCAAGATTGGTGGACAGCGTGCTCTTCCCCACGCCGCCCTTCGGATTCGCCACCACGATCACCGTCATGAATTCCCCCGAAAAAGCCGCGCAGCGCCGGCCGCATGGCCGGCGCCGCTCGATTGCGGATACAGGGAGCGATGATATCGGCAAACGGGGTGTCACCGGAACGGGTTGCGCCGATCCGCCCGCCGCTTTCGTCCGTCTTACACGCGCTGGACCGCGGCCGCCCGCGCGCCGATCGCGAATGCACCGCCGCCCAGCAGCGCCTGCACGGCGAGCGTGACGGCCCAGAACGCCGGATATTCCCAGCCGCCGTTCGGCGACGCGAAGCTCCAGCCATGCGGCAGATGCGCGGCGGTCGCGCCGAGCATGAACGGCAGCAGCACGAGCGCGGCGACGCGCACGCGGAAGCCCGCGAGCAGCGCGAGACCGCCCGCCAGTTCGACGAACGTCGTCAGGTACGCGAGCCAGCCCGGCAGGCCGATCGACACGAAAAATTGCGCGGTGCCGGGCAGCGTGAAGACAAACACCTTCTGCGCAACGTGCGCGAGGTACAGCACGCCGAGCGCGACACGCAGCAGCGTCGCGGCGAAATCATTCAGGCGATTGGCGTTCATGGCGGATTCCTTCGTGAGTGGATGAGAATGGCTCACACTCTATTCAAATCGATTTCGCCGATAAACACGCCAATCCGCTTTAACTGATTCCCACAAGGAATGAATAGAATCAAAAAAAGGGCATGACCGATCATGCCCTTGCGATACGTCAGTAGCCGCTCTTGCCTTGTGTGGCGTCGCCGGAGCCGGACTGGCCGCTCGGCGCGGACGAATCGCACGCGTGCGCCACCGCCGACACGCCCAGCAGCGCCGCGAGCAGCGCGCCCAACCACCATCGAGCCTTCATCGTCACCCTCCTCCGGGCGGACCACCGCCCTCCTCTGTTGTACGCGATCGGGCGAAAAATGCGAGGGCCGCCCGCGCGCACGTCAGCGAAATTCGGCGTACAGCGTGTCGAGGTCGAGATGGGCGGCGAACGTGTCGGCCAGCCGCTCGAGCGACGCCTCGCGCAGCGCCGGATAGTCGATGCGTTCCGCGCCGTCGAGCCCGGCCCACGCGAGCAGCGCCGCGCATGCGTCGGGCGCGTCGAACAGCCCGTGCACGTAGGTCGCGAGGATCTGGCCGTCGGCGGACACCGCACCATCGGCACGCGTGCCGCCCTGCGCACCATCGGCCGCCAGCATCAGCGCGGGTGCCGCGAGCGCGGGCCCGCGCGTGTCGCCCATGTGGATCTCGTAGCCGCGCACGGCGGCGGCGCCCGGCAGCGCGAGTTGCCCCGTCACGTTCTTCAGCGTCTTGTCAGGCTGCAGCGTCGTGTCGAAATCGAGCAGCGCGAGCCCCGGCACGCTGCCGGGCACGCCTTCGAGGCCGAGCGGATCGTCGAGCGTGCGGCCGAGCATCTGCATGCCGCCGCAGATGCCGATCACCTTGCCGCCGTAGCGCAGGTGGCGACGGATCACCGCATCCCAGCCCGCGTCGCGCAGCCACGCGAGGTCGCGCTGCACGCTCTTCGAACCGGGCAGGATCAGCAGGTCGGCGTCCGGCACGGGGCCGCTCTTCCAGTACGTGAATTCGACCTGCGGATGCGCGCGCAGCGGATCGAAATCCGTGTGGTTGCTGATGCGCGGCAGCGCGGGCACGACGACGCGCAACACGCCGGCGTCGGCGCGCGCGGCGGCGCTGCGCGCCTGCGCGGGCAACATGTCCTCGGCATCGAGCAGCAGCCCGTGCAGGTACGGCAGCACGCCGAACACGGGCTTGCCCGTCTGCGCGCGCAGCCAGTCGAGCCCCGGTTCGAGCAGCTTGATGTCGCCGCGGAAGCGATTGATCACGAAACCGCGCACGCGTGCGCGTTCGCTGTCCGACAGGCACGCGAGCGTGCCGACCAGGTGCGCGAACACGCCGCCGCGGTCGATGTCGGCGACGAGCACGACCGGACAGTCGACGCGCTCGGCGAAGCCCATGTTGGCGATGTCGCCTTCGCGCAGGTTGATCTCGGCCGGGCTGCCGGCGCCTTCGACGATCACCGTGTCGTAGCCGGCGCGCAGGCGTGCGTACGACTCGAGCACCGCATCGAACGCGACCGGCTTGTAGTCGTGATACGCGCGCGCATCGAGGTTCATGCGCGCCTTGCCGTGAATGATCACCTGCGCGCCGCGATCGCTCGTCGGCTTCAGCAGCACGGGGTTGAAATCCGTATGCGGCGCGACGCCCGCAGCCAGCGCCTGCAGCGCCTGTGCGCGGCCGATCTCGCCGCCGTCGGCCGTCACCGCGCTGTTGAGCGCCATGTTTTGCGGCTTGAACGGTGCCACGCGCGCGCCGGCACGACGCGCGAGGCGGCACAGGCCCGCGACGAGCGTGCTCTTGCCCGCGTCGGACGTCGTGCCCTGGATCATCAGCGTGCCGCGCGGCCGCGGCTCGGGTGCATTCATCGTGTGAAGGTCGTTGCGAAGCGAAGGCCGCATTATCGCCCGCGACAGGCCGCCCGCGCCGTTACAATCACGCGATGATTCCGCACGACCTCACCTTCGTCCTCGGCGGCGCGCGCTCGGGCAAGAGCGCCCATGCCGAGCGGCTCGCCGCCGCCAGCGGCCGCCCCGTCACCTACATCGCGACCGCGACCGCCGCCGATGCCGAATTCGCGCAGCGCATCGCGCATCATCGCGCGCGGCGGCCGGCCGACTGGGGCTTCGCCGACGCCCCCGTCGACCTCGCCGGCACGCTCGCGCGGCTCGACGATCCGCACGCATGCCTGCTCGTCGACTGCCTGACGCTGTGGCTCACGAACCTGCTGTGCCCGGCCGACGGCGAACCGCTCGACGATGCGCAGTACGCGGCCCAGGTCGACCGTCTCGAGCACGCATTGCGCGGCGCACGCGCGAAAGTGATCGTCGTCAGCAACGAGATCGGCCTCGGCGTCGTGCCGCTCGGGTCGGTCACGCGCCGCTACGTCGACGAGCTCGGACGCCTGAACCAGCGCGTCGCCGCGCTCGCGACGCGCGTGACGCTGCTCGTCGCGGGGCTGCCGCTCGACCTCAAGGCCGGAGCGCCGTCATGCTGATGCTGTCGCTGCCCGTCGTCGCGATGCTCGCGGTCGCGGCCGCGATCGTCGACCGCGCGATCGGCGAGCCGGCCGGCTGGCATCCGCTCGTCGCGTTCGGCCGCCTCGCCGCACGCATCGAAGCCGCGCTGAACACGGGCCGGCGCGGCCGCATGGTCGGCGTCGCCGCGTGGCTCGCGGCCGTCGTGCCGCCGGTGGCCGTCGCGGCGTGGCTCGTCACCGTGCTGCCGTGGCCGCTCGCGGCGGCACTGCACGTCGCGCTGCTGTGGTTCGCGCTCGGCGCGAAGAGCCTCGCCGACCATGTCGCGCCGATCGCCGCCGCGCTGCTGCGGCACGACCTCGCGGCTGCGCGCACGCTGACCGCGCGCATCGTGTCCCGCGATACGAGCGACGCCGACGAAGGCGCGCTGTCGCGCGCGGCCGTCGAATCCGCGCTCGAAAACGGCAACGATGCGATCTTCGGCGCGCTGTTCTGGTTCGTCGTCGCGGGCGGTCCCGGCGCGCTGCTGTTCCGGCTTGCGAACACGCTCGACGCGATGTGGGGTTACCGCACGCCGCGCTTCCTGACCTTCGGCTGGGCCGCCGCGCGTCTCGACGATGCGTTGAACTGGCTGCCCGCGCGCCTCACGGCCGCAAGCTACGCACTGCTCGGCGATACCGCCTCCGCGTGGCGCTGCTGGCGCACGCAGGCTCGTCACTGGGACAGCCCGAACGCGGGGCCCGTGATGGCAGCAGGCGCCGGCAGCCTGAACGTGCAGCTCGGCGGCCCGGCCGTCTATCACGGCGAGATCGAGGATCGTCCGGCGCTCGGTACCGGCGCGTCTGCCACCGCCCTCCACATCGTCGCCGCGCTGTCGCTCGTCACGCGCACGCTTGCCCTGTGGCTCGCGCTGCTGGTCGCGAGCGGCGCACTCGCCATGGCCACCCATCATGTCTGATACACGCATCGCGCACGGCGGCAACCTGCATGAAGCCGCCCGCCGCCACGGCATTCCGTACGACGCGTGGCTCGACCTGTCGACCGGAATCAATCCGGTCGGCTATCCGGTGCCGCCCGTCCCGGCCGACGCGTGGCGCCGGCTGCCCGACGACGGCGACGGCCTCGCGGCCTGCGCCGCGCAGTACTACCACGCGCCCGATCCCGCCCACGTGTTGCCGGTTGCCGGCAGCCAGGCCGCGATCCGCGCATTGCCCGCGCTGCTGCCGGCCGGCGACGCCGGCGTCGCGACGCTCGCGTACGGTGAATACGCGCCCGCCTTCGCGCGCCACGGCCATCGCGTCGTGCCGCTCGACATCGGTGCCGATACGCTGCCGGCGACGCTGCGTCACGTCATCGTCGGGAATCCGAACAACCCGACCGCCGAGTTCGTGCCGGCCGGGCGCCTGCTCGGCTGGCATGCGCAGCTCGCGGCACGCGGCGGCACGCTGATCGTCGACGAGGCGTTCGCCGATACGGGCGCATCGCAGTCGCTCGCGCCGCAGGTCGATCGCCCGGGGCTCGTCGTGCTGCGCTCGGTCGGCAAGTTCTACGGGCTCGCCGGCATCCGCGCGGGCTTCGTGCTCGCGAGCCCCGACCGGATCGCCGCGTTGCGCGACTTACTTGGCGCGTGGACGGTCGGCGGTCCCGCACGTCACGCGGTGACCGCGGCGTTCGCCGATCGCGCGTGGCAGGCCGTCGCCCGCGAACGGCTCGCGGCCGACGGCGAACGTCTGGCGGCATTGCTGCGCGCGCACGGCTTCGCGGTTCGCGCGACGCCGCTCTTCAGCTGGACCGACGATCCGCGCGCCGCGGCGCTGCATGCGGCACTCGCGACGCACGGAATCTGGACGCGGCACTTCCCGACGCCGTCGAGCGTGCGCGTCGGCCTGCCGGGCAGCGAAGCCGAATGGCAGCGCCTCGGCGACGCGCTCGCGCACTGCGTGCCGCGGCTGCAACCGGCCTCCGCATGAAGCCGCGCACGTTTCGCCGGCTCGCGCCGGCCGCGATGGTGGCCGTGCTCGCTCACGCGCCGCTCGTGCGCGCCGACGTGTCGGCGCGCGACGACGCCGGCAATGCCGTCACGCTGCCTGCACCCGCGCAACGCGTGATCAGCCTCGCGCCACACGCGACCGAACTCGTCTACGCGGCCGGCGGCGGCGCGAAGCTCGTCGGCACCGTGACCTACAGCGACTATCCGCCCGCCGCGCAAGCGGTGCCGCGCGTCGGTGACAACAAGGCGCTCGACCTCGAACGTATCGCTGCGCTGAAACCCGACCTGATCGTCGTCTGGCGCCACGGCAACGCGGAGCGGCAGACCGACGCGCTGCGTGCGCTGCACATCCCGCTGTTCTTCAGTGCACCGAAGCATCTCGACGACGTGTCGTCGTCGCTGCGCCGGCTCGGCACGCTGCTCGGCACGCAGCCGGCGGCCGATGCGGCCGCGGCCGCCTATGCGCGCGATATCGCGGCGCTGCGCGCACGCTACGCGGCGCGCGCGCCCGTCACGATGTTCTTCCAGGTTTGGGACCGGCCGCTGACGACGCTCAACGGCACGCACCTGATCAACGAAGTGATCGAGCTGTGCGGCGGCCGCAACGTGTTTGCGTCGCTCAAGCCGCTCGCACCCACCGTCACCGACGAGGCCGTGCTCGCGGCAAATCCGGAAGCAATCGTGACGACCGGCGCCGGTGCGACGCGTTCGAACGAACCGCTGCCGAGCCTGGCGCGCTGGCACGCGTGGCCCGCGCTGACGGCCGTGACGCGCAACAACCTGTTCGCGATCGACGGCGACCTGCTGACGCGGCCGTCGCCGCGGATCGCACAGGGCGCGGCGGCGCTGTGCGAGGATCTCGATGCCGCGCGTGCGCGGCGGCCGGCGCGCTGATTCACGCGCCGCTGGCGCATGGCGCGCGCCTACGCGTCCCAGTGCATGACTTCCCATGCTCGCGCGTCGTGGTCCGCGCGCAGCCAGACCACGCCGCTCGTCGGCACCGGCCGTGACAGCAGCGTTTCGAGCGGGACACGCAATACTTGCGACGCGAACGCGCGAATCACGCCCCCATGCGTGACGACCCATTGCGATTCGTCGAACTGCGCAATCGCATCGGCCTGCCGTGCGACCCGCTCGACGAACTGTGCAACGCTTTCGCCGCCATGTGCGCACGCATGCATCAGGTCGGCGGCCCACGCATCGAGTGCCGCGCGGTCGATGTCGTCCCAGCGCTGCATTTCCCACGCGCCGAAGTCCATTTCCTGCCAGTCGGCATCGCACCGCAACGGCACATCGAATGCCTGCGCGAGCCGTTCGGCAACCGACAGGCAGCGCGTCGACGGGCTCGTCAGGACCTGTACGGGCAACGGCACGCCGAGTGCCGACAGATGCGCACGCACGGCCTGCACGCCGGCATCGGCCGGCGCGGCGAGCGGCACGTCGCTGCGACCGTAGCAGATGCCCGGCTCGACACCGACGGCCGGATGACGGATCAGGACGACGTCCATCCGAGCACCACGAGATAGATCGCCAGTTCGCACAGTTGCTGCGCGAAGCCGAGACAGTCGCCCGTATAACCGCCGATCCGCTTCACGAAATAGCGGGCGGCCCACACGCGCACGAGCACGAGCGCCACGCACGTAGCGATGCCCATGCGCCAGTCGGGCCAGAACAGCCAGGGCAATCCGAATGCGGCCGCGACGCCCGCCGCGCGACCGCCCATCCGCTGCGCGACCGGCTTCGCCTTGCCTTCGGGCCGCACGTAGTCGAGCGTCATCAGCAGGCTCACGGCGGCCGCGCGGCTCGCCGCATGCGCGGCGATCATCGTCCATGCAGCGCGCAGCGGCAGCATCGACGCAAGCGCCTGCCATTTCAGGCCGAGCGTGATCACGAGCGCGACCGCGCCGAACGTGCCGATCCGCGAGTCGTGCATGATGCGCAGCACGTCGTCGCGCGTATAGCCGCCGCCGAACGCATCGCAACTGTCGGCGAGGCCGTCCTCGTGGAACGCGCCGGTCGCGAGCAGCGTCGCGGCCATCGACAGCCCGACCGCGATCGAAGGAGGCAACACGCGCAGCGCGACGAGATAGACGAGCGCGCCCCACGCGCCGACGCACGCGCCGACGAGCGGGAAATACCGCGCAGCCTGGTCGAGATCGCCGGCCGCGTAGCCGATCGAACGCGGCACCGGCACGCGCGTGAAATAGCCGAGCGCGACGAAGAAGTAGCGCAGTTCGGCGCCCGCGCCGCGCGCGCGGTCAGGCATCACGATCGTCGACGCCGGCGGATTCGAAGCTCGCCATCTCGCTGAGGAACGCCGCGGCCGCGCGCACCAGCGGCAGCGCGAGCGCCGCACCGGTGCCTTCGCCGAGCCGCAGGTCGAGCGCGAGCAGCGGCTTCGCGCCGAAATGCTCGAGCATGCGCCGGTGGCCGGCCTCGTGCGACGTATGCGAGAACACGCAGTAGTCGCGCACGCCGGGCGCGATGCGCTCGGCGACGAGCAGCGCGGCCGTCGCGATGAAGCCGTCGACGAGGATCGTCATCCGCTCGCTCGCGGCCGCGAGATACGCGCCCGTCATAATCGCGATCTCGAAGCCGCCGAACGTCGCGAGCACGTCGAGCGGCGCGATCGCGTGCGAGTGCTTGACGAGCGCACGGCCGAGCACCGCGCGCTTGTGCGCGAGGCCCTGGTCGTCGAGACCCGTGCCGCGCCCGACGCACGCGTCGATCGGCACGTCGAGCAGGCGGCTCATCAGGCACGCGGCCGACGACGTGTTCGCGATCCCCATCTCGCCGAACCCGATCACGTTCGTGCCGAGCGATGCATGCAGACGCACACGCGCCGCACCGGCGGCCAGCGCCGTCATCGCCTCGTCGCGCGACATCGCCGGCTCCGCCGCGAAGTTGCGCGTGCCGCGCGCGACCGGCAGCGACACCAGCCGGTCGGACAGCGGCAACGGCGACGCGACGCCCGCATCGACGATCTCGAGCGTGCTCTGCGCGACGCCCGAGAACGCGTTGATTGCCGCGCCGCCGGCCAGGAAATTCGCGACCATCTGCGCGGTCACCGCCTGCGGATAGGGGCTCACGCCCTCGGCCGCGATTCCGTGGTCGCCGGCGAACACGATCGTCACCGGGCGCTGCACGACCGGCCGCTCGGTGTGCTGGATCAGGCCGATCTGCAGCGCGACCGCCTCGAGCTGGCCGAGGCTGCCGGGCGGCTTGGTCTTGTGGTCGATCACATGCTGCAGGCGTGTGCGCAGCGCGTCGTCGAGCGGCGCGATCGCGGGCGGGAAGTGGGTCGGAGTCGTCATCGGGGAGTCGTGTCGTGGGCGCGGCACGCGCCGCGCATCGAAGGAATCGGAACAGGATAGGTCATTGTCGCGCAGGCCACGCCGGCAGCAGCGCATCGCGGCCGTTCTCGCGGATCAGCACGAGCGGATAGCCGAATGCGTCGCTCGCGCGCTCGGGCGTCAGCACGTCGTGCACGGCGCCGGCCCATGCGCGGCCGCGACCGTCGAGCAGCAGTGCATGCGTGGCGAAACGACGCGCGAGATTCAGGTCGTGACACGAGAACAGCACCGTGCGCGGGCCCGTGCCGAGCCATGCAGTCAGCGCGGTCAGGCAGTCGATCTGGTGATGCAGGTCGAGATGCGCGAGCGGTTCGTCGAGCAGCATCAGCGGCGCATACTGGCACAGCGTCGCGGCCAGCGCGACCCGCTGCCGCTCGCCGCCCGACAGCGACAGCACGTCGCGCGACGCGAGTGCGGTCAGGTCGAACGTCGCGAGTGCATCGTGCGCGGCCGCGCGATCGCCGTCGCGCTCCCAGCCCCAGCCGCCGAGATACGGAAAGCGGTTGAGCAGCACCGTGTCGAACACCGTCGCGCTGAACGCGTCGTGCAGTTGCTGCGGCATCAGCGCGCGGCGCTGCGCGAGTTGCTCGGGGCGCCATGCGGCAAGCGGCCGGCCGTCGATCTCGACCTGTCCGCCGGCGGGCGGCTGCAGCCCCGCGAGCGTCGCGAGCAGCGTCGTCTTGCCCGCGCCGTTCGGCCCCGCGACACACCAGATCTCGCCGGGGCGGAAGGCCTGCGTGAACGCGGCGAGCAACGTGCGCGCGCCGGCCTTCAGCGTCAGGTCGACGGCCGCATAGCTCAGGTCGACGGCGTGCAGTGCGGCATCCGTCATCGCATCGGCCTCCTCAACAACATCCACAGGAACACCGGCACGCCGATCAACGCGGTCATCACGCCGACCGGCAACTGCGCGGGCGCGATCGCGGTGCGCGCGAGCAGGTCGGCCGCCATCACGCCGCCGCCGCCCGCGAGCATCGCGGCCGGCAGCAACATCCGCTGGTCGTTGCCGAACGCGAGCCGCAGCGCATGCGGCACGACGAGGCCGACGAAGCCGATCGTGCCGGCCGTCGTCACCGCGGCCGCGGCGGCCAGCGACGCGACGAGATAGATCCGCACGCGCACGCGCGCGACGGGCACGCCGAGCGCGTGCGCGGTCGCGTCGCCGCGCAGCAGCACGTTCAGTTGCGGCGCAGCCGGCAGCGCGACGCAGGCGGCCAGCAACAGCGCACCCCATGCGAACCACGGCGCCGTCACGCCGTTCAGGTCGCCCGTGAGCCAGAAGATGATGCCGCGCAGCCGCGCATCGGGTGCGAGCGACAGCAACAGCGTGACGAGCGCGCCCCACCCTGCCGCGATCACGACGCCCGTGAGCAGCAGGCGCGGCGACGCGTCGCGCGCATCGCCGCGCCACAGCTCGCGGCGCGCGAGGCCAAGCACGAGCGCGACCGAGACGAGCGAGCCGGCAAATGCCGACACGTCGACGAGCCACCACGCGCCACCGGCGATCATCGCGACGAGCGCGAAACCGGCCGCGCCGCCGGACACGCCGAGCACGTAGGGTTCCGCGAGCGGATTGCGCAGCAGCACCTGCAGCAGTGCGCCGGCCAGCGCGAGCAGCGCGCCGCACGCGAAGCCTGCCAGCGCACGCGGCAGGCGCAGTGTGCGGACGATATCGGCGAACAGCGCGTCGCCGCCATGCGGCACGAGCGATGCAAGCGCCTGCCACGGTGACATCGGCACGCTGCCGATCGACAGCGACGCGACGAACAGCAGCGCGACCACGGCGGCCAGCGCGGCCCAGATCGCGGCAGCGCGCGCGGCGCTCATGCCGTGCACGGCCGCGCGCATGACGCGCGGCGCGTCCGCTCGAGGTTGCCGGCCGGGCGTGACTGGGACGCCGAGCGGACGATTGGGGTCAGCATCGAAGAACATTCCGTGAAGCATTGCGCGCCCCGCCTCCCCGCAGGCCACGCGTCATGAAGCCCGTGCGGGCTTCCCGTCTCGGCCGGTATCCGGGCTGGCGGCGGTCCGGCTCGCCTTCCCGCGCGTGTCACGCGCAGTGGCCCGCGCCCGCATGCGACACCTGCATGCAAGACGCGCCCGAGCCGGCCTGCGTCAAGGGACGCGGCCGCTTACCGTTGCGGGGGCAGCGCAGGTTGGCACGCTCCCTGAGCGCGCGCCCTGCTTCCCGTTTAACCGCGCGTGCCACGCGCGAGCACCGAGGCGGCGCCAGTTTAGGAGCGGGTTGCGCGAGCGTCAAGGAAGCATCCGGACACGTGCGGGAAGCACCGATTCACGGCGAGAAGCAGGGGTGTTACGACTGGAAACGTTACAGATGTCGGATTGCGCGTTATTCCGCGCTAAAATGCTGGGTCTTTAGAGGACGCAGCAAATGCTCAACGAACTCGAAACCTTATCTCAAAATATTGGCCGTCTGATTTCGCTGAACAAGCGCTATCACGCGGAACGGCTCGCGCTCGAAGAGCAGGTCGCGCAATTGCGCACGGAAGCGGACACGGTCCGCGCGGAACTCGCGGAACTGCGCGACGAACGCAATGCGCTCGCGGCCGAGCGTGACACGCTGTCGGCAAAGATCGACGACGCCCAGGTGAAACTGAACGCGATTCTCGAAAAGCTGCCGCGCACGAAAAGCGCGGAGCAAGCCGACAACCAGCTCGACCTGCTGGATGCGCAGGCGCGTCCGGATGGCGATGACGCGGCCAGCCACGGAGAACATGCATGAGCACCAAGCAGATCGAAGTCTCGATTCTCGGTCAGCCCTATCGGCTCGCCTGTTCGGCCGAGACCGAAGCGGCGCTGCTCGAGGCAGTCGCGCGCGTCGACGCCGAAATGTCGAAAATCCGCTCGAACAGCTCGGTACGCGGCACCGATCGCATTGCGGTGATGGCTGCGCTGTCGCTCGCATCGGAATTGCTGCGGCTGCAAACGAGCGTGCGGCACGGTGAAGCATTTCCGGCGGAGGAAATCCGTCGTACAATGCACCAGATGAACGAACAGCTCGGCGCGGTGCTCGCACAGCACGAGACGCAGTAACGTTTTAATCGATGCGTCGATTCCCCTTGATCTCGGCGGTCAACGGTGGTCAAATTGGCGCATCGAATCACAGTTCAGTCAGCTTCCCTGCCTGGTTCGCCAAGGTCATATATTCCTTGAACCAATGCCATGTGCACGGTTGCGGAAATTTGTAGCACGGGCGCGCGCGTCACTCTGTCTGATGTACCCGAAGTGCTGCTAACTGCGACCAATTCTGAACCCCAGGTTCAGGATGCCGGCCTAGCGGCCAAGGCGGGGGCCTATCCAACGGCATCGGGCACGTCCCGGTGCCGTTTTCTTTTGTAGCAGCCTCTTTCTGCGTCGATCACGATCCATGCAATACTGGCTGATGAAGTCCGAACCGGACGAAGCAAGCATCGACGATCTCGCCAACGCCCCGCAGCGCTCGCTGCCGTGGACCGGCGTGCGCAACTATCAGGCGCGCAATTTCATGCGCGACACGATGAAGATCGGCGACGGCGTGCTGTTCTATCACTCGAGCTGCCCCGAGCCGGGCATCGCAGGCCTCGCGGAAGTGTCGTCGACACCCTACCCCGATCCCACGCAGTTCGATCCTGCAAGCCCCTATTACGACCCGAAATCGACGCAGGAAGCACCGCGCTGGTTGCTCGTCGACGTGCGCTACGTGAAAAAGTCGCCGCTCGTGCCGCTCGCCGCACTGCGCGAACACGACGAACTCGCCGACATGCGCGTGCTGGCCCGCGGCAACCGGCTGTCGATCACACCGGTTACGCGCGCCGAATGGCGCTTCATCACCGAGAAGCTGATGAAGTAGGCGCACGCCAAAGGTCAAATCTGGTCAGCACACGCGTGGCGACACGGAACTCGCGGGTCTTTTGCGCAGCCTAAGCAACCGCTGTCGACCGATCAGGCCGGCCGCCGTTTATTTCGTCGCGCGGTACGCCCGCGTCGTGCACGCGTGATCCGCGTGCGCGCCCTCGCACAAGGAGTCCAACAATGACCAAGAAATCCGCACTCGCGCTGTCGCTCGCCCTCGCCGCCGCCGTTCCCGTCGCGCTGACGCTCGCGTCGCCCGCCGCGCACGCGCAAACCGCGAACCCGCATTTCCCCGAGCCGGCCGGCGTGCTGTCGCTGTCGTCGCAGGCCAGCGCCGACGTGCCGCAGGACATCATCCACATCACGCTGTTCTACGAGCAGCAGGCCAAGGACCCGGGCAGCCTCACGGCGCAGCTGAACCAGCGCGCCGACGCGGCGCTGTCGCAGGCGAAGGGCGTGTCGGGCGTCACCGCGCATACGGGTGCGTTCTCCGTGTATCCGAGCACCGATCGCGACGGCAAGATTTCCGCGTGGCGCGGGCGTACCGAGGTGGCGCTCGAATCGCGCGATTTCGCCGCGGCGTCGAAGCTCGCGGGCCAGTTGTCGAACCTGATGCAGGTCGCGAACGTCGAGTTCTCGCTGTCGCCCGAAGCGCAGCGCACGGCCGAGCAGAAGCTCACGACCGAGGCGATCAAGTCGTTCCGCGCACGCGCCGACGAAGCCGCGAAGGCGTTCGGCTACAGCAGCTACACGATCCGCGACGTGAACGTCGGCAGCGGCCGCAACGTACAGCCGTACCCGCGCATGATGGCGATGGCCGCGGCGCCGATGGACAGCGCGAAGATGAGCGCACCGATCGCGGTCGAAGGCGGCAAGGCGACCGTGTCGGTCACCGTCAACGGCTCGGTGCAGATGAAGTAACGCGCCACGCGCGGCTTCTGTCTGAAACGAAAAACGCCGGCCCGAGGGCCGGCGTTTTTCATGGACGTGCGCGTTGTCGATGCGCGCATCGATTGCGCGCGCATCGATTTCGCGTCACGCGGCGGCGTTTGCCGTACGGCGGCGATATGCCCAGACCATCAGCGCGACACCTGCAAGGATCATCGGCAGCGACAGCCACTGCCCCATCGACAGGCCGAGCGCCAGCAGGCCGAGGAAGTCGTCGGGCTCGCGCGCGAACTCGACCGTGAAGCGTGCGAGGCCATAGCCGATCAGGAACAGCGCGGACACGGCGCCCATCGGCCGCGACTTGCGCGAGAAGAAGAACAGCGCGAAGAACAGCGCGATGCCTTCGAGCGCGATTTCATAGAGCTGCGAAGGATGGCGCGGCAGCATCTGGTATTGCATGAACACGTCGGCGAGATGCCACTTCTCGACAAGCTCGGGATGCTTCGGCAGCCACGCCGCATCGTCGCGCATCGCGCCCGGGAACAGCATCGCCCACGGTGCCGCCGGATCGGTCACGCGCCCCCACAGTTCGCCGTTGATGAAGTTGCCGAGCCGCCCGGCCGCGAGCCCCGTCGGCACCATCGGCGCGACGAAATCGGTGACCTGCAGCCAGTGGCGCTTGCGCTGCCACGCGAACAGCATCATCGCGAGCGTGACGCCGAGGAAGCCGCCATGAAACGACATGCCGCCTTCCCACACCTTGAACACGTCGAGCGGATGCGAGAAATAGAAATCGGCCTTGTAGAACAGCACGTAGCCGAGCCGGCCGCCCAGCACCGTGCCGAGCACGCCGTAGAACATCATGTCGTCGATGTCCTTCGCGGTCCAGCCCTGCGCCGCGACGTGCGGCAGCTTCAGGCGGATCCGGCCGACGACGATCGCCGCGATGAAGCCGACGAGATACATGAGGCCGTACCAGCGCACGGCCAGCGGCCCGAGATGGATCGCAACGGGGTCGAAATTCGGGTGAATGATCATGGATTAGCGAAGAAGTTTTCGAATGCGGTACGGCTGTCGCACTGCGCAGCACCGCGCATTGGACGGCACCGGTGCACCATCGTTCACGTCACGCGGCCAGGCCCTGCGCGCGCACGACGTCGATGAAGCCGGCCAGCACGGGGCTCACGTCGCCCGTGCGCCACACGAGGCCGGTCTCGACGACCGGCGCGGGACCGGCGAGCGGCCGGTAGACCACGCCGGTGCGCCGCAGGTTACGCAGCGATTGCGGCACCAGTGCGACGCCCATGCCGGCCGACACGAGGCTGACGATCGTCTGCATCTGGATCGCCTCCTGGCCGATGCGCGGGGTCTCCCCCGCCGCGCCGTAGCAGCCCGTAATGATGTCATAAAAGCCGGGCGCCAAACGGCGCGGAAAGATCACGAGCGGCAACGCGGCCACTTCGGCGAGATGCACGGGTGCGTCTTCGGGCGCATCGGACGCCGCAGCGGGCATCGCGACCACCAGCGGCTCGCGCACCACGGGCAGGTACGACAACCCGGCCGCATGGCGCGGCGGCACCGGCGGAATGACGAGCCCCGCGTCGATGCGGCCGGCGACGAGCTCGTCGATCTGCACGTCGCTCGTCGCCTCCGCGAGCTGCAGGCGCACTTGCGGGTAGCGTGCGCCGAACGCGCGCAGCAGCGACGGCAGCAGCCCGTAGTCGGCGGTCGATACGAACGCGAGCGACAGCGAGCCGGCCTCGCCGCGCGCGAGCCGCCGCGCGAGCGGCGGCAGCGCATCGGCCGACGCCAGCAGCCGGCGCACGTCGGGCAACAGCGCTGCACCGACAGCCGTCAGCGCCACCGAGCGCTTGGTGCGGACGAACAGTGCGACGCCGAGCGTGTCCTCGAGCGCGCGGATCGCCTGCGACAGCGGCGGCTGCGTCATCGACAGGCGTTCGGCCGCGCGGCCGAAATGGCGCTCGTCGGCGACGGCCATGAAATAGCGCCACTGGCGCAGGTCGGGTGTCGGATCGGCCATGCTCGTCTCATTCGAAAAACGACTTAATAAGCGACAAATAATATATTGGACATCCCAATCCGGACACTCCATTCTTGATTGATTCGAACCGGCGCGCTCTCACGAGCGACGCCCACACAACGATGGAGTCCCCCATGTCGTACAACCGTCGCTCGAAGCACATCACGCAAGGCGTGGCCCGTTCGCCGAACCGCTCGATGTATTACGCACTCGGCTACCAGAAGGACGATTTCGACAAGCCGATGGTCGGCATCGCGAACGGCCATTCGACGATCACGCCCTGCAATTCCGGCCTGCAGCGCCTGTCGGACGCAGCCGTCGACGCCGTGAAGGCGTCCGGCGCGAACCCGCAGATCTTCGGCACGCCGACGATTTCGGACGGCATGTCGATGGGCACCGAGGGGATGAAGTACTCGCTCGTGTCGCGCGAGGTGATCGCCGACTGCATCGAGACCTGCGTGCAGGGCCAATGGATGGACGGCGTGGTGGTGGTCGGCGGCTGCGACAAGAACATGCCGGGCGGGATGATCGCGCTCGCGCGCCTGAACGTGCCGGGCATCTACGTGTACGGCGGCACGATCCGCCCCGGCCACTGGAAAGGCAAGGACCTGACGATCGTGTCGTCGTTCGAGGCCGTCGGCGAATTCACCGCGGGCCGGATGTCGCAGGAGGATTTCGAGGGGGTCGAGAAGAACGCATGCCCGACATCGGGCTCGTGCGGCGGCATGTACACCGCGAACACGATGAGCTCGTCGTTCGAGGCGCTCGGGATGTCGCTGCTCTATTCGTCGACGATGGCGAACCCCGACCAGGAGAAGGTCGATTCGGCCGCCGAATCGGCGCGCGTGCTCGTCGAGGCCGTGAAGCGCGACCTGAAGCCGCGCGACATCATCACCAAGGAAGCGATCGAGAACGCCGTGTCGGTGATCATGGCGACGGGCGGCTCGACCAATGCGGTGCTGCACTATCTCGCGATCGCGCACGCGGCCGAGGTCGACTGGACGATCGACGACTTCGAGCGCATTCGCAAGCGCGTGCCCGTGATCTGCGACCTGAAGCCGTCCGGGAAGTATGTCGCGACCGACCTGCACCAGGCCGGCGGGATTCCGCAGGTGCTGAAGATCCTGCTCGAAGCGGGGCTGCTGCACGGCGACTGCATGACGATCACGGGCCGCACGATCGCCGACGAGCTGAAGGACGTGCCGAGCGTGCCGCGCGCCGACCAGGACGTGATCTACCCGATCGACCGCGCGCTGTACAAGGAAGGCCACCTGGCGATCCTGAAGGGCAATCTCGCGGAAGACGGCGCGGTCGCGAAGATCACCGGCCTGAAGAACCCGGTGATCACGGGCCCGGCCCGCGTGTTCGACGACGAACAGAGCGCGATGGATGCGATCCTCGGCGACCGGATCCGCGCGGGCGACATCCTCGTGCTGCGCTATCTCGGCCCGCAGGGCGGCCCCGGCATGCCGGAAATGCTCGCGCCGACGTCCGCGATCATCGGCAAGGGGCTCGGCGAGTCCGTCGGCTTCATCACGGACGGCCGTTTCTCGGGCGGCACCTGGGGCATGGTGGTCGGCCACGTCGCGCCCGAGGCGTTCGTCGGCGGCACGATCGCGCTCGTGCAGGAAGGCGACTCGATCACGATCGACGCGCACCGGCTGCTGCTGCAGCTGAATGTCGACGATGCGGAACTCGCGCGCCGCCGCGCCGCGTGGCAACAGCCGGCACCGCGCTACACGCGCGGCGTGCTCGCGAAATTCGCGGCGCTCGCCCGGCCGGCGAACAAGGGGGCCGTCACAGGCTGACGGCAGCCCGCCGCAACATGCGTCCCCAATAAACATGGCCGCCGGGGGGAACGCGCAAAACGCGCTTTCCCTTTGCTTTTATAATGCGCGGACCATGAAGCCGGCTGTCCCCGCCGGTGGAGAACCGCATGAAACAGACGATATTGCGCGCGCTGCTCGTGACGCTGCTGACCGGCAGCGCGGCGGCTGCGCGTGCCGACCAGGCCGACGGGCTCGCGCTGGCGCAGCGCAGGAACTGCATGGCCTGCCACGCGGTGAGCAAGCCGTTGATGGGCCCGTCGTTCCACGACGTCGCCGGCAAGTACTCGGCGCGCGGCGACGCCGTCGACTACCTGGCCCAATCGATCGTGAAAGGCAGCGTCGGCGTATGGGGCAACGTGCCGATGCCCGCCAATACGCAGCTGTCGAACACCGAAGCCCATACGCTCGCGCAATGGGTGCTGTCGGTGCGCTGAACCGGATGCCCCGGACGACGATCGCCGTTGTACCAGGCGTTGCCGGCAGGCGGGCCTGCACCGACCGACCGGCACCCTGACGGCCGCCTCGCCTGTCCCTACTGGAACCGCACCCTCTTTTCCGCCACGGATCGCCCGTGCGGCCCGCACATTCAGCCGGAACGGCCGGCGCGGCGGCGCGCGATCTCTTCATCGACTGCGTCGCGGACCCAGTCCATTACCTCGGTTTCCAGTGCAAGCGCCACCTCGCGCGTGACCTGGCCCACGAGCCAGGCCGAATGCTCATGCAGCGCGTCACGGCAGCGTGCCTCGATCGCATCGCGGCCCGCGCCGGTCAGATAGTTCGTCAACCGGTTGCGCAGGCGCTCGGCGATATGCTGCGCATCCTCCGGCGTCAGCGCTGCGGCGCCCGCATCCGGAAGCGGCGCGCCGGCCGGTACGACGGCCTCCGGCAGCGCCGTCTCAGGCACCTGCCCGGCCGCCGCTCCTTGCGCCATCGCGGCAAACGCGTGCTGCTGCACGCCATCGTCGGCCAGCGACGACCGCAACGGCGCATTCATCACCGCCGCATCTTCGGCGACCACGTGCTCCGCGGCGCCGGTTTCGGCCGGCGCATCGGTCTCGCCCATCGCGGCCGCCTCGGCTGCCGCCACGTCGCCTGGCAACTCGATCGCCGGCACATGCAGCGTCGGCACCGGCTCGATAACGACGTCGGTTTCGGGGTAGGCCCCGGTTTTCAGAGAATCGCCCGGCGCGACCACGTCGGTGAGCACCGGAATCGCCGCATGGCCGTGCGACTGCGGCGCGGCGGGCGTGGACGCGCGCGCCGGCACCGGCTTGCCCGGCACCAGCACGTCGGTCAGCGTCGGGATCGAGGATGAATCGGCTTCTGTCACGGCAACACTCCGTCGACGGTTGCGGCTAGCTGCCCTGCTTGTAGTTGTTCAGCGCGTATCCGCGGTCGCGGTAGAACCGGTAGCGGTCGCGGCCCGCGGCCAGCTCGTCCGGCGCGTTGCCGACCACTTCGAGCAGGCGCTCGAAGCGGGCGAACTGCGCGGGCACGGCGGCGCCGAGGTTCAGCAGCACGTGGTGATGCGGCGCACGATCGAGATCGGCGGCCAGCACGATCGGCGTGCCGGCTGCGTGCTCGCTGTCGACGCCGCAATGCGGGATGAAATCGAGCGGCGAGAACGTCCAGAGCCGCTCGTCGAGCGCGCGCAGGCGCGCGGGCTCGGCGAGCACGACGACCGGCTGCCCGGCCTGGTAGGCCTTGCGCAGCAGCCGGCACGCGTACGCGAGCGAATCGCCGACGTTCGAGTGGAAATCGATCCGCGTCATTGCCCGCGTACCCGCATCGTCGTCAGCACCGCCATCACTGGCCGGCGCGGTCGATCAGGAACTGCGCGAGCAACGGCACCGGACGGCCCGTCGCGCCCTTCGCCGCACCACCCTTCCATGCGGTACCGGCGATGTCGAGGTGGGCCCACGGATAGCTCTCGGTGAAGCGCGACAGGAAGCACGCGGCCGTCACGGCGCCGGCCGGACGCCCGCCGATGTTCGCGAGATCCGCGAAGTTCGACTTCAGCTGGTCCTGGTACTCGTCGTCGAGCGGCATGCGCCATGCCGGGTCGTTCGCTTCGCGCGATGCGTCGAGCAGCTCGCCCGCGAGCGCGTCGTTGGTCGAGAACAGGCCGCTGTTGTGGCCGCCCAGCGCGATCACGCACGCACCCGTCAGCGTCGCGACGTCGATCACCGCCGCCGGCTTGAAGCGCTCGGCATAGGTGAGCGCGTCGCACAGGATCAGGCGGCCTTCGGCGTCGGTGTTCAGCACTTCGATCGTCAGGCCCTTCATGCTGGTGACGATGTCGCCCGGCTTCGTCGCGTTGCCGCCCGGCATGTTCTCGCAGGTCGGCACGATCGCGACGACGTTGATCTTCAGGCCCATTTCGGCGACCGCACGCATCGTGCCGAGCACGGAACCCGCGCCGCACATGTCGTACTTCATCTCGTCCATGCCTTCGCCCGGCTTCAGCGAGATGCCGCCCGTGTCGAACGTGATGCCCTTGCCGACCAGCACGACCGGCGCGGCCTTCGCGGCGGCGCCCTGGTAGTGCAGCACGATGAACTGCGGCGGCTCGACCGACGCACGCGCGACCGACAGGAACGAGCCCATCTTCAGCGCCTGGATCTGCTTGAGCCCGAGGACTTCGGCCTTCAGGCCCCAATCCTTCGCGATCTTCTTCGCGATGTTGCCGAGGTAGGTCGGCGTGCAGACGTTGCCGGGCAGGTTGCCGAGATCGCGGGTCAGATCCATCCCGTTCGCGAGCGCGACAGCCTGCTTGACGGCGACCTTTGCAGCCTTCTCGTCGGCCGGGTCGACGCTGAACACGACACGCTTGAGCGTGTGCGACGCCGGTTCCGGCTTGCTCTTCATCTGCGTGAAGCGGTAGGTCTCGTTGCGCAGCGCGAGAATCGCGGCACGCACGCCCCAGTCGGAGCTGCGCTCGTCGACCGGCAGCTGCGCGAGCGAGAACGTGACCTGGACGACCTTGGTCGCGAGCAGTGCGCGCCACGCGGCCGTCACCGCGTCGTTATAGGCTTTCTGATTGAAAGCATCCTGCTTGCCGAGGCCGACGAGCAGCACGCGCGATGCGCCGATGCCCGACACTTCGTGCAGGAACAGCGTCTTGCCGCGCTTGCCGTCCATGTCGCCGGCCTTCACCACGCGCGAAATGAGCCCCTTGGTGGCCGTGTCGATGTCGAGCGCCGCGCCCGAAAGCGTCTGCGCCTCGAAGATGCCGAGCACGATGCAGTCGGACTTCCCGGTCAGGAACCCCTTGGCCTCGCCTTTGCTCCAATCACAGCCTTTTATGCTAAAGTCCATCGCGCTTGTCCTCGGATAAAATCTGGGCTAAGGATGAAAGCCGCAATTATCCGCTATTTTTCCCGTGGCGGCGCGAGCGCTCCACCACGCGTGCGCAGCCTCCCGCCCTCTTCTCATCAAGAATGATCTTCGAACGCTCCCTCCAGCGCGAGCTTGCGTATACGGCTGGCGCCGTGTTCATGGTGCTGCTCACGATCATGCTCACGACGATGATGATCCGCATCGTCGGCTATGCCGCGTCCGGTGAAATCGATCCGCGGGACGTGCTCGTGCTGATCGGCCTGACCGTGATCGGCTACCTCGCCGTGATGCTCGTCGTCACGCTGTTCGTGTCGATCCTGTTCGTGCTGACCCGGTGGTACCGGGACTCCGAAATGGTCGTCTGGCTCGCGTCGGGCGTGAGCCTCACGCGCCTCATCAAGCCGATCGGCGTGTTCGCCACGCCGATCGTCCTGCTGATCGCGTTCTTCGCGTTCGTCGGCTGGCCGTGGTCGAACCAGCAGAGCAAGATGATCAAGGCGCGTTTCCAGCAGCGCGACGAGATCTCGCTGCTCGCGCCGGGCCAGTTCCGCGAGTCGGCCACGAACCACCGCGTGTTCTTCATCGAGAAGATGACGCCCGACCAGAGCAAGGTGCAGAACGTGTTCGTCACGTCGACCGAGAACGGCAAGGTCAACGTGGTCGTGTCGCAGACGGGTCACACGGAAACGCACGACGGCAGCCGCTTCGTCGTCCTGGAGGACGGCCGCCGCTACGACGGCACGCCCGGCCAGCCGAACTTCAAGATCATGGAGTTCGAGCGCTACGGCGTGAAGATCACGAGCACCCCGGTCACCAACGTACCGACCACCAACAGCACGCCGACGCTCGACCTGCTGCGCAACCCGACGCGCGACAACCTCGCGGAATTCGCGTGGCGCGCGGGGCTGCCGCTGATCGCGATCAACCTGATGGTGCTCGGCATTCCGCTGTCGTACCAGAACCCGCGCCGCAGTCGCACGATCAACCTCGTGATGGCCGTGCTGATCTACCTCACGTACTCGAACCTGCTGAACGTCGTGCAGGCGCAGATCGAGCAGGGCAAGATGTCGTTCGGCGTCGGCCTGGTCGGCCTGCATGCGCTCGTCGCGGCGATCGTCGCCGTGATCTTCTGGTTGCGCGTGCGCAATCGTCCGTTGTTGACACGCGCGCTGTTCGGCCGCTCGGGAGCATGATCGATGCGGCTCTATGAAAAGTACTTCGCACGGCAGATCTACATCACGTTCGTCTTCATCCTGTTCGCGTTCTCGGGCCTGTTCTTCTTCTTCGACCTGATCAGCGAACTGAATTCGGTCGGGCACGGGAACTACAAGTTCGGCTACGCGGTGCTGCGCGTCGCGCTGCAGACGCCGTCGCGCTTCTACGAGATCATCCCGGTCGCCGCGCTGATCAGCGCGATCTACGTGTTCGCGCAGATGGCCGCGAACTCGGAATTCACGATCTTCCGCGTGTCGGGCCTCGCGACCAACCAGGCACTGCGCTCGCTGCTGAAGATCGGCGTGCCGCTCGTGATCATCACCTACCTGATCGGCGAATTCGTCGGCCCGTACGCCGACCAGCTGTCCGAACGCGTGCGGCTGCAGGCGCTCGGCGCGTCGGTGTCGTCGAACTTCCAGTCGGGCGTGTGGGTGAAGGACACGCTCGCGGCACGCGAAAACGGCGAGCAAGTCACGCGCTTCGTCAACGTCGGCAGCCTGTCGCCCGACTCGACGATCAGCAACGTGCGCATCTACGAATTCGACTCGAAGTTCCAGCTGCAGAACGTGCGGATCGCGCAGACGGGCCGCTACGAGCCGCCCGGCCACTGGCTGCTGAAGGGCGTCTCCGAGACGGAACTCACGCCGATCAAGCCGATCAGCGGCCAGCCGGCCGACGCGCTGAACCCCGTGTACCGGTCGCAGCAGGTGTCGCTGCCCGAATACCGGCTGCGTTCGGACCTGACGCCGCAGATCCTGTCGGTGCTGCTCGTGTCGCCGGAGCGCATGTCGATCATCAACCTGTTCCGCTACATCCAGCACTTGCGCGAGAACCAGCAGGACACGCAGCGCTACGACATCGCGCTGTGGCGCAAGCTGCTGTATCCGTTCGCGGTGTTCGTGATGCTCGTGCTGTCGCTGCCGTTCGCGTACCTGCATACGCGTGCGGGCGTGGTCGGCGTGAAGGTGTTCGGCGGTATCATGCTCGGCATGAGCTTCCAGCTGCTCAATACGCTGTTCTCGCACATCGGCACGCTGAACACGTGGCCCGCGCCGCTCACCGCGGCGACCCCGGGCCTGATCTATCTCGCGCTCGGCCTGTTCGCGCTCAAGTGGGTCGACCGGCACTGAGTGCCGCGTGACGACGGAGGCTTCGACATGAGCTCGCACGGCATCGTCCTGTTCGGCCACGGCGCCCGCGATCCGCGCTGGGCCGAGCCGTTCGAGCGGCTCGCCGCGCGGCTGCGCGGCGCCGGCTCCCCTGCCCCGCACGTGTCGCTCGCGTTTCTCGAACTGATGACGCCGTCGCTCGCCGACGCCGTCGCCGCGCAAGTCGCCGCCGGCTGCACGCGCATCACCGTCGTGCCCGTGTTCTTCGGTCAGGGCGGCCATGTCCGCCGCGACCTGCCGCAGCTCGTCGATGCGTGCCGCGCCGCCCATCCCGCCGTCGAGATCCGTTGCGCGACGGCCGTCGGTGAAGACGACGGCGTGCTCGACGCGATCGCCCGCTACTGCATCGACCAGCTCGACAGCAACGCGTAAGCCGCGTAGTCCCCGCACATAAAGAAAAAGCGCCGGCATCCGCCAGCGCTTTTTTCGTTTCGGACTGCAGTCGAGCCGCCCTCAGGCGGCATTGCGCATCGGATCACCTTTCACCTGCCGGGCGCGCTCGGCAAACGCATCGCCGATCATCAGCAGGCTCGGTTCCGCGGGATCGAGCCACGCCTGCGCGTCGCCTGCGGCCATCTGCTCGAGCGTCAGCGTCAGCGAGCGCTCGCGCGCGGTGCTGCACGCCTCGACGATCGCGACGGGCGTCGCCGGCGCACGGCCGGCGTCGATCAGCTCCTGCGCGATGCCGGGCGCGCTGTCGCGGCCCATGTAGTAGACGATCGAATCGGCACGCGCGGCTTCGCGGATTTCGTCGCTGCCCGGCGCGCGGCTGTGCGTCGCGAACGCGACGCTGCGCGACACGCCGCGCAACGTCAGCGAACGCTTGAGCGTCGCCGCGCCGGCCAGCGCCGCGGTGATGCCCGGCACGACCTCGTAGTCGATGCCGGCCGCCTCGAGCGCGCGCATTTCCTCTTCCGCGCGGCCGAACAGCATCGGATCGCCGCCCTTCAGCCGCACGACGCACGCGTGCTCGCGCGCCGCGTCGACGATCTGCTTGTTGATGAAGTGCTGAGCGGTCGAGCGTTGCCCGCAGCGCTTGCCGACCGCGATCCGGTGCGCGTTCGGCGCGTAGTCGAGCATCGCGGGCTCGACGAGCGCGTCGTGCAGCACGACGTCGGCCTGCGCGAGCAGGCGCGCGCCGCGCACCGTGATGAGGTCCGCCGCGCCTGGTCCTGCTCCGATCAGATACACCTTGCCCATGTTTGTCGCTTCGCTTCGTCCGTGCGGACGTTTGCTGCGGCCCGCGCCGCCGTACGGCGACGCGGTGTGCCGCGCAGATTGACGATTACGCCGAGAACGCCCGGATCATGCCGGCGGCGACCGTGTGGTGCGTCGCTTCGTCGATCAGGACGAACGCGCCCGTGCCCGGATGCGCATCGTAGGTATCGCAGACGATCGGCTTCTGCAGCGTCAGCGCGACGCGGCCGATGTCGTTCATCTTCAGGTCGTGGCGGTCGGTGGCGTGCGACAACGTATGCACGTCGAGCACCTGCTTGACCGCGCCGACCTTCGCGAACACCGTGCTCGTGGTCTGCTTCAGCAGGTACTTGCGCTGCGGCGACAGCGGCGTCTCGTCGAACCAGCACAGGTCGGCCTCGAGCTTCTTGGCCGGCTCGACCGGCTCGGCGGTCGTGACGAACATGTCGCCGCGCGACACGTCGACATCCTCGGCGAGGCGGATCGTCACCGTCTGGCCCGCGAACGCGTGCGCGACCGACGCGGTGCCGCCCGGCACCGGCGCGACGATCTCGGCGACCGTCGCCGGGCGGTTCGACGGCAGCACGACGATTTCGTCGCCGACCTTCACTTCGCCCGATTCGATCCGGCCCATGTAGCCGCGGAAATCGTCGGCCGAACTGCCGTCCTGGCGCGCGACCCACTGCACCGGGAAGCGCAGCGCGTCATGCGCCTGCGTCTCGACCGGCAGCGACTCGAGCAGGTCGAGGAGCGGCTCGCCTGCGTACCACGGCATGCGCTCGCTCGCGCCGACGATGTTGTCGCCTTTCAGCGCCGACACCGGCACGAAGCGCACGCCGGTCAGGCCGAGCTGCTTCGCGAGCGTGACGTACGCGTCGCGAATCTCGTTGAAGCGTGCTTCGCTGTGATCGACGAGGTCCATCTTGTTGATCGCGACGATCACGTGCTGCAGCCCGAGCAGCTTGACGATCGCGCTGTGCCGCTTGGTCTGCGGCAGCAGTTCCGCGACGCCGTTCTCGATCGTGACGCGCGTCGCGTCGATCAGGATGATCGCCGCGTGCGCGGTCGACGCGCCGGTCACCATGTTGCGCGTGTACTGCTCGTGGCCCGGCGTATCGGCAATGATGAACTTGCGCTTCGCGGTCGCGAAATAGCGGTACGCGACGTCGATCGTGATGCCCTGCTCGCGCTCGGCTTCCAGCCCGTCGGTCAGCAGCGCGAGGTCGAGCTCGTCGCCGACCGTGCGCTTGTTCTTCGCACGCGACAGCGCGGACAGCTGGTCGGACAGCACGGCCTTGCTGTCGTACAGCAGGCGGCCGATCAGCGTGCTCTTGCCGTCGTCGACGCTGCCTGCGGTGATGAAACGCAACACGCCGAGGTCTTCGGTGTTCTCGATGATGCTCATGATGTGAATGTCCTCGTGTGCTTCAGAAATAACCTTGCTTCTTGCGCTGTTCCATCGCGGCTTCGGAGGCCTGGTCGTCCATCCGGGTCGCGCCGCGCTCGGTGATCTCGGTCACCGCCGTCTCGGCGATGATCTTCTCGACGTCGTCCGCGTCGCTCTCGACCGGGCACGTGCAGCTGATGTCGCCGACCGTGCGGAAACGCACCTGCGCGAGCTCGCTCGACTCGCCGTCACGCATCGGCGTGAGCGGCGTGACGGGCACGAGCAGCCCGTTGCGGCGCACGATCTCGCGCTGGTGCGCGTAGTAGATCGACGGCAGTTCGAGGTTTTCGCGTGCGATGTACTGCCACACGTCGAGTTCGGTCCAGTTCGAGATCGGGAACACGCGCAGGTGCTCGCCCTTGTGCAGGCGGGCGTTGTACAGGCTCCACAGTTCCGGGCGCTGCGCCTTCGGATCCCACTGGCCGAATTCGTCGCGGAACGAGAAGATGCGTTCCTTCGCCCGCGCCTTCTCTTCGTCGCGGCGCGCGCCGCCGATCAGCGCGGTGTAGCCGTGCGCTTCGATCGTCTCGAGCAGCGTGACGGCCTGTGCGGCGTTGCGCGAATCGGTTTCGCGGCGCAGCACGACCGTGCCGCGCTTGATCGAATCCTCGACGTGACCGACGACCAGCTCGGCGCCCAGTTCCTGCGCGCGGCGGTCGCGGAAGTCGATCACTTCCTCGTAGTTGTGGCCCGTGTCGATGTGCACGAGCGGGAACGGCAGCGTCGTCTTGCGGTTCGCGCCGAGGCCGAACGCTTTCAGGGCCAGATGCAGCACGACGACCGAATCCTTGCCGCCCGAGAACAGCAGCGCCGGCTTGCTGCACTCGGCAACCAGCTCGCGCAGGATGTGGATCGACTCGGCTTCGAGCCAGTCGAGGTGGCCCATGCGGCTGTCCGCACCGGTGGCCGGGGCAAAGGCGGATTGCTCGAGCGTCGTGCTCATGATTTCAGTCCTTCTCTTCTGGGTTCGTGCCGCCTGCTGTCGCAGGCGGCGCAATATTCAGTTTCTTGTCGGGCTTTCAGTGCGCGGCGCCGGTTTCGGCTTCCGCAGGAATCGGCGTGATCGTGATGTGCAGGCCGCATTCCTTCGTATCGCGCGATTCCCACCACCAGCGGCCCGCGCGGCTGTCCTCGCCGGGACGGATCGCCCGCGTGCACGGCTCGCAGCCGATGCTCGGGTAGCCGCGAGCATGCAGCGGGTTGACCGGCACGTCAAACGCATCAAGGTACGCCCACACGTCGGCTTCCGTCCAGTCGGCCAGCGGGTTGTACTTCGCGATCCCGCGCGCTTCGTCCTGTTCTTCCTCGTGCAGCTCGGCCCGCGTGACCGACTGCTCGCGGCGCTGGCCGGTGACCCACGCGCCGACGTCGGCCAGCGCGCGGTTCAGCGGCTCGACCTTGCGGATGTGGCAGCACGACTTGCGCAGCTCGACGCTCTCGTAGAACGCGTTCAGGCCATGCTCTGCCACATACTGGTCGACCGCGTCCTGCTGCGGGTGGAATTGCTCGATCTCGTAGCCGTAGCGCTCGCGCACGCGGTCGATCATGCCGAGCGTTTCCGCGTGCAGGCGGCCCGTATTCAGCGAGAAGATGCCGATCGACACGCCCTTCGACAGGATCGCGTGCGTGAGCAGCATGTCTTCCGCCGCGAGGCTGCTCGCGAACTTCACCTTGTCGTGACGAGCGCCGATCTGGGCGAGCAGCGCGTCGAGGCGCTCGACCTTCGCGGCGAGTTCCGGCGTCAGCGCGGTGGCGGCACTCATGCGCTCACCTTCGCGTCGGCCGCGCGGCGGCGGAACAGCGGCACCGGTTCGTCGAACGCGCCCTGGTAACGCTGCGTGAATTCCGTGAACGCGTTCAGCGCGTCGTGGATGTCCTTGTCGGCGCGCACCGCGAATGCGTCGAAGCCGCAACGCGACATGTACAGCAGCTGGTCGCGCAGCACGTCGCCGATCGCGCGCAGCTCGCCCGTCCAGCCGTGGCGCTCGCGCAGCAGGCGCGCGATGCTGTAGCCGCGGCCGTCCGCGAAGCGCGGGAAATCGACGGCGATCAGCGCAATCGCGCCGAAGTCGGCCACGAGGTCGGCCGGCTCGCTGTCCGGCGCGAGCCACACGCCGAGTTCGTCCTTCGTCTTCGCGGCGACGAGCGCCGCGCGCTCGGCCTGCCACAACGCGAACGGCACCAGCACCTTGCCGGCCGGCAATGCGTCGACCGCGGGCAGCGCACCGTCTTGCGCCGCGCGCACGACCTGCCATGCGTCGTCGATCACTGCGCGGTTCTTGATAATCGAAGCCATCTGCAAATTCCTTGTACCCGGTTGGTTACGCGTTCACTGCCTGGCGCGCCGCATACACGCGCTCCTTGAACGGCGCGATGCCGATGCGGTCGTACGTGTCGACGAAGCGCTCGCCGTCGATGCGTGCCTCGACGAACGTGTCGATCAGCTTCGCGATCACGTCCGGCACTTCGTCCGCCGAGAACGACGGCCCGATCACGCGGCCGAGGCGCGCGCCGTTGCGGCCCGTGCCCTGCTCGCCGCCGAGCGACACCTGGTACCACTCGGCGCCGTCCTTGTCGACGCCGAGGATGCCGATGTTGCCGACGTGGTGGTGACCGCACGAGTTCATGCAACCGGAAATGTTCAGCGACAGGTCGCCGAGGTCGTACACATAGTCCAGATCGTCGAAACGCTGCTGGATCGCCAGCGCGATCGGGATCGACTTCGCGTTCGCGAGCGAGCAGAAGTCGCCGCCCGGGCACGCGATGATGTCGGTCAGGAGGCCGATGTTCGGCGTCGCGAAACCGGCCGCCTTCGCCTTTTCCCACAGCTCGAACAGGTCGCGCTTCTTCACGTTCGCGAGAATCAGGTTCTGCTCGTGCGACACGCGCAGCTCGCCGAACGAGTACGCGTCGGCCCAGTCGGCCACCAGGTCCATCTGCGCGTCGGTCGCGTCGCCCGGCGCCACGCGGTGATCCTTCAGCGACAGCGTGACGGCTGCATAGCCGGCCACCTTGTGCGGCGCGACGTTACGCTCGACCCAGCGCGCGAACGCCTTGTTCTCGAGCAGATGCTGTTCGAACGATGCGTCGGTATCGGCCAGCTTCTCGTAGACCGGCGGCGTGAAGTACTGCGACACACGGTCGAGCTCGGCCTGCGTGAGCGTCGACGGGCCGTCCTTCAGGTGCTGCCACTCTTCCTCGACCTGCTGCGCGAACTTCGCCGGCGACAGCGCCTTCACGAGGATCTTGATCCGCGCCTTGTACAGGTTGTCGCGGCGGCCGTAGCGGTTGTACACGCGCAGCACGGCTTCGCAGTAGGTGAGCAGGTGCTGCCACGGCAGGTCTTCCTTGATCACCGCGCCGACGATCGGCGTACGGCCGAGGCCGCCGCCCGCGAGGATGCTCGCGACCACCTCGCCCTGCGCGTTCTTCTTCAGGTACACGCCGAGGTCGTGGATCTGCACGGCCGCGCGGTCATGCTTCGAGCCCGACACCGCGATCTTGAACTTGCGCGGCAGCCACGCGAATTCGGGATGGAACGTCGACCACTGGCGCAGGATCTCGGACCACGGGCGCGGATCGATCTCTTCGTCCTGCGCGACGCCGGCGAACTGGTCGGCCGTGATGTTGCGGATGCAGTTGCCCGACGTCTGGATGCCGTGCATCTGCACCGACGCGAGCTTCGCGAGGATCTCGGGCGTGTCTTCCAGCTCGATCCAGTTGAACTGGATGTTCGAGCGGGTCGAGAAGTGGCCGTAGCCGCGGTCGTGTTCGCGGGCGATGCGCGCCAGCATCCGGAGCTGGTCGCTGCGCAGGTTGCCGTACGGAATCGCGATGCGGTGCATGTACGCGTGGCGCTGCATGTACAGGCCGTTCTGCAGGCGCAGCGGACGGAATTCTTCTTCGCTCAACTCGCCCGACAGCCGGCGGCGCACCTGATCGCGGTACTGCGCGACACGCTCGTCGACGATCGTCTGGTCGTATTGGTCGTACTGATACATTCGGGGACCCCAGGGTTTTCGTGGTGACCGCGCGACGTCCTAGCCACGTCGCGCCCGAATCTCCGTTCCGCCGTCACCGCCCCCATCCGCTGGCGGATGGATTGCTAATGACGAAAACAGATATCCATATTTGAAAAACTCCGGTGAATCGTAATAAACTCGCCTTATATTTCAAACGACTAAAAAATTCTGTTGATATGCGGAAGGGTTATAAATGAACCTGCACCAATTTCGCTTCGTGCGCGAGGCCGTCCGGCAGAATTTCAACCTCACCGAGGCCGCGAAGGCGCTCTACACGTCCCAACCGGGGGTATCGAAGGCGATCATCGAGCTCGAGGACGAGCTCGGCGTCGAGATCTTCACGCGGCACGGCAAGCGCGTGCGCTCGCTCACCGAGCCGGGCAGGATCATCCTCGCGTCGGTCGAGCGGATCCTGCAGGAGGTTGAAAGTCTTAAAAGGGTCGGAAAGGATTATGCCGCACAGGATCAGGGCAACCTGACCATCGCCGCAACCCACACGCAGGCCCGTTACTCGCTGCCGGCCGCGATCGCCGAATTCAAGAAGCGCTTCCCGAAGGTGCACCTGTCGATCCTGCAAGGCAGCCCGACGCAGGTGGCCGAGATGGTGATCCACGACCAGGCCGATCTCGCAATCGCGACCGAGGCGATCTCCGACTACAAGGAGCTCGTGTCGCTGCCCTGCTTCCAGTGGCACCACGCGGCCGTCGTGCCGGCCGACCATCCGCTGCTCGAACGCAAGCCGCCGACGCTCGACGATCTCGCGCAGTACCCGCTGATCACCTACGACGACGCGTTCGCGGGCCGCAAGAAGATCAATCACGCGTTCGCGCTGCGCGGGCTGTCGCCGGACATCGTGCTGGAGGCGATCGACGCCGACGTGATCAAGACCTACGTCGAACTCGGTCTCGGCGTCGGCATCATGGCCGACATCGCGTTCAACCCGGAGCGCGACCGCAACCTGCGGCTGATCCCGGTCGGCCACCTGTTCGGCAGCAACGTGACGCGCGTCGCGCTCAAGCAGGGCGCCTACCTGCGCAGCTATGTGTATACGCTCGTCGAGCTGCTGTCGCCGACGCTGAACCGCAAGCTGATCGAGCAGGCGCTCAAGGGCGAATCCGAATCGTACGAGCTTTGACCGGCCTGTATATATACAGGGGCGCCTGTCGCGCCCCTTTTTGCTGCCCGACGGAGATTCCCGCATGACGCTTCCCGCCCTGTTGCGCCGCGCCGCCGGCGCCGCCCTCGTGCTGGCCTGCGCGGCCGCGCATGCCGACCTGAAGGTCGGCGTCGACCTGTCGTCGACCGGCTCGGCCGCCGCGATCGGCATCACGAGCAAGAACGCGATCCTGATGTGGCCGAAGACGATCGCCGGGCAGCCCGTGCAGGTGACGGTGCTCGACGACGCGTCCGATCCCGGTACCGCGGTGCGCAACATCCGCAAGCTGGTCGACGAGGATCACGTCGACGTCGTGGTCGGGCCGAACATCACGCCGGCCGCGCTCGCGGCGCTCGATCCGGTGGCCGCCGCGCAGACGCCGATGATCACGCTGGTCGGCTCCGGCTCGATCGTCGAGCCGCAGGAAGGCGCGCGGACCTGGGCCTTCAAGATGGCGCAGAGCGACCGCGCGATGGCCGACGTGATGACGCGCTACATGGTGAACCACGGCGTGAAGACGGTCGGCTTCATCGGCTTCGCGGACAGCTACGGCGACAGCTGGCTGAACGAATTCACGCGCTTCGCCGACCTGCGCAAGATCCGCGTCATCGCGACCGAGCGCTTCAACCGCACCGACGCGAGCGTCACGGGCCAGGCGCTGAAGCTGATCGCGGCGAAGCCCGACGCGATCCTGATCGCGGGTGCCGGCACGCCGACCGTGCTGCCGCAGCGCACGCTGATCGAGCGCGGCTACAAGGGCCCGATCTACCAGACGCACGGCATCGCGACGCCGGAATTCATCAAGCTCGGCGGCAAGGACGTCGACGGCACGCTGTTCCCGACCCAGCCGGTGGTCGTCGCGCGCACGTTGCCGGCCGACCATCCGGCCCGCAAGGCCGCGCTCGCGTTCGTCGACGCGTACGAAGCGAAGTACGGCGCCGGCACGGTCACGCAGTTCGCGGGCGACGCTGCGGGCGTCTACCCGCGCCTCGCCGACGCGGTCGGCCGCGCGCTGAAGGCCGCGCAGCCCGGCACGCCCGCGTTCCGCGCGGCGTTGCGGCACGAGCTCGAACGCGCGCACGAGCTCGTCGTGCCGAACGGCGTCGTCAACACGAGCGACAAGGATCATGTGGGGCTGGATCAGCGCGCAAGCGTGATGGGGATCGTGAAGCAGGGCCGGTTCGTCTACCTGAGCCAGTGACTTGCGGCTGAATGACCGGGCGGCTTGCCCGACATCCGGATTTCCGCCATAATCCGCCTTTCGCCGCGCACTGGCTGCGCGGTCTGGAACAAGCCCAGGTGGTGAAATTGGTAGACGCAGGGGACTCAAAATCCCCCGCCGCAAGGCGTGCCGGTTCGATTCCGGCCCTGGGCACCAGTCTTTCGCAGCGTCATGCGCTGCACCGTCGAAACCCGCGCAAGCTCGCCGCTTCGCGGGTTTTTTGTTTTGGCCGCACGCGATGCCGGCCGCAACGCGCGCCCTCCCGCGACAGTCCAAGCATCATCAGGGAACGCAGCACGGAGGAGGCAAGCCATGTCCAGGCGCGTCGTTTCAATCCCGCTTCGCGTCGGTGCGCTCGCCGCGCTGCTGTCGATCCTGCTGGGCGGATGCGACCTGCTCCGCGAGCCGCCCGTACCCGACTGGCCGGGGCCGCATGCGCCCTACCCGTTCCCGGACGACATTCCACACCGCACCGAATGACCGGCCTGGACAGCCGTGCGTTCAGTCGCGCTCGCAGAACCGCAGGATCGCGTCCGCGACGGCCGCCGGCGCCTCGCGTTGCGGAAAGTGCCCGACCGAGTCGAGGAGCTGCCGCGCGTAGCGGCCGGCGAAGAACCGTTCGCGCCCGGCCGAGCTGTCCGGATGATTGCAGGTGTCCGCACCGCCATGCAGCACGAGCGTCGGCACCGCCAGCACGGGCGCCGGGTTCAGCCGCGCGTCGTCGTCGGCGTAGGCCGGCGTGCCCGGCGCGAAGCCCCAGCGATGCCGGTACGAATGCAGCACGACGTCGATCCAGTCGGGTCCGTCGAACGCGGCGGCTGCCGCGTCGAAATCGCTGTCGCGATACCAGCCGGGCGGCGACCACGTGTCCCACATCAGGCGCGTGAACGCGCGGCGGTCGTCGCGCAGCGCCTGCTCGCCGCGCGGCGTCGCCATGAACCAGTGATACCAGTAGTTGCGCGCCTGCTGCAGCGACAGCGGCTGGCCGGGATCGTTGGTACCGTACCCGACCGACAGCATCACGAGATGCGACGCGGCACCGTCGCGCAACCCGCACGCGTTCGCCGCCGCGCGGGCGCCCCAGTCGTGCCCGACCAGCACGGGCCGCTCGACGCCGAGCACGTCGATGAATTCGAGCAAGTCGCGGCCGAGCGCCGCGAGCTGGCCGCTGCGCGGCACAGTTGCATCGCGAAAACGCGTCGGCGCAAAGCCGCGCAGCGCGGGCGCCAGCACGCGGTAGCCGCGTGCGGCGAGCGACGCGGCCACCGGCTCCCAGCCGACCGCGCTGTCCGGCCAGCCGTGCAGCAGCACGGCCACGCGCTCGCCGCGCGGGTTCCATTCGAGATAGCCAATATCGAGCGACGCGGTCGTCGCATGCGCATAAGTCGTCATCGTGCACTCCGTCGAGTCAGCCTGAGCGCACGATGGTAGGCCGGCCTTTCATCACGATTCACGGAGTATCATGATCTATTCCTTGAATTTTGCGTTGAATCGACCGATGGAACCGCTGACCGACCCCGCATCGACCGCGCTCGACATCACGCTGCTGCGCACCTTTCTCGAAGTCGTCGACAACCGCGGGTTCGCGCCGGCCGCCGACCGTCTCGCGCTGACGCCGTCGGCCGTCAGCGGTCACATCAAGCGACTCGAACAGGCGGCCGGCACCGTGCTGATCGCGCGCACGACGCGCCGTATCGCGCTCACGCCGGCCGGCGACACGCTGTACGCGTACGCGCGCAACATCGTCGACATGGAGCGCGAAGTGCGCGCGCGGCTGCGCGGCGCGCCGGCGCATGGGCCGCTGCGGGTCGGCGCGTCGGAGGACTTCGCCGGCGCGTGGCTGCCGCACGTGCTGCGCACGTTCCGCGACCGCCATCCGCGGACGTCGATCGAGCTGAAGGTTGGGATCACCGCATCGCTGCTGCGCGAACAGATGCTCGGCCGGCTCGATGTCGTATTCGGCAAGCAGTGCCGGCAGGTCGACACGCCGGGTGAATTGCTGTGGGAAGAGCCGCTCGTGTGGGCCTTCGCGTCGGACCGCGCGCTCGACGCGGGCGGCGAAGTGCCGCTCGCGCTGTTTCCGCAGCCGTGCGTCTATCGGGAAGCGGCCGTCGCAGCGCTCGCCGCCGCGCTGCGGCCGTTCCGCGTGCTGTTCGAGAGCAGCAGCATGGCCGGCTGCGTGTCGGCCGCGCTCGCCGGCTTCGCGGTCACGGCGCTCGCGCGCAGCCAGCTGCGCGACGGCCTGCGCGAATGCGGGCCGCAGGACGGCCTGCCCGCGCTGCCGGCCGCGCGCTTCTACGCGTTCTCGGCGAAACCCGACGGCCCCGGCGCCGCGTTGATCGACGCGGTGCGCGACGCCGGGCGCGGCAGGCAGTTCGCGGCGCCGGACGATTGAAACGTGCGCGGCCGCCGCTCCGGTCAGTCGCCGTCCGCGCCCGGTCCGGCCGCCGTCCCCGTCAGCGCATCCGCCATCAACGCGCCGAACCACTCGATGAACGCATTGAGCCGGCGCGAGCGGTGCCGGCGGTGCGGATACACGGCCGACACGTCCATCGGCTCGGCGCGGTGGCCCGGCATCACGTCGACGAGCACGCCGCTTTCCAGCAGATGCTCGACGTCGAACCGCGGAATCTGGATCAGCCCCATGCCGGCAATGCAGCCGGCGATATAGGTTTCCGCGTTGTTGACGATCACGCGGCTCGGCAGCGTCAGCGTACGCCGCTGGCCGTCCGCGCAGTATTCCCACCCGAGTTCGCGCCCCGTCGTCGGCGACGCATAGCCGATCGCCCAGTGCCCGTGCGCGAGCGCATCCGGATGCTCGGGCACGCCGCATTCGCGCAGGTAGTCGGGGCTTGCGCAGTTGATCAGCGTGAACTGCCCGAGCGGCCGCACGACGAGGCTGCTGTCCGCGAGCCGCCCGACGCGGATCGCGCAGTCGACGCCTTCCTGCACGAGGTCGATCGAGCGGTCGGTCGAGCCGAGCGACAGTTGCAGCTTCGGGTAGCGACGAAACAGCGACGGCAGCGCGGGCGCGATGACGCGGCGGGCGATCCGGCTCGGCACGTCGACGTTCAGCCGTCCGACGACCTCGCGGTCGCGGCGGCGAAACAGGCGGTCGAGTTCGTCGGCTTCCGCAAGCAGGCGCCGGCCGCGGTCGAGCAGCAGCGCGCCGTCGGCAGTGAGCTGCACCTGGCGCGTCGTGCGATGCAGGAGGCGCGTGCCGAGCCCCGTCTCGAGCTGCTGGACGGCCGCCGACACGGTCGCGCGCGGCATGTCGAGCGCATGCGCGGCCTTGATGAAGCTGCCCATTTCGGCAACCTGCAGGAAGATTCTGACCTGATCCAGCTTGTCCATCGGCAGGGAACGTGGGTTCGGACGACCGTCGCCGCCCGCCGCCGCACATCGCGGCAAGGTCGGCGGCACAAGGAAAACGGGCGTGCGGCCTCGCGGCTGCACGCCCGTGCATTGTCCACGCAAACGCGCCATTGCGTGCGCCGCGCGACGCGTGAGCGGCCCGGTTACTTCGTCGTATAGCCGCCGTTGATCAGGATCGTCTGGCCCGTGATCCACCAGCCGTCGGTCACGAGATGACGGATGAACGGCACGACGTCCTCGATGTCGGTCAGGCCCGTCTTGCTGAACGGCGACAGCGCGGCGGCCGTCTTGTGATACGCGACCGCGTCGGCGCCTTCGGCCGGATAGAAGAACGGCGTATCCATCGGGCCCGGCCCGACGGCCGTCACCGAGATCCCGCGTGCGCCGTACTCCTTCGACGCCGCGCGCGTGAAGTGCTCGACCGGCGCCTTCGACCCTTCGTATGCCGCATAGAACGGCGTGAACGCGCCGAGCAGCGACGTCACCAGCGTGACGAGCTTGCCGTGATCCTCGAGGTGCCGCCCCGCTTCCTTGATGAAGAAGAACGCCGACTTGCTGTTGACCGCGAACATCTCGTCGTACTCGGCCTCGCTGATCTCGGTGAACGGCTTCTTCAGCACCTTGCCGACCGTGTTGATCGCGATGTCGATCTTGCCGAAGCGCTGCTTCGCGTCGTCGAACAGCTTCTCGACCGCGGCGGCCGTGGTCAGGTCGGCCTGGAACGTGGCGGCTTCCGCGCCGGCCGCGCGTACCGCGGCGGCCGTCTCCTCGGCCTGCGCCTGCGACGCCGCGCTGTTGTAGTGGATCGCCACCGCCTTCGCGCCGTGGCTCGCCAGGTCCCGCGCGATCAGGCCACCGAGATTCTTCGCGCCGCCTGCGATCAGGACGACCTTGTCTGCGAGCGTGTGAGTTGCCACGGTTGACTCCTTTTTTCGTTGAACGAAGCTAGGAGTGTAGGCACGCGCGACGCGCCGGTCAGCCGGCCGCAGCTGGATGGATTATCCAGAAAACCGATCCAATCGGAGCGATGCACGGTGGTCGGCCGCACTGACGGCGGCGCCGGATTCTGCCTGCGGCCGCACGGCCGTCACCCGCCTCAGCGCGCATAAAGCGCCGCGTCGATCTTGCCGAGCAGCCACTGCATGCCGGCCAGATGCTGCTGGTCGTGGCTGCACAGGTAGTGGACGAGCCCGCGCACGGTCAGCGAACCGTAGCCGTCGAACTCGCCGGTGCGCTCGAACTGCTCGGGCGTGAGGCGCGACAGCCGCTCCAGCGTTTCGCGTCGCGCGTCGCGAATCGCCGCGAGCACGTCGGACGCGTACGCGTCGTCATAGCGGCGCTCGATCGCGAGCGCGTCGCCGTCGATCGACTCGAGCAGCGGCCGGTCTTCGTCGAGCATCCGGCGCAGCCGCACGTGATAGCCGTCGATCTCGATGTCGCGCACGTGGCAGAGCTGCCCGAGCGGCGAGAAATGCTCGCTCGGGATCCCGGCCCAGTCGTCGGGCGTCCAGCGCGCGTAGCCGTCCGGAACGGCCGCGAAATGCGCTTCGAGCTGACGGGGGAAGTCGGCGAGTGCGTCGAGCGTCGTCGGATTCATGCGGGAAACTCCCTGTCGGATGAAGGCGACGACAACCCTGGCACGGGCCTGCCGCCGCCGTTGCGTCACTTCACGCTGAAGCCGTACGCGCCCTGCGTGCGGTGCCCGTCGGTCGCGACGGCCACCCATTTCACCGTATAGGCACCGGTGCCGGCTGCCGTCAGCGGCACCGTCATCCGCTTGCGGTTCGAGGCATCGATGCGCGCGCGGCCGTCCGACACCGTCTTGCCGCCGCCGTCGACGACGACGATCGAGCTGAAAGCCGGCTCCAGCGGCTCGGTGAAATCGATCGTGACGGCAGCCGGTGCGGCGGCCACCGTCGCACCGGCTGCCGGATCGCTCTTCGCGAGATGCGCGTGCGCGAAAGCGGCCGACGAGACGGTCGCGGCCACGATGACGGCGGCCGCCTGGCGGCCGAACGGGAATGAATCGAAACGCATGGACTTTCCGTGAAGAATGAACGGGCGCCGCGCCCCGCGCGGCGTTCCGGCAGCTTACCAGCGCATGCGCGTTCATGCCGGTCATCGGCCGCCGCTTGATAGAATGCGCGCGCTATGGATCTCGAAAGCATTCTCTACACCCAGGGCTTCGGCTCGCGCCGCCAGTGCCGCGGCCTGATCGAAGCCGGTCGCGTCGCCGTCGCGGGCACCGCCGCGACCGACCCCGACGCCGCGTTCGATACCGACGGCCTCGTGTTCTCGGTCGACGATACGGCGTGGCCGTTTCACGCGCGCGCGTATCTCGCGCTCAACAAGCCGGCCGGCTACGAGTGCTCGCGCGATCCGCAGCACCACGCGAGCGTGTTCAGCCTGCTGCCCGCGCCGCTCGTCGCCCGCGGCGTGCAGTGCGTCGGCCGGCTCGACCAGGACACGACCGGCCTGCTGCTGCTGTCCGACGACGGCCAGTTCGTGCACGCGTACACGTCGCCGAAGCGCAAGGTACCGAAGACCTACGTCGCGACCGTGCGCCACCCGCTCGACGATGCGCAGTTGAATGCGCTGCGCAGCGGCGTGCAGCTGCACGGCGAGCCGAAGCCGATCGCGGCCGTCGCCGCCGACGCGCGCGACACGCACGCGCTTGCGCTGACCGTCCTCGAAGGCAAATACCATCAGGTCAAGCGCATGGTGGCGGCGGCGAGCAATCGCGTCGAGTTGCTGCACCGCGAAAGCATCGGCGGCTTCACGCTGCCGGGCGATCTCGAACCGGGCGCGTGGCGGTGGCTCGACGACGCCGACCTTTCAGCCCTGCGCAATCCCGTCAAAACCCTGTAAGGGAAAATCCGCACGACCGTTCGATGCCCGACCGCGTCTCGGGCGCGGGTTCCCCCGCTATACTGAAATCACAAGCTGCAAGAGCAGCGATGCAGGGGGAGATATCGTGAACATCAACCATTCTTTCGAACTGTCGTCCATGATGATCGCGTTCGCGGTCATCGGTGTCATCGTGATCGGCGGCCTGCTGGCCGCGATGCACATGAAGCACAAATATCATCCGAACCTGATTGGCGCGCTGATCGGTGCGCTGCTGTGCTTCCTGCTGATCGAGGCGTTACCGGCGCTGACCTGACGCACTGCCCGGCGCGAGCGTTTGAAGGAAATCGTCTACGGTCGGGTACCGCAACGTCACGCACAATTCGGCCTTGAGCCGTGCGTTGGACAGGCGTCGCGACTCGCGCATGAACGACAGCAGCGTCGGTTCGAGCTGGCGCTCGGCGTCCGCGCGACTGATGCGCGGCGGCCTTGGCAGGCCGAGCACCTGCGCGACCCGGTCGAAATACTCTCCCATCCGCAGTTCGCTGTCGTCCGACGCGTGCACCGCGCGCGCCGGCCTGCCGCGCTCGGCCGCGCGGCGCAGGATCGACGCGAGATCGTCCGCATGGATGTGGTTCGTGTACACGTCGTCGGCCGGCTCGAGCGCCGGCGTGCCGCGCTCGAGCCGCGCGACCGGCAGGCGGTTCGCCGCGTAGATGCCGGGAATGCGCACGATGCGCGCGGACAGCATGCCGCGCACCGTCGCCGCACGCAGCTGCCGCTCCGCCGACACGCGCCGGAACGCGCGCGGATTCGCGGGGCGCAACGGATGCGTTTCGTCGATGCGCGCGCCGCCGCAGTCGCCGTATACGCCTGTCGTGCTCGCGTAGACGAGCCTCGGCGCGCGAAGGCCGTCGGGTACAATACGCGCTCCCCGAACGGGTGCACCGGCCTGCCGCGCAGCGGTGCGCAGCGTTCGGAGCCGGCCGACCGCCGGTGCCGCCGGCGTCGATGGCCGACGCGCAGGCATGGACGTTGCGGCGATCAGCGCACGCGTACGCCGGTCGTCACGGCCGTCGGACTGCGGCGGCGCGAGATGCAGGATCGTGCGGGCAAGGCCCGCGAGGCGGCCGAGCGTCGCCCGGCGGTCGAGGTCGCCGACGATCGGTGTCGCGCCTGCGGCGCGCAGTTCGTCGCGGCGGGCCGGGTGGCTCGTCAGCGCGAAGATCCGCAGGTTGCGGCGCGCGTCACGCCATTGCGCGACGCAGCGCATGCCGACGTCGCCGCAGCCGACGACCAGTGCGCGCGGCCGGCGCAGGATTCGTGTCGCGATCATGTTGGTTGCGAAATCAGTAGCGGCCGTCGCGCGACGCGCAACGGTCTTGCATTGTAGCTGCCGTGCGCGACATGCACGGTCCCCACATTTTGTTCTAGTTTGGTTCTATGGCATTCAACGTCACTCTCAAGCAAAGCGGCCGGCAATTCCTGGTCGAGTCGGACGAAACCGTGCTGGCCGCCGCGCTGCGCCAGAACGTCCATCTGCCGTACGGCTGCAAGAACGGCGCATGCGGCTCGTGCAAGGGCCAGATCGTGTCGGGCCAGATCGAACAGGGCCCGCACGCCGCGTCGGCACTGTCCAACGACGAACGCACGCGCGGCCTCGCGCTGCTGTGCTGCTCGAAGGCCCAGTGCGATCTCGAAATCGACGTGCGTGAAATCGCCGGTGTCGACGGCGTGCAGGTCAAGAAGCTGCCGTGCCGGATCGCCGCGCTCGAGCGCAAGGCCGACGACGTGATGGTCGTGAAGCTGCAGCTGCCCGCCAACGAGCGCCTGCAGTACCTCGCAGGCCAGTACGTCGAGTTCATCCTGAAGGACGGCTCGCGCCGCAGCTACTCGATGGCGAACGCGCCGCACGAGGAAGGCCCGATCGAGCTGCACATCCGCCACATGCCGGGCGGCAAGTTCACCGACCACGTGTTCGGCGCGATGAAGGAGCGCGACATCCTGCGCTTCGAGGGCCCGCTCGGCACGTTCTTCCTGCGCGAGGATTCCGACAAGCCGATCGTGCTGCTCGCGTCGGGCACGGGCTTCGCGCCGATCAAGGCGATCATCGAGCACGTGAAGCATTCGGGCATCACGCGCCCGATGACGCTCTACTGGGGCGCCCGCCGCAAGAAGGACATCTACCTCGCCGAACTCGCCGAGCAGTGGGCGCGCGAGATCCCGAACTTCAAGTACGTGCCGGTGCTCTCCGAGCCGGACGCCGACGATCAATGGACGGGCCGCACGGGCTTCGTCCATCGCGCGGTGATCGAGGACCTGCCCGATCTGTCGGGCCACCAGGTGTACGCGTGCGGTGCGCCGGTGATGGTCGAATCCGCGCAGCGCGACTTCACGCAGCACCACGCGCTGCCGGCCGACGAGTTCTACGCGGACTCGTTCACGAGCGCCGCCGATCTCGCGCATCCGGTCTGAGGACCGGGCGCGCCCGCGCCCTCGCTGCGCGCCGCCGTGTCACATCCGTGGCATCGCGGCGGTTTACAGTGAGGCGCGGGATGCCTTATGCTTGCGCACATGAACTGCTTCCTGTCCGCCCTTCGACGTCGCCGCTCGCCGCTCCGCCCGGATGCCGCCGGCTCGTCACGGACTCGCGCGTAACCCGCACCGCTTCACCGGTTACGCACAAGCTGTTCGACCCACCAGCCACGGCCTTCCGTGGCTTTTTTATTGCCCGTTTCCCTTTCAACGCCCGCTGGAGTCTGCTGCCATGCCCCTGAACGATTTTCCGATCGACTCGCTGATGTACATCACGAACCGCCCCGACATCGTGTTTACGCACGGCAAGGGTTCGTGGCTCTACGATCACACGGGCAAGCGCTATCTGGACTTCATCCAGGGCTGGGCCGTCAACAGCCTCGGCCACTGCAACGACGGTATCGTCGAGGCACTGAAAACGCAGGCCGAGAAGCTGCTGAACCCGTCGCCGGCGTTCTACAACGAGCCGATGGCGAAGCTCGCGGGCCTGCTCACGCAGCACAGCGTGTTCGACAAGGTGTTCTTCACGAACAGCGGCGCCGAAGCGAACGAAGGCGCGATCAAGCTCGCGCGCAAGTGGGGCCGCAAGTTCAAGAACGGCGCGTACGAGATCATCACGTTCGACCACAGCTTCCACGGCCGCACGCTCGCGACGATGTCGGCCAGCGGCAAGCCGGGCTGGGACACGATCTACGCGCCGCAGGTGCCGGGTTTCCCGAAGGCCGAGCTGAACGACATCAACTCGGTCGAGAAGCTGATCACCGACAAGACCGTCGCCGTGATGCTCGAACCGATCCAGGGCGAAGGCGGCGTGATTCCGGCGACGCGCGAATTCATGCAGGCGCTGCGCGCGCTGACGAAACAGCACGACCTGCTGCTGATCGTCGATGAAGTGCAAAGCGGTTGCGGTCGCGCGGGTACGCTGTTCGCGTACGAACTCGCCGGTATCGAGCCGGACGTCATGACGCTCGCGAAGGGCATCGGTGGCGGCGCGCCGCTCGGCGCGCTGCTGTCGAAGGCCGACGTCGCGGTATTCGAGGCCGGCGATCAGGGCGGCACCTACAACGGCAACCCGCTGATGACGGCGGTCGGCTATTCGGTGATCTCGCAGCTCGTCGCACCGGGCTTCCTCGAAGGCGTGCGCGCACGCGGCGAATACCTGAAGCGCAAGCTGCTCGAACTGTCGGAAGAGCGCGGCTTCGAGGGCGAACGCGGTGAAGGCCTGCTGCGCGCGCTGCTGCTCGGCAAGGACATCGGCCCGCAGATCGTCGAGAAGGCGCGCGACATGCAGCCGGACGGCCTGCTGCTGAACGCCGCGCGACCGAACCTGCTGCGCTTCATGCCCGCACTGAACGTGACGACCGAGGAAATCGACCAGATGATGGCGATGCTGCGGTCGATCCTCGACACGCTCTAAGGAGACCGCCGCGATGGATGCCGCCGCCGATGCTGTCGCGATCCGCCCGTTCGAACGCGCCGACACCGATGCCGTGCTCGCGGTATGGCACGACGCGTTCCCGCAGTACGACGAAGCCGGCGCGCCGCCGCACCGCGATCCGCTGCGATCGATCGAACTGAAGCTCGCGACGCAGCCGGAACTGTTCTTCGTCGCGACCAGCGGCGCGCGGGTCGTCGGCACGCTGATGGCGGGGTTCGACGGACATCGCGGCTGGCTCTACTCGTTCGGCGTCGCGAACGACGCGCGTCGGCTCGGCGTCGGCCGCGCGCTGATCGCGCACGCGGAACGCGCGCTCGCCGCGCGCGGCTGCCTGAAGATCAACCTGCAGGTCCTGCCCGGCAACGACGACGCGTGCCGCTTCTACGCGGCGCTCGGTTATCGCGTCGAGGAGCGCATCTCGTTCGGCAAGACGCTGCCGGCCGCGTGATGCCGCCGGCAGCGGCCCGGGTCAGTTCGAGCGCGTGATCGGCCCCGCGCCCGGCAGCGGATTGCCGAGCGCGTCGGTCGGCACGGCCTGCTGCTCGAACGCCGCGAAATACGCGGCCCATTGTGTGTCGCTCACGCGCACGATCAGCGCACCGTCCTGCCACACGTCGTTGTGGTCGTTGTGGTCGTCGCCCGCGCGATGCAGGTAGTTCGGGCCCGTCGAGCCCTGGTTCATGTGCGTGTCGTGGATGCCGTTGCCTTCCGTATAGGTACGGCCGAACACGACGACGTCGAGGCCCTGCGACTGCGCGGTGTTCACGAGCCGCAGCAGCGACGGGATCGGTTCGGGGTTCTCGGTGCCGTCCATCACCGCACTCGCGCGCCACGCGCCCGTCTCGTTCAGGATGTCGCTGCGCAGGTAATCGAGCGCGGGCAGCGCGGCCTGCCCCGTGAGGTCGGTGTAGCCTTCGGCCGCGGCCGCGAGCGTCCCGGTGACGGGATGGTGGAAATCGTAGACGAGCTTGTAGTTCAGCAGGTCGTCCGCATCGCTGGTGCCGACGTTGATCGCGACATCCCAGTCGCCTGACGGCAGCGCCAGCGTCAGGTGGATGTGGTACTGGATCTCGCTGCCGTGCGGCGAGCCCTTCAGCTTCGCCACCGATGTCACCTTCGCCTTCACGAAACCGTAGTCCAGACTCATGCGTGCTCTCCATGTTCCGATGGGTCGTCGATGCTACGCGGCCCGTGTGTCGGTTTGTGGGCGACAGGCTGCGGCCTGCGCTCCCTGTTCCCGCGCCACATGCGCAGCACAACACTCGAATGGAGTCGCGTCCGCGCGCACAGTTCGGCACGAATCGCCCGGACAAGAAAAAAGGCTGTCGCGGCATCCCGTGACAGCCTTTCGAAAGCCCTGGTGCGACGCACGCGGCATTCGCCGCCGCGCGTCACCGGGCCCGCTCGTTCGCTCGCTTACTCGCCCAGATACGCGGCGCGCACCTTCGGATCGTCGAGCATCTGCTTCGCATCGCCTTCCATCGTGACCGTGCCCGAATCCATCACGTAACCGCGGTCGGCGGCCTGCAGCGCGAGGCGCGCGTTCTGCTCGACG
>NZ_CAJPGH010000036.1:0-64816 GCF_905339605.1 Burkholderia sp. BCC1972 | reverse complement strand
GATGCCGACGCGGCCCGAGACCGGCGAGACGACATCCGTATAGCCGAGGTTGATCTGCGCGGTGTCGACCGCCGCCTTGCCGGCCGCGACGTCCGCCGCGGCCTGGCCTTGCGTGGCCACCGCGTTGTCGTAGTCCTGCTTGCTGACTGCGTTCGCGGCGACCAGCACCTTGTAGCGTGCGACCAGCGCGTTCTGCGTGACGAGGTTCGCCTGCGCCCGTGCAAGCGTCGCCTTCGCGCTGTTCAGCGCGGCGACGTAGGGTGCCGGGTCGATCTTGTACAGACGCTGGCCGGCCTTGACGTCGGTGCCTTCGATGAATTCACGGCGCAGCACGATGCCGTCGACCCGTGCGCGGACCTGCGCGACGAGGAATGCACTGGTGCGGCCCGGCAGTTCGGTCACGGCCGGCACGGCTTGCGGCTGAACGGTGACGACGCCGACTTCCGGCGTTTGCGGCGGCGGTGCCGATTCTTTCTTCCCGCACGCGGCCAGGAAAACGGCAGCCGTTGCGGCAGTGATTAAGCGGTATGGAACCCGTTCGACGCGCATGGAGCGACCTCTCACAAATAGACGACCTTCAATGGGAATCACCAGATCTCCTCACGGCCTGCATGCGCGGACGGAATACTGTCGCTTCCGGTCCGCCATCCATGCGGGCGCTTGCTTCGGGTGTACGTTGCACCCTGCGGAGCGTCCGTTTGCCGAACTGCTTCCGAAAAAAGAACGGCGAGTGCGCGGCCCGGTGAGCACGCGTTGCCGTGGAGTCGACCGGCCGCTAGCTCGCGGGCCGGAACGCGGCGCCGGCGAATTCGATGAACGCGCGCGCAGCAGCCGGCAAGTGCGCGGCACGTGTATGCGCGAGCCTCAGCGTGACGGGCGCGAGCGGGCGGACAGGCGCGATACGCACCAGCGTGCCGGCCGCCAGATCGGCGTCGACGAGATACGCGGGCAGCACGGCCGCGCCCATGCCGGCCACGGCCAGCCGTCGTGCCATCTCGAGATGGCCGACGCCCGCATTGCCGGGCACCGTGCCTGATCGAATCGCGGCCGCAGGATCGTCGTCGGCCGCCGGCAGCTCGAGCCGGACGGTCGCGAGGTCCGGCCAGTCGCCCGATGCCGCCGCGCCGCCATGTGCGGCGACGTAACCCGGTGCCGCGACGCGTACGGATTCGTACGCCGCCAGCGTATGCAGCGCGTGCGCACCGGACACCGGCATGCCGTCGGTCAGGAACGCGACGTCGATGTCTTCGGCGGTCAGGTCGACATGCGCATCGGTCAGCGTCACGGTCGGCCGCACGTCCGGAAACAGGTGCACGAAGCGATCGAGCAACGCACTCAACTGGCTGAGCCCGAACGCGACCGGCGCGGCCACGCGCAACGCGCCTTCCGGCTTGTTGCCCATTGCGACGAAACGGCCGTCGATCTCGTCGATCGCACCGAGAATCCGCTCGACACGCGCGAGATACAGCTCGCCGATTTCCGTCAGCGACTGGTGGCTGGTGCTGCGTTGAAGCAGGCGCGCACCGAGACGTGTCTCGAGCGCATCGACCAGCCTGCTCGCCATCGCTGTCGATACACGCAGCCGCGTCGCCGCCCGGCGAAACCCGCCTTCCCTTGCCACCGTCACGAATGCCCGAATCGATTGAAGTTGGTCCATTTGTCCGGATTCCCCTGCGCGGACGGCTGCCGTTCCACCGGCGCGCGCCGTCGCGTCACGGTCGATCTGCACCGGCCCGGCCAATGCGGCGGCGCCGACGCCGGCCACGCCGGGTCGGTCGGTACGCTCGCGACGGGCGCGCGCCGGCATGCAACGGACGCAAGCCGGCCTCGGCTGGCCCGATACACGATCATTCGATAGCAGTCCTGAGTCTTTTCCAGCGGTTCGCGGCGGCGACACGCGCAGCGGCGCCGCCGGCGGCCGCGCAACATGCGACGGTCTTGCCCGCGTCGCCCCAAACGCGCTGGAACACATTTCTTTCAGCAGCTGCAATGGTATGAAAACCACCGGACAATGGCTTGCCCGATCCTGCGATTGTTTTGCCTTAATTTCCGAATTTGTGCGCTGCACACCATGCGATGACGGGCGATGCGACCGCCGACCGTGCAGGTCCGGATGATCGGGCTAATTTCCGACAGGTTTAGGCAATCCCGAGCGCGCAACTGGCCGTACGATGTGACCGCCGAGCCGGCGCCCCTGCCTTCACCACGACGGCGAACCGCAGCCGCGCACCTCGCCTAGCTCACTCAGCCCCCGCTCAGCAACATGGAAATCGACGCCCGAACGCCACCGCAACCGCGCACCTCGCCCGATCACGACCCCCGGTCGCCGGCACGGCCGCATGCGGCCCGGCTCGCGGCGCTGATCGCCGCGTACGCGCCGCACGACGGTTCGTTCGACCTCCCGGTGCGCGGCATGCGCATCTCGCGTGCGTCCGTCGCGCCGCCGCAGTGGAACCACGGCGTGCACCACGCGTGCCTGAGCATCGTCGGGCAAGGTGCGAAGTCGATGCGGATCGGCGACGACACCTACGCGATCGACGAAGCGCGGATGCTGGTCACGACGGCCGACGTGCCCGTCACCGGCCGCGTGACGCGTGCGGGCCCGGCCGAGCCGTTCCTCTATGCGCAGCTCGAACTCGATCCGGTGCGCATCGCCGCGCTCACGCCGGTTGTCTTTCCGCGCGGACTGCCGAAGGCCGTCGACTACGGCGCGCTCGATACGCTCGACGCTACGCCCGAAATCGTCGACGCCGTCGCGCGGCTGATGCAACTGATCGCGCAACCCGACGATCTCGACCTGATCGCACCGCTGATCGTCGACGAAATCCTGATCCGGCTGCTGCGCGGCCCGTCGGGCGCGCGCGTCGCACAGGTCGGCGAGGCCGGTTCCACGACGCAGCGCATCTCGCGCGCGGTCGCGTGGATTCGCGACCATTACCTCGATCCGATGACGGTCGACTCACTCGCGCGACAGGTCGACATGAGCCCGTCGACCTTCCATCATCACTTCCGTGCGGTCACGTCGATGAGTCCGTTGCAATGCCAGAAGGTGCTGCGGCTGCAGGAGGCGCGCCGCCTGATGTGCCTGTCGGCGATGGATGCGCGGCAGGCGTGCCGCAGCGTAGGCTACGTGAGCGCATCGCAATTCAGCCGCGAATACGCGCGGCTGTTCGGCGATGCGCCGGGTCGCGACGTCGCGAGGCTGCGCGGCGAAGCGGTGCCGCTGTCGCGCGTCGCGCCCTGAATGGGATCGCACACGGCGAGGCTGCTTGTCATGCGCTCGATCGCAGAGCCAGGCCACGCCGTCACGCGAGCGCAGGCGGTGCCACGCATCGAACCAACGATGTTCGATATCGAAAGCGAGCGTTTTCATAAGGGCGCGCCGGTTGCACGGGCAACGTTTCCCGGACCGGGCGTGCAGTCGCGGCCGACATCCGCATAAAATACAGGACTGCATATTATTTAACCGGTCAAGAAACGCGCGGCCCTCGCGCAGCAGCCATCGCTGAATCAGGAATGACGTGACGCGCACGACGCGGTCAGCGCAGCCTCGTCGGCAGCCAGCAACTCGGGCACGCATTCGCGCAGGAAATCGACGAATGTGCGGATCTTCGCGTCGAGATACTGGCGCGACGCATACAGCGTATAGACCGTCAGCTTCTGCAGCCGGTATTCGGGCAGCACACGCACCAGCGCGCCGCTCGCGAGCCCGGGCAGCGCGGCCGACATCGGCAGCGAGCCGATCCCGAGGCCGGCACGCAGCGCGGCACCGAGCGCATCGGCGATGTTGACCTGGAAATCCGGCAACGGCAGTTCGAACGTTTCGCGTCCGTTGGGGCCGTCGAGATGCCAGCGATCGCGCGGAAAGAGCGGCGTGACGATCTGCAGGCACGCATGCCCTTCGAGGTCGCTCACCGTGCGCGGCGTGCCGCGCGCCTGCAGGTACGCGGGTGACGCGCACAGCACGCTGCCCACGTCGCCGAGCCGCTGCGACACGAGCCCGGAATCGGGCAGCTCGGTCGTGCTCAACTGCAGAGATACGTCGTAGCCTTCGTCGATGATGTCGGGCACGTGCTGCGACAGCGTCAGTTCAACCGCGACCGACGGATAGCGTTCGCGGTAGCGCACGACCGCGGGCACCACGTAGGACTGGCCGAAACTCGTCGTCGCGTGAACGTGCAGCCGTCCTGACGGTTTCGCCTGTGCGTCGGCCGCCTCGGCTTCCGCTTCGTCGATATAGCCGAGGATGCGCTGGCAGCGGTCGAGATAGCGCTGCCCCGCATCGGTCAGCGCAATGCGGCGCGTGCTGCGATTGAGCAGGCGCGTGCGCAGATGCGTTTCGAGCTGTGCGACCGAACGCGATGCGTAGGCCGTCGTGATGTCCAGGCGATGGGCCGCGCTCGTGAAACTGCCCTCCTCCGCGACCCGGACGAAAATGCGCATCATCTGTAACGTGTCCATCGACCTGTCCCCGGGATTGAGATCACGTCGCGCCGCCGTGCGGCCTGGGTGCCGGCGGCTCCGGCACAGGCCGGTCTGGCGCGAATTGTGCGGAACAGTACAGCAGCGCTGCAGGCGTGTCCAGTTCGCCGTACGCGGCGTGATCCGGATGCCGAATCGTGCCGCGAAGCCGCTCGTCGCGTGCATCCGGGCCGGCAAAAACGACCCGCCTGCCGCGACGCCGCAGCGCAATTTACGTCCTTCCTGTCTCGCCCGTTACGCAGCCGCCGCCGCATCGAAAGGATTGCGCAACACGATCGTGTCGTCGCGTTCCGCACCGGTCGTGATCATCGACACCGGCGCGCCCGCGACCGCTTCGATGCGCGCGATGAAATCCTGCGCGGCGCGCGGCAGCGCCGCACGCTCGCGCACGCCCTTCACGGTGCCGTGCCAGCCGTCGAATCGTTCGTACACAGGCTTCGCGCGCGACTGCGCATCGAGGCTTGCGGGAAGATGGTCGACACGCGCACCGTCGAGTTCGTAACCGATGCACAGCTCGATCGACTCGAAGCCGTCGAGCACGTCGAGCTTCGTGAGCGCGAGCGAATCGATGCCCGAGATCCTGACGGCCTGGCGCAGTTGTGCCGCATCGAGCCAGCCGCAGCGTCGCGGCCGGCCGGTATTGACGCCGAATTCCTGCCCGCGCGCGCGCAGCGTTTCGCCAGTGACGTCGTCCAGCTCCGTGAGGAACGGGCCGCCGCCGACACGCGTCGCATACGCCTTGGTTACACCCAGCACATGGCCGAGCTTCGATGCTCCCAGCCCGGTGCCGGCCGCCGCGGCCGACGCCACGGTGCCCGACGACGTCACGAACGGGTACGTGCCCCAGTCGATATCCAGCATCACCGCCTGCGAACCCTCGAACAGGATGCGCTCGCCGCGATCGGTCGCGTCGTTGAGGTCGGCCCAGACAGGACGGACGAACGGCAGGATCTTCGGCGCGAGATCGACCAGCGTCGCCAGCATCGCGTCGCGGTCATATTCGTCGAGCCCCAGGCCGCGGAACCACGCGTTGTGATGGTCGACGAGCACGTCGAGCTTGGCGGCAAGCCGGCCGGACTCCGCGAGATCGCCGACGCGCAGCCCGCGGCGCCCGACCTTGTCCTCGTAGGCCGGCCCGATCCCGCGCAGCGTGGTGCCGATCGGTTCCCGGCGCAGACGCTCCTGCGCCTGGTCGATTGCCCGGTGAATCGGCAGCACCAGCGTCGCGTTCTCGGCGATCGACAGATTGTCAGGCGTCACCGACAGCCCGAGCTCGGCCATCCGCCCGATTTCCGCGAGCAGCGCTTCCGGATCGAGCGCCACGCCGTTGCCGATCGCGCCGCGCTTGCCGCGCACGACGCCGCTCGGCAGGAGCGCGAGTTTGTACGTCTTGCCGCCGACGACCAGCGTATGGCCCGCGTTGTGGCCGCCGTTGTAGCGCGCGACGACATCGGCCTGGGCCGCCAGCCAGTCCACGACGCGCCCTTTACCCTCGTCGCCCCATTGGGCACCCACTACCACCACGTTCGGCATGCTCCGCACTCCATGTGAGAAATTCAGACACTCGCTCGGCCGAGCCGGCCGTTTGTGTGCCATATTGGCGGAGCTGTATCGCCCGATCAAACGATTAAACCTGAACCTTCGTGTGAAGAAATATCACACGAAACAAAGTAATGGCCCGACGACTCCCTCCGTTGAATTCACTGCGCGCGTTCGAAGCCGCCGCACGACTCGGCAGCTTCACGCTGGCCGCCGACGAGCTGTGCGTGACGCACGGCGCGATCAGCCGGCACGTACAGCAACTGGAGGCGTGGCTCGGACGGCCGTTGTTCGAACGCCACAACCGGCGCGTCGAGCTGACCGACGCAGGCCGGGCCTATCTCGCCGAAGTCGGCGCATCGTTCGACCGGATCGCGCTCGCCACCGCGCAGCACTTCGGTCACGCGCAGCAGCGCGTGCTGCGCGTCAGCGCGCCCGCCACGTTTTCGCTGCGCTGGCTCGTGCCGAAGCTGTCGTCGTTCCAGGTCGCCCATCCGGCCATCGAGGTGCGGTTGTCGACGTCAAACGAGCCGATCGATAAATTGCGCGACAAGGTCGACCTGATCGTTCGCGGTGGCCCGCAGGCCGTCGACGGTTACGTCGCCGAGGAATTCCTGTCCGAAGTGCGGCTGCCGGTGTGTGCGCCGAAGTTGCTGGAGGGTCGGCCGCTGGACACGCCCGCCGATCTCGCGGGCTTTACGCTGTTGCACGCGGCAACCTATCCCGGCATGTGGCCCGAGTGGCTCGCGGCGGCCGGGCATCCGAATCTCGTGCCGCGGCACTCGCTCACGCTCGAGCATTTCTACCTGACACTGCAAGGCGCGCTCGACGGGCTCGGGGTCGCAATGGGGCCGATCGCTCTCGTCGCCGACGACATCGCCGAAGGCCGGCTCGTGCAGCCATTCAGCGAACCGGCACTGCCGCCCTGGCGCTACTTCACGTATGTGGCAGCCGCACGCGCGAACGACGATGCCGTGCGTGCATTCAAGGACTGGCTGAAAACGACGGGGAACGCGACCGCGCCGGACGCGCGACACTGACCGCTTCGAGATGCCGGTCGTGCGTGGCGATAAAAGAAGGATTCCAAATCAAATGACGAAAATTCACCGAACGTGATTTTCAGTGTGCATCGCGTGATCGCGATGCATGCGGCAACCCGCGGTGCGAGCCGCGGCTTGCCGCCAACGACGCTTACTGGCTTGCTGCAGCGCCGGCTTTCTTCTCCGCGTTCTGCAGGTTCTGCGGATAGTTCGGATCATTGGCCGCCGGCTTGTAACCGGCATCTTCGAGTTTCTTCAGCTCGGCGGTGTTCTTCGCGCGGGCGGCCTTGTGCTCGGCCTTGCGTTTGGCCCTGGCCGCCTTGCGTGCCTCGCTCTTCGCTGCCTTGGCATCCTGTGCAGCAGGTGCGCTGGCGGCGTCGGTCTGCGCAAACGCAGGAACGGCCGAGCCGGACAGGAAAGCGGCTGCAGTAGCAGCCAGCGCAAATTTTCTGATCTGGATTTGCATCGCTGAACTCTCTTTTTTGATGACTATCACGGATTGAAAAACCATCGAGATACCGCCCCTGCCCTGACCAGTCGTCATGTCGCGATCAGGACCTGTGCATCATAACCGTGTCGTGAAAAATGTGGCGCGAACGTGATGTTGATGACGGAATCGGGATACGCGTATGGGAGAAGACGGGAACCCTGCACGGCCGTCGCGTGATAGAGACAGGGACGCCGTATCGCACGCTCCGGTGACTGCAACGAATATGCACGCACAGTTCGATGCGCGACATCGACGGCTGTTTCACCGGTGGTGATGTCGACACGCTCATGCGTGACGTGAGCCGCCTCGCGCATCCATGATCACCGCAGCAGCGGTCGACGTGTGCATTACGTTGTCGTTCGACGCGGCTCGAGCGACGGTTCCTCCCATAAACGACCACGATTCGGTTTGTCCGACAATCGAGACGATCGCATTGCGTCGCCACGCTGTGATGTGGGTGGTTACCTATGGCTTTAGTTACCTGTCGCGGTGCAGGCCGTCACCGACAGGCACGTATGACGAAAAGCCGAACACTGTGCGTGCGGTGAAGACGTTGACCCGCATCGCTTCACGCATGCGTCGAGGGACCGTGCGAAGGCATGGTGCTCGTCTGGCAGAGGTTGCTCCGGCGCTGAAGTCGAGACAAGGCTTGTTGATTCGTGATGCTGTGTCGGTGGATACACCACGGACAGTTTGCCTTTGCCACAGGTTTTTCATTTGACTGGTTCGATGGTGCGTCAGCTGGACGGCACTGCAATTTTCACAGCTTGCCGATACCTGTGGCGATGCCTGATCAGTGAGCTTTTACGGGATCACGAAATTCCGGAAGGTGAGCATGTTCGGGAGCCATCCGCGGTTCGACTACGGTGAGCTTCTTCGTCGACCGTATCTTCACGTCGGCGCATAACGATCTCCGGATCGGTCCAGGAGCCGGCAACCTGTGCGAATGGCGAGTAGACATGACGCTCATTCCTGGTCGGTTGTGCGGGCCCCTCGTAGCTTGCCAGGGACACAGCGCGACGCGTCGGTTGGGGCAAAGGTAGAAAATTGGACCGCTGCTGCATGACGAAGCAGCCTGAAATGGTTTCCCCTGCGCACAGTCCACAGGCTAAATTTGTCGAAAAGCGCCGGCGGGCGATCGGTAAAAACTTGTCCACGGACACGCATGCGCGAGGACAAAAAACCACACGCATGCAGTCCGGGATGATTTCGAACTGTAGCTTGCGCGGATCCGTAGATGTCCGCCGCCTCGGTCGCGAACCTCCTCTGCCGGCTAATCCATGGTGCGCAGGCGATCATGAAGTGGATTCGTGGGTCCCATAAACGGGAACCTGTATGCCGAATCGGAGGACTTTTTCGCGATTTCCTCCCATAGGTTTCTACGTTTCGGCGTTTGTGAGTAGGCACTCACCTCTGCGGGGAGCCTTGTCAGGCCTGAAATCCCGGTGAAACAAGTCACCAACCTCGTGTTCGCAGGCCTGGATCGAAGGGTCGACACGCCTTCCGTACCACAGACGGCTCCCATTGGTAGCGGTTTATGGGGTTCGTCTTTCTGTGGCAGCGCACGTGTGTTTACATCTTTTGTAAACCACGTTTACTTCTTTAACTACTTTTAGCCGGCTCACAGCCTTGTGCCACAAGGGTTTGAGGGGGGTTCGGTACCCATTTATGGGAGCACAGGTGGAAGGGTCTGGGGTTTCAGGTCTGTGGATTTGGGGAATGGGGTACCGCGTTGTGGGGAATCAGGGTTGTGGATATGGGGCAAGCGTACCCGGTTATGGGAAAGCGGTCATGAATCGCCCAGGGTAGTCATCTATGGGAACGTACGAAGGTAGCCTTTTATGGGGCAGTTTTCTTGATCCTCTAATGCCTTGACGCACAGGGATTTTCTTCGGGTAGCCGGTTATGGGGAGTCTCAAAGGTACCTTTTTATGGGAGAAAGTTCAGCGGGATTGGCTGCATTTCTCGGCGGTGCTCCGGAAAGCTTTCGTATGGACTGGATCGTTGGCGCAGATAGGTTACCTGCTATGGGGAAAATCAATGGTTACCATTTATGGGAGCGATTTTCATCGTCCTGATCGAAAACAACCCCATCGACGAAGCTGACAGGTTCCCTCCTATGGGAAACGATGAAGGTAGCAAGTTATGGGAGAAAACACGGCTGTGCTGCAGGGCACCACGAATCCGGCCGGCGATCTCGATTCCGGACGTTTGTCTCCCATGAATGGTTACCTTCCGCAGGGCAAATCTCGTGCCGGGTTTCGATGCCCGGACATCAAAGGTAGCGGCTTTTGGGAGGTATTTTTTTCCAAAGGTAGATGGATATGGGGTTCCCTGCAGGCCTGAAAATCATTTATTTCCCTTTTGGATCATATAATTATGAGCGATAGTGAAAGTGATGCTGGAGAAATGGCGTTGCCCCGTAGCGAGAAAAGGTATAAAGTCCGCTATCACCACGGTCACCTTATCCGGACATCACGATGCCGCGCAAGCCCGCAAGCAAAGGCTCCGACAAACAGGTTTCGCTGTTTCAGACACCCGAGCCTCCCGACTTGCTGCGCAAGGCGGTCCAGGCGATTCATATCGCGCCCAAGTCGGGGAAGATCGGGCTGCAGCAGCGCAAGATGTTCAGTTCGCTGATCAAGAATGCACTTCGGCAGGAGGCGTTCGAGCCTGGCCGGACGAGCTTCTCGATCTCGATCGCGTCGCTTTCGCACGAGAGCGGGCTGAACAGCAACAACACGAAGTACGTGAAGGACACGGTCAACTCGCTGATCAGTACCGTCGTCAACTGGGACTACCTGGCCGCCGACCGTTCGACGGTCTGGAAAGCGTCGGGCCTGCTCGCCGGCGCGGAGCTCGAGCAATCGGTGCTGAAGTACAGCTTCTCCGACCAGATTCGCAGCGAACTGCTGAACCCCGAAATCTACGCGCTGATCGATATGCGGATCGCTCGCGAATTCCGGCGGTCGCACTCGCTGGCGCTGTGGGAAAACACGGTGCGCTACGAAGGGATTGGCATCACCGCGAAGATCCCGCTGCCGAAATTCCGGGACCTCATTCTCGGCCAGGACAAGGCATCGCAGTCGTACAAGGAGTACAAGCTGTTCAAGAGCAAGGTCCTGGTGCCGTGCATTCAGGAGGTGAACGAAGTATCGGATCACACGCTCGAGTTGATCGAACACAAGTCCGGCCGCAGCGTGGAAGCCGTGCAATTCAAGGTGACGCGCAAGCAGAGCGCCGATACGGTGGAGGACGGCGACGTCAAGAACGAAGCGCTGGTCGAGGAAGTCGCCAAGTTCGGCATTCCGCGTTCGGAGGCGCGCCGGCTGATCACGCAATACGGCGTGCAGCGCATCAAGGCGGCGATCGCCTATACGCTCAATCGGACTACGAAGAAGAATGCGGCGCCGGTCGACAACGTGGCCGCGTATTTCCGCAAGGCACTGACGCACGGCTATACGCTGGCGGACGGGCAGGGAACCGAGACGGCCGCACCGGCGAAGGAATCCGCGCAGAGCAAGCAGGAGCAGATTCGCGACAAATATCTGGCGGCGAAGGTCGAGGAAGCCGGCGCGTATTTCCGCGAGCTGGAGATCGACGACCAGACCAAGCTGCTCGAACGCTATAACGAGACGGTAGTGGGCTCGAAAGACCTGACGCTGTCGCCGAAGAAGAAGGCGAGCAAGCTCGCGCAGACCAGCTTCTTCCGATGGCTGGCACTGGATACCTGGGGCGAACCGACCTCGGACGACCTGCTGGAATTCCTGCTCAAAAGCAGTCTCGCAGGCAACTGATCAAGGCCTCGCGGCCGCGGGCGCGTCGTGCGCCGGACTTTGTGGTCGTCCGGCTTCGCGATGCAAGGCGGATGCGAGGCCTTCTGCTTTTGGCGCGTTACTTTTGCGCGGCCGTCGCCAGCTCGGCGACGTAGGCATCGATGACGGTCTTGAGCTGGTCGGCAAGCGCTTCCTGATGGGACGCGTCAACGCCCTTGAGCTGCAGATCCAGACGGCCGTCGGGGTAGGTCTTCAACTGGCCGATCGCGCGCGACTCGAGCGCGAAGTCGTGACGAACGCTGTAACGCGTGCGCCCCGTTTTCTTGTTGCCGTCGCTCTGCGCCCGCAGGAAATTCTCGAGATCGCGAACCGATTTCTTCCGGTCGATCACGGCCGTCAGCAGCCGGTCGGCCGTCGGCTCGCCCAGGCGCTCGAAGATCAGCTTCAGGAAGTACGCCGCCTGCAGGCCGACCACGTCATTCGCACTGGCCATCCGCTCCAGCAGCGTGTTGGGCAGCGCATTGAGCGACAGCGTCTTGCTGATCGATGCCTTGTCCTTGCCGATCTTTTCCGCGAGCGTGTTCTGGTCGGAAAATACCTTCTCGTCGAGGAGGCGCTTCCATGCAACCGCATCGTCGAAGATCGTCTGGCGTTCGTGGTCGTGGTTCGCGCGATACGCGATCGTGTAGAGCTGCTCGGGCGTGTGATCCGTGCGGAACGTGGCGTTGATGGTCTCGTCGCCATTGATGCTCGTCGCGCGCAGCCGGCGTTGCCCGTCGATCACGACGAGCTTGCCGGGAAATTCCGGGAGCCGCGTGACCTTGATCGGCTCGATCTGCCCTTCCCGTTTCAACGTGAGCGCGAGCTCGTGCAGGCTCGATTCCGAGTAGAACACGCGCGGGTTGAACGGGTTCGGGATGCAGTCCTTGACCAGCACCTTCTGCGGCGCGCCAAGATCCGGCGTGTCGGCGGGCGTGACTGCGGCCGGGGCGCCCGCAGGCGCTGTCTCGACGGCGACATTTGCAACGGCCGCCGGTTCGGGCAGCCTCGTCTCGAGTGCCGCATTTTCCTGCGCGAGTCCGCGCAGCAGGCCGGCGGCGAGGTGCAGGTTGCCAGTCGGCTTCTTGTCTTTCGAAGTGTCCTTAGCCATGGGCGGCTCCGGTAGCGCGCGTCGACGCGATGTATTGGGCCATTTCCGTGACCAGCTTTTCGATTTCCGCACGGGCTTCTTTCAGGCCCTTCAGATATCGATTGTGATGGTGGATCGTGGTGCCGAGCGCGAATGTCTGACGGTAGACCTCGCGTTGAGCGATCTGGCTGTCGAGCAGATGCTCCCCTATTTCTTCCGCTCTTAGAATTTTTAAAATTTCTTCACGCATTTTAGTTTTTCCATTGACACTATTTAGCATCAATGCGGAAGAAAGATTAGGGTTTCGAACGGAACGCATGGACTCGATCATGCGGATCATCGCGACGGTGCTGTACAGGTCGGCCGGCGACGGTGACAGCGGCACCAGGCAAAAGTCGGCGACTTCAAGGACGGATGCGATGCGCGGATCTTCGAGGTTGCCGGGACAGTCGACGACGATCACGTCGAAGTTCGCGTCCTGCTTCTTGATCTCGCCACCGATGCCGCGGCCAGCAGGGGCCAGCGAAAGGACCGTCATCGGCAGCGTGTTCTCGCCGCTCGTGACCCAGCGGACAGAAGTGCCTTGAGGGTCGGCATCGATCAGGGCCACCTTGTTGCCGCCGGCTTCGAACGCAGCCGCGATGTTGACGGAGATGGTCGTCTTCCCAGTCCCACCTTTTTGATTACTGACGGCGATCTTGAAAGCCATTAAATTCCTCCAAGGAGTTTTGCGTAATATATGCAGTTACTGAAAAAATGTCCAGAGAAGTATTCAATGCAATGCAAATTTTGATGATCATGTGGTTGTCACGTGACAAGTGGGCCAAATGGCCTACTTGTCATCAGAGATGATTGTTCAAGTAAAAATAAAATTTTTGATCGCTCTACCAATACATCCCTAGAGATTCGAAAAAGTCACTTGTTCTAATGTCGACGACGAAGATGAAACATGAAAGACGACTGTCGTGACATTTTTCTATTTCGTTCTCAGCACACTGCGGTTCTGATTAGCAGGAATCTCGAACGTCGACGAGGTTTGTAGTTGTCACGTGACAAGACGCTAGTAATCGATTCGTGTCGATGTGTACATCGCCAGAAAATTTCAAATCCGGTCGTGGCGTCGGTGCAGACAACTCTGGTTCTACATCCGAAATACGGTTTTTGAGTTGTGTACGGCTACCCGCCGCCGAAGCGAGTTGTCACGTGACAAACGGCTCGTGGTGTCGGCCAGGGTTAGCGACACAGCATCTTCCGAAGATAGTGAGATTGAACAGCCTATGGAGCAGAAGCGCAGCCTTCTATTGGCGAGAGGCTTCACAGTCGGTGATTTGCCACTGAATGTGGTTTCCCTCGCCCGATTCGTTGATGAGTTGTCACGTGACAACCGAAACTGCGGGCGTGGCCTCTTGATCGGCTAATCGATAGGGCGCACCCAGTCGTCGCGGGCACGTGCTTGAGGGTGGCGAGTTTGCGAACGATCTATCGCCCTGTATTCAGCTGCACCACCGACTACTCACTCGAGCGCGCGTTTGTTCAAGCATGAGCCACGTGGTCACCCGGACAGAGCAACCGTTGTAGTGTGGATGTGTCGCTGTTGATATGTCCCCATTTATGCAAAGGGTACCATCGTCTCATCTCGTCACGCTGCCGGTAGGGGAGAGGCGTTGCTTTGTTGTGCGCCGGCGTTGCCGCCAAAGTATCCCGACGTCGATCTACGGCCGCGGCGTACGCGAGCGGGTCAAATCGGCGCGAAACTACGTGTCGAAGGATTTGCAACAACGCTACCGGGCGTATCGTGAAACATTTTCGAGAAATGGGGCGTTCTCGGAAATCGTTGTCTGGCAATGGCTTGCGCCACTTTCTTCATGTTGTTTCACGCTAAATGAACAAAATCGCCCGCGGAAATAGGGGCGCATGATATTTTCGCCCGCTGTTGCCAGCGTCGAACCTGCAAACCCCATGATGCGTATTTTTTAATACGTATTTAGTGGTTATTGATACGATTTTCGGCAACCTAGGTCTACGAAAGGCAAATTTGCTACTGCCTGGGGTCCACATGGAACCATGTCGCTGCCCAGACGCGACGCGTAGTCGTGACACTCAACACGAGTTGTCACGTGACAACGCATCATCACATCAATCGCCCGATCCGTCGAAACACGGTGTCTCGGGAGAAGTCGAGCGATAAGAAATCTGCGCCCGAGAACCTGAACGCTGGGGCAGGTGCTGCGATTGTCGGCAGGGATGGGTGATGGCTGTCTGCAACAGACCGGCATCTGGGCTCGGGTGCGTGGCCCTTTGAATGCGGTCATCACCGCACCCAAGACCTTCAAATGAAATTCCCCGGACCGATGTCGGGCAATTGGTCCTGAGCCGGTATTCCTGAGCGGGCATGACACACGCGTTCCATTGCGCCCCGCTCGAATCAACTGACTCGATCACACACGCGTGAAACCGATCCAGTCGTTCCGCGGGTTCCGCCAAAGCAGGGCGCCCCGCACCTCAGAGGCTGCTACCCGCGATCAATGACTTGCTGCGATCGACAGAACGACATCCGTCCCGCCGCGCAAGCTATCGATATCTCGCCGCGGTGAGTTGCCGAACAACCGGCTGTATTCCCTATTGAACTGGGTCGGGCTCGCATACCCGACCCTGAACGATGCCGATGCGGCGTCGAGTCGCTCGGACAGCATCAGCCGACGTGCCTCGTTGAGCCGTATCCATTTCTGGTACTGCAGCGGACTCATGCCCGTGAGCTGGCGGAAGTGGTGATGGAAGGTCGAACTGCTCATCTGGACTTGCGCCGCGAGATCGTCGACCCGCAACGACTCGTCATAGTGGGCACGCAACCACTGGATCGCGCGCGACACACGGTTGCCCTGGCTACCAGCGGACGCGATCTGACGCAGGCGAGCGCCTTGGTCGCTCGTCAGCAACCGATAGTAGATTTCCCGCTCGACGTATGGGGCGAGAACAGGAATGGCGCTAGCGTCGTCCAGCAACGCCAGCAACCGGTTCAGTGCGTCGTATAGCGGTTCGGTCATGTCGCCGACGACGAGGCCGCGGCCCACGGGGGCATCGTCGCCATCCGGAGCGACCTGCATCATCAGTTCCGCCAGAACGTGAAAATCGAGCTTGAGCCCGATCCCGAGAAACGGCATCTCGTGGCTGGCCTCGATGACCTGTGTCGAACCAGGCAAATCGAGTGACGTGATCAGAAAACGGTTGGCATCGTAAATATAGGCGTCGCCGCTTTGTATGACCCGTTTCGTACCCTGAACGACAAGAGCGAAGCTCGGCTCGACCATGCACTCCATCGGCTGCGTCGGCGCTTCCCTGCGATGAAAACTCAGGTTCGGAATGGTCGTGGTGACGTGATCGGCGCCTTCGGTCCATCTCGCGACGCGCGTTGCGAGCGTTTGCCGTAGTTCGCACATGCGGCTGCGATTGATCGGCTGTTGATCTGCCTGATTGAATGCAGCGATGGCGACGTCGTCGTCTCGTTGGCCGGATGGGTATCGGACGGGTGCCGGGGGCATGACATCTCTATTCAGGTAATCGGGTGGTCAGGCAGGTCGTCGGTGTGCGGCTGCCGGCAACGCATACGCCTTTCGTCGGGAGTCGCGGCATGGCCACGCTCCCGGATGGACGGCGCAACGACCGACGGACCTACTTCGTCGCCTGCGACGCGCAAAGCTGCCAGCGGCGCGATTTCGTTACCGGCGCCGTCGCGCGCTCGTCAACCGTGCGCCACCACCGCTCGCCGCGATGCGGTGCGTCGAGATCGAGGCGCTCACCGATCCTGGGTGTCGACAACTCGATGCCGCGTACGAGAGCCAGCGCCGTGACACGCTCGAACGGTTCCTGCCAGCGATGCATGGCGAGATCGAACGTGCCGTTATGGATCGGGACCAGCCAGCGTCCGCGCAAGTCGATGTGCGCCTGCACGGTTTCTTCCGGCTGCATGTGCACATAGGGCCATTGCGCATCATAGGCGCCTGTTTCGATCAGCGTCACGTCGAACGGCCCGAGACGCTCGCCGATCGTCCGGAACCCGTCGAAGTAGCCGGTGTCGCCGCTGAAGAACACACGCAGGTTGTCGTCGACGATGACCCACGATGCCCACAGCGTGCTGTTGCCGTCGAACAGGCTGCGGCCGGAAAAGTGCTGCGCGGGTGTCGCCGTCAGTGTCAGGCCGGCCACGTCGACACTCTGCCACCAGTCGAGCTGACGAACCTTCTTTGCGTCGATACCCCATTCGATCAGGCGATCGCCGACGCCCAGCGTGGTTACGAACACATCGGTGGTTGCGGCAAGCGCCAGTACCGTCTCGCGATCGAGGTGATCGTAGTGGTCATGCGACAGGATCACCCCGCGCAGCGGCGGGAGATCTTCAAGCGCGATCGGCGGCGCATGGAAGCGCTTGGGTCCGATGCGCCGGAACGGCGATGCGCGCTCGGCGAATACGGGGTCGGTCAGCCAGAATTCGCCGCGCAGTTTGAACAGCATCGTCGAATGGCCTAACCGATACAGGCTGCGATCGGGAGCCGCGTCGAGCGCTGCGCGGGTCAGCGAATCGATGGGCAACGCGCCGGTCGGCACGGTGTTGCGCGGCTTGTTGACCAGCATGTTCCACGCGATCCCGAGCGTCTTGCCGAATCCTTCGACGGGGCGCGGTGCGACATTGGTGAAGCGCTCGCCGTTGTGCTGCGGCGAACCGCCGGACAGCGCACGACCGCGCCGGGCGGCTGCGAAACCCAGAATGCGGTGAATCAAAACAAGAGGCGATGCCATGTCGGTTCGTCCGGAGAATAAAGTACACTAAACAGTGTAGTTTATTTTTTGGATAAGTAAACTGTCCGGTGTAAAATTTTCGTATGGATACCAGCACTCCCCCTCTGCGCCTGACCGATCGAAAGCGCGCGGCCATCGTCGATGCGGCGATCGAGGAATTTCTCGCGACGGGCTACGATGCGACCAGCATGGATCGTATCGCTGCGCGCGCGGACGTGTCGAAGCGCACGGTCTATAACCACTTCCCCGGTAAGGAAACGTTGTTCGCCGCGATCCTGCACAAGCTGTGGGATGCGACGCAGACCGGCGGCTCGCCGACCTATCGCGCCGACGTGCCGCTGCGCGAGCAACTGCTCGCGTTACTGGACCGCAAATTGCGCCTGCTGAACGACGAGGCGTTTCTCGCACTCGCGCGCGTGGCGATCGGCGCCGCGATCCATTCCCCGGAGCGTGCGCGCGACATGGTCGAGCGTCTCGGCGAGCGAGAGGAGGACATGACGGTCTGGGTGCGTGCGGCCGCAGCGGCCGGCCGCCTGTCGGTCACCGATCCGGTATTTGCCGCGCATCAGTTGCACGGCATCGTGAAGGCATTTGCGTTCTGGCCGCAGATCACGATGGGCCAGCCGCCGCTCACGGAGCAAGAGCAACGGAAAGTCGCGGAATCCGCGGCCGACATGTTTCTCGCGTATTACGCGCGCCCGGACGGCGGCGATGCAATCCGCGCCACGCAGGACTGACCATCAGGCGTCGGCATGCCCTGCGCGAAGCGCAGCCGGCGCGCTGTGTACGAGCGACGCGCGCAGCACCGATGAGCCGTCGCACCTGAAGCCGAACACGAGCGATTACGCATGAAGACGCTGTTGATCGTCTATCACACGATGACCGGGGGCACGAGGCAGATGGCCGAAGCGGCTGCCGCCGCGGCGCGCGAGCAACCCGGCATCGACGTCAGGCTGCAGCGCGCGAACGCGACGAGCGCAGACGACGTGCTGGCCGCCGACGCTTACCTGTTTGCGACGCCGGAGAATCTCGCGGCGATGTCCGGGCTGATGAAGGACTTCTTCGATCGCTGCTACTACGCGGCGCTCGATCGCGTAAACGGTCGCCCGTATGCGGCAATGATTTGCGCGGGAAGCGACGGACAGAACGCGTTGCGCCAGATCGACCGGATCGCCACCGGATGGCGGTTGAAGAACGTCGCACGCGGCCTGATCGTCTGTACTCACGCACAAACGCCGGAGCGTATCCTCGCGGCAAAGACCATCGACGGCGAGGATCTCGCGCGCTGCGCTGAACTGGGTGCAGGTCTCGCCGCGGGGCTCGCGCTGGGCGTGTTCTGATGACGGTTGCGGTTGTGACGACTTGCCGGCGCGGTTCGAGCGGACGCGCAACCGGCCCAATACCGAACCCTAGTTGCCCTTTGCCGCCGGCGAAGGCTGGTGATATTCAGGCCAAAGACGTTTCACGAGATCGCGCGATGCGCCATACGCGTGGCAACTGTCGATCTTGAGCGGCTTTCCTTCGCTGTCGCGATAGTCGAGCGACGATCGCCGCATGCCGACCATCGTCTGATAGGCCGTGGTGGCGATCGGGCCGAGCAATTCCTTCAGGTGCGTGCACGTATCGCAGGACGGCAGACGCTTGCGAACCTCGCTGTTCCAGCCGGCACCGATGGTCAGCCCGACGAGCGCCTGCAGCGAATCGCCGCCGCCCGGACACTGCGCATACGGATGCGAGCGAATGAACGTCGACACCGCTCGAACGACCATGTCGGCGTCGAAGACGAGCGTCACGCCGAGGTCGTGGATCGGCGACAGCGCGGCGACCGTTCGCGTGCCGCCCGGCGGCGTGAAATCGCTGGTCTTGCGGTCCGCGAGGCAAGCTGTCACTTCGAACAGGCCGTCGCTGCGACGATAGCCGCGCATGTCGATGTGCCGATGGTGAATTTCCTCGCGCGTGATGCCGTCGTGCGCGATGTCGTGTCGGGGAACCATGGATCCGCTCCGTTTCGTACAACCGGTTCTTTTCGCAGGCAAAGGCGAATGTCGCCGGCTGACCGGGCGTGCAGCGAAACGGGTCGAAGTGCGCTGCCGACGACATCGATCCGGCCATACTACGCATTTTCCGGCACCCATGTACGCGGCGCGATCGATGCGGACACAACGAATCGAGGGTGCGTGCGGTACCACCGAGGGGGCGTACGGGTGACCTGTCGCGCGCCGGGGTTCGACGTCCGTCGCGCTGAATGCAGCACGCCGGATGCGGGCCGGTGCCGAAGCCGGGCCTGGCCCGATTTCCGCGACGTCCTCGAATGGCGTGACATCCGGAAGCGTATCCATATAATGCGCAACATGACCGCGCGGACGCCTTTCCGGCCTCCGGGGTCGGGCAAATGCAGACCGGCGAGTCAACCGGCCACCGCGCGTACCGGTATACTTCCACTCCTGCCTTGTCCGGCATCGTGGCCGGGTGCCTGAAAACAGAGTGGCGTGCGCGATGCGGCCCCGTCATGTTCCGCATCGGCGGCAGACAGGCCGCCCGCACGGCGGCGAAGCTTTCGAGCCGCGCGGCATGGCCGCACGAACCACACCTTATATTCCTGGTGGATTGAATTTATGGGTTTTGAACAACTTGCCGAATTGCGGGCGCAGCTCGCAGCGAAGGCCAAGCAGGAGCGCAACGCAAAGCGGCCGGCAGCGCCGACGGACGCCGGCGCCAAGCCGAAGTCCGGCGACCAGCCGTCCCGCGGTGCGAAGCCGGGCGCTGGCGCCAAGGCGGGTGCCGGTGCGAAGGCGCCGCATCGCGCAAAGCCTGCTTCGGCCAAGCCGTCGGCGCCGGTCGATCCGGTCATCGTCGCGATCGGCAAACTGCAACGGAAGTTTCCGAGCGCGTTCCCGAAGAATCCGGCCCCTAAAGTGCCGCTCAAGGTCGGCATCTGGGACGACCTGGCGCGCGAAGCACAGGCCGTCGGCCTCACCGAAGCCGAACTGCGCGAAGCCATGTCGACGTGGTGCCGCGGCAACCGCTACTGGTCGTGCCTCGTCGAAGACGCGGTGCGCGTCGATCTGCAGGGCAACGAAGCAGGGCGCGTCACGCATGACGACGCGGCACGGGCACGCCGGCTGAAGGCGCGCCGTCCCGGCAACAAGGGCGCCGCGCAGGCGACCAAGGGCGCGCAGCCGCCGCCGAAGGCCGAACAGCAGGCCGAGGCCGCTGCCGCACCGCAAGCGGTGGATGCAGCAGAAGTTCAGACCGATGCAGCACCGCAGGTCGAGCAGCAGGTCGCCGGCAACGAGTAACACCGCCGCCGCCGTCTACGGCACGGCGCGCACCCGCATGCACATCGCATGTGGCGCATGACACGACAGACTGACCTGCCTCGACAGAGGCAGGTCAGGACTGCCTTCCCGGCGCTTGCCGGCCAGCACACACCTATCCCGCGTCAGACAGGCAACGCATCCCGACGAAGCGCGCTCGTCAGATGGTACGGCATGCGCTTGCCATTTTCAGGTAGATGATTTGCATACCTGAATGAACAGATCGATTTTCCAGATAATTCGTTTCCCTAAAAAATGTCGGAATATCGGAGCACGATGCGAACGATCCGGTTGAGGTCATCGCGACATCATGACGCGCGATAATCCCGACTGGATCGTCGGGCCGCACGATGCAGCTTGCATTTCGAAAGGTGCGGCAAGCGTGCGCCGACACGATCCGAAGTCACGTCGGCCAATTTTCGATGTCAATTCAAACCGGATCATGAACCCGAGACATTCCGCGATTCTTGTCGCACTCACCGCCGCCGCGTTGTTCGGCGCCGCGACACCGCTCGCCAAGGCGCTGGTCGGCGCCATGTCGCCGTTCATGGTCGCCGGCCTGTTCTATCTCGGCAGCGGCGTCGGGCTCGGCATCGGGATCTTGCTGCGCAGGCTGCACAACCGTCGCGCACCGGCGGCGGACGCCGCACCGCTGCAGCGCGCCGACCTGCCGTGGCTGGCCGGCGCGATCGTCGCGGGCGGCGTGGCCGGCCCGGCGTTGCTGATGCTCGGGCTGTCGAGCACGCCGGCGGCGACGAGTGCGCTGCTGCTCAATCTCGAAGGCGTACTGACGGCCGTCATCGCGTGGGTCGTGTTTCGCGAGAACGTGGATACGCAGGTGTTTCTCGGCATGGTCGCAATCGTCGCCGGCGGCACGCTGCTGTCGTGGACGCCAGGCCGGGCCGGCGTGCCGGTTGGCGCGCTGTTGATCGTCGGCGCATGCCTGTGCTGGGCGTTCGACAACAACCTGACCCGCAAGGTCGCCGCGAACGACGCAATGGTCATCGCGTGCTTGAAGGGGCTGATCGCCGGGCCCGTGAACATCGGCATCGCGCTGGCGACCGGCGCGATGCTGCCCCCCGTACCGGTGGCGGCCGCGGCGATGCTGACGGGGCTCGGCGGCTACGGGATCAGCCTCGTGCTGTTCGTCGTCGCGCTACGCCATCTCGGCAGCGCGCGCACCGGTGCATATTTCTCGATCGCGCCGCTGTTCGGCGTCGTGCTGTCGTTGCTGATCTGGCCCGCGCTGCCGCCGGCAACTTTCTGGGTCGCCGCGGCGTTGATGGCGCTCGGCATCTGGCTGCATGTGCGCGAACGGCATGAGCACACGCACGAGCACGAGCGGCTCGAGCACACGCACCGGCATCGGCACGACGAACATCACCAGCATACGCATGACTTTGCGTACGACGGCGACGAGCCGCACTCGCATCCGCACGTACATCTGCCGATCACGCACAGCCACGCGCACTTTCCCGACATTCATCACCGGCATCGGCATTGAGCGCAATCGTGGACGGCAGGCAGCGCGCGCCGCAAGGTGACCGTCTATGGGATGCGTGTCGCACCTGTCCACGATGACGATGACGCAAGTGGACGGCCCGGGCCACCGTGACGCTATCGCGCGTGCGGAAAACAGAAGCCGAAATCCTCGCAGCCTGGGCATCCCGGTGCGGGACCCGGAGGCGCACCAAGCGAGGCCGCCACTTCCTGTGCGAGGAATTTCTTCCAGCGCAGGTGGGTGACGTTGCGCGCGGCGAGCGCAGGGAAATAGCGATCGAGCATTGCGGATACCGCGTCGCGCCCGTCGAGCCCGAGATCGCGCCACAGGTGATCGGGGCGCAGGCACGCATGCGCGACGATCGATGCGACGCAGTCGGCATCGTCGTGGGTGACGGCGGGATTCGCATCGTTCATCAGCCGCGTGTGAAGCGTCGCGACGAACTCGGCGTGGGCCGCTGGCAGTCGTGCCAGCGTGACCGTCGGCATGAGTGCGGCGATTGCGGCAGGCGTCAGGTGCGGAAACTGCCGGGCAAGCAGGCCGGCGAACTGTCCGGGAGTCAGGCCCAGCAGCGAGAGTTCGTTGCGGTACGCGCGTGCTGCGATGAGTGCGCCGAACAGCTGTGCGTCGGGTGTGCCGGCACGGGCTGCCGCCGATTGCAGCGATTGCAGCGCCTGTTCATGCGCGCGATCGAACGAGGCGGTCATCGTGTGTATCCGCATGACAACTGCGCCGCGCGAATACGCGGCGCGGATCGGTTCGCGATCACTCGACGCCGACGATCACGCTCGATGCCTTGAAGATCGCGGACGCAGCCGAGCCGCTCGCGAGGCCGAGACGATCGACGCTGTCGTTGGTGACGATCGCGACGATCTCGGCACCGCCCGCGGCCTTGATCACGACCTCCGCATTGACCGCGCCCTTCGTGACCGACGCGACGGTGCCTGCGACGCAGTTGCGCGCCGATACCTTGCTGCTGTCGACGTCGACCATCACGATGACCGACGACGCCTTGACGAGTGCGAACGCCTTCGTGCCGGCCGCGAGGCCCAGCGTAGCCGCGCTGCCGTGGGTGATTACGGCGACGATGTCGAGGCCGTCCTGCGTGCGGAGCGTGATTTCGTCGTTGACGGCACCGGGCTTGACGGCGCCGACCTGGCCGGCGAAATGGTTGCGGGCGCTGGTTCGCATGATGGATCTCCGAGTGATGCCGCTGCCGGAGCGGCAACGGCAGGTGAATGAAAACGCGTCGATCAGCTTACCGTCAACGCGGGTGACTGTCGTCCTCCGGATGCTATGGCGCGAATCAGGGATACCCGCAAGCACAGGGCGTTTCGCCGCACAGTCGTCATGTGGTGAAGTGATACCGGTGAGGCGATCATTCGTTGCCGGCAGGCGTCGCGGCGGCACGCACGTTGGCGGGGCGGGCATCCCGGGCAACCGCTGCGCCGTCGCCTTCCCACCCACCGCCCAGCGCAAGGAAGAGCCGCACCTGATCGGCCGCGACCTGGCCTTCGGCCGCCGCGACCTGCGCCTGCACGCTCGTCAGCGTGCGCGTCGCATCGAGATCGGAGATGAACGACTCGCGGCCGGCGGCATAGAGACGATGCGTTTCGTCGGCGGAATTGCGCGCCGATTCGTACGCCGTGCGCAGCGCATCGGTGCGCTGCACGTCGGCCGCATAGGTCGCGAGGCTCGACTGCGTTTCACGCAGCGCATTCAGCACGACGCCATCGAAATGCGCGAGCGCGCCGCCCGTCGCGGCCTCGGCTTCGCGCACACGTGCGCGCTGGCCGTTGACGGGGAACGACCAACTGATCAGCGGACCGAACGACCAGCGATTCGTGTTGGACGAGAACAGGTCGGCGGCGACGCCGACCGAGCCGGCCGACGCACCGATGCTGATCGACGGATACAGCGCGGCGGTCGCCACGCCGATCCGCGCGGTCGCGGCGGCGAGCTGCCGCTCGGCTTCGCGTACGTCGGGGCGGCGGCGCAGCAGCGCGGCACCGTCGCCGATCGGAATCGGCTGGCGCAGCTTCGGCAGCCGTTCGCATTCGGCGACGGCCCTCGGCAGGTCGGCCGGCGCGCGCGCGAGCAGCGCGGCGAGCTGGTATTGCGCGACCTTGCGGCGGCCTTCGAAGCGCGGGATGTCGGCGGCCAGCGTGCGCACCTGCGTCACGCCGCGCGTCACGTCGGTCTGGTTGCCGCGCCCGGCATCGCGCAGCCGCTGCGACAGCGCGACGCGCTGCTTCTGCAGCGCGAGCGACTGCTTCGCGATCGCCAGCTCGTCACCGGCCGAGCACGATTCGACGTATGCGCGCACGACGTCGGCGACGACCGTGATGCGCGCCAGGTCGCCGGCCGCCTTCACGGCGTCGCTGTCTGCGCGTGCGGCTTCGACACCGCGCCGGAGCTTGCCGAACAGGTCGATCTCGTACGACACGTTGATGCCGACCGCGCCTTCGTTGACGACCGGCAGCTTGTTCTCGAGCAGGTATTGCTCGGCCGATTCCTGCGCGCGCTGCACGGCGGCTTCGGCACCGCCCGAGAACCCGCCCTGCTGGCTCGCGACTTCCAGCGCCGCACGCGAACGCGCGAGGTTGGCCGCGGCGACGCGCAGGTCGGTGTTCGACTTCAGCGCATCGCGCACGAGCGCGTCGAGCACGGGATCGTCATACAGCTGCCACCAGTTGCCGGGCAGCGCGTCGCGCGACACGAGCGTACCGTTCGCGTCGTCGAGCGCATGGTTCGCGAGCGGCGCGTTCACGTACGCCTGCTGCGGCAGCGTGTAGTCGGGGCCGACGGATTTGCACGCGCCAAGTGCGAGCGCAAGCGGCGCGAATGCGGCCGCGAGGCGCAGACCGTGCCGGTTCATTGTGATGCTCCCGCCGCGCTGGCGGCTGCCGCGGCTGCCGCAGACGCCGGCGCCGCAGCCGAGGCCGCGCTGGCACCGACAGCCGGTTTTGCGGTGCCGTTCCGGCGCGTGTCGGCGTCGCGCATCGACACGGTCGCGGTGCGGCCCGCGATCATCCGGAAGTCGTCGGGCACTTCGTCGAGCACGACGCGTACCGGCACGCGCTGCGCGAGCCGCACCCAGCTGAACGCCGGGTTCACGTTCGGCAGCAGGTTCGCGCCCTGCGTGCGGTCGCGATCCTCGATCGCGGCGACGATGCTCTGCACGTGGCCGCGCAGCGCATGCGGCTCGCCCATCACGATGATGTCGACCGGCTGGCCGATATGGATGCCGCGCAGCTTGGTTTCCTCGAAGTAGCCGTCGACGCGGAACGAATTGCGGTCGACGACCGACAGCACCGCGCGGCCGGCCGGCACGTATTCGCCGACGCGCGGCGCTCGGTCGTTCAGGTAGCCGTCTACGGGACTCACGATCGTCGTGCGCTGCAGGTTCAGCTTCGCCGTGTCGAGCGATACTTGCGCGTCGGCGACGCTGGCCTCGCCTTGCTCGACGCGCGTGCGGCTTTCCTCGACCTGTTCGCTCGCGACTAGGTTGCCGAGCTGCAGGTTGCGCGCGTATTCGCGCTTCGCCTGGGCCAGTGTCGCGCGGCGCTGCGCGAGGGTCGCTTCGGCGAGCCGTTCCGCAAGCGTGTAGCGCGCCTGGTCGATCACGAACAGCACCTGGCCGCGCCTGACCTCCTGGTTGTCGGCGACCTGAACCGAGGTGATGAGGCCCGACACGTCCGGCGCGACCTGGATCACGTCGGCGCGCACGTGCCCGTCGCGCGTCCACGGCGAGAACATGTAGTAATTGATGATCCGCCACAGCACGAGGCCGGCCACGACGACAACGATCAGGGTGAGCAGGATTTGCCCTGCCGAGAGCCAGGATTTTTTCACGTTAGGTAGCCACGAGACGGTGGGAAGCGATGACGACGGCGGCAAGCACGAACACGTAGATGCCGAGGTCGAAGATCGAACGGTGCCAGACGAGGCGGTAGAAGCCGACGCGCTCGAGCACGGCGCGCACGACGATGTTGATCAGGTAGGCGATCAGCATCAGCACGAGCGGAGCCGGCACGAATACGCCGAAGATGTCGATTTCGCCGATCATGGTCGCGGTCGGAAGGGCAGGTTGGAAAGCCGGGTCATGCGCGTGCTCCGTCCGGTGCCTGTGGCGCCTGGCCGGCAGCGGCCGGATACAGCGACAGGCGCAGCCCGACGAGCGCGTGCAGCGTGTCGCGTAGCCGGCGGTGCGTAGCCGGGGCCGCAGGCGCGGTGCCGCCGTCGGCCGGCACCGTGCCCGGCAGGTTGCGGCCGGCCACGCGGTGCAGCGCGTCGTCGATCGTCGCGAGCAGCGCGGGCGGCACCGGCTGGCGCGCGTTCGCTGCCGCGCAGTGTGCGTAGTGATCGGTGACGCCGGCGAGCACGCGATCGATTGCGTCGGGTACGTCGCCCGACAGGCGGCGGCGCGAGCGTCGCAGGTCGAGCGCGTTCAGCGCGATGCGCAGGTCGCGGAAGCTTTCGATCGACGGGTGGCGGTGGTCGTCGGACGCGCCGAGGCGCGGCAGCAACTGCGTGACGCGGTCGAGCATCCGCGATGCGTGATTGCGCTGGTCGTCGAGCGGCTGCGTCGACGCGGAGCGCGCGACGTCTTCCCAGCCCGCGCGCAGCAGGCGCCGCACCGCGAGTTCCGCGCCGAACGGCCGTGTCGCCCGCGTCCATACGTATGCGAACAGCAGCCCGGCGACACCCGCGAGGTTGCTGTTCAGGAACACGAAGAAGTCGGCATCGTACGCGCTCTGGATGCTGATGAAGGTGGCCGTGTTCACCGCGACGAGCATCGTCACCATGTTGAACTGCGGGCGCGGCAGCAGCGTGCCGATCAGGATGAACGGGCCCGCGAACATCAGCACGAGCATGGCGAAGTCATGCACGTGCGGCAGCACGACGAACAGGTACAGGCCTGCGAACACGACGCTCGCGGCGGTCGACAGGAAGAACTTGAACACCAGCGGCGCGGGTTCGTCGAGCGCGGCGAAGAAGCTGCACGACACGGCGACGAGCGTGACGGCCGCCGCGCCGTCGTGCCAGCCGGACGAGATCCACAGCCAGCACGCGAACACGATCGCGAGCACGACGGTCAGCGTCGAGAACAGCATCATTCCGCGATCGAAGAAGCGCTCGGTGCCGCCGAGCCGCCAGTGCCGGTAGCGCGGTTGCCACACGCCCGACTCGTTCGCGATCAGCGCGCGCAACGAGCGGCAGTCCTGCCAGATGTCGATGACCTGGCGCAGCCGCCACAACGCGTTCGACAGCAATGCGCCATCCCAGCTCGCCAGCGCGCTGTCGGCGGGCTGGAGCGCGGCGATGCGCTCGCGCAGGTTGTCCGCGACCGGATCATGGGCCATGTCGCCGTCGGTGCCGGCCTTCACGGCCGGCAGCGGTGCGTCGAACCATTTCGCGGCGTCGGCCAGCAGCGCGTCGAGGGCGGGCGGGCGCACATGCAGGTCGCGCATCAGCGCGATCAAGGGATCGGCGAGCGACGACATCAGCGGCAGGAACAGCTGCATGCGGCCGGCGAGCGCCTGCGCGCGCGCCAGGACGCGCGGATGCGCATGGTCGTAGCTCAGCTGGCTCAGCAGGAATTCGAGGCCGGTGATCGTCGCCGCGAGCCGTTGCCGGCAGGCCGACAGTGCCTTGCCGGCGATATGCCCGGACAGCGTCTCGCGGCCGTAGAACGCGGCGTCCTTGAACCACGCGTCGGTGCGTTCGATCAGCGTCGGCGCGAGCCGGTTCGGGAACACGGCGCTGCCGACCACGCTCGCGCACACGATGCCGAGCACGATTTCCTCGGTCCGCGCGATCGCGACGTCGAATATGGTGGACGGATCGGTCACGGTCGGCAGCGCGATCAGCGGCATCGTGTAGCCGGCGAGCATGAACACGTAGCTGCGCGCGGTGCGGTCGGAGATCGCGAGGTAGAGCAGCGTGCCGCACCAGGTCGCGACGATGATGCTGAACAGGAGCGGCGTCTCGACGAACGGCGGCACGAAGAAGATCGCGGCGGCCGCGCCGAGCGCGGTGCCGAGCGCGCGGTACAGCGCCTTCGAGCGCGTCGCGCCGACGAACGGGTTCGACACGATGTAGACGCTCGCCATCGCCCAGTACGGGCGCGGCAGCTGGAAATACAGGCCGAGGTACAGCGCCAGCATCGACGCGGCGAACGTCTTGCCCGAGAACAGCCAGTCGCGAAGGCTCGGATAGGTCATGACGCAGTGTCGTCGGCGTGGGGGAGACGCGTGCCGGGCGCGTGCGACTCGGACGCGTTGAACGCCTCGAGCACGCGCAGCGTCGTTTCAAGATCGGCGCGCGACACGCCCTTGAGCACCCGGGCGCGCAGCACGCGCAGGTCTTCTTCCATCTTCGCGGTGACCGCGCGGCCGGCGGCCGTCAGCGAGATCGTCTTCGCGCGACGGTCGTGCGGATCCTCGTCGCGACGCGCGAGGCCGGCCGCGCACAGCTGGTCGAGCAGGCGCACGAGCGACGGCCCTTCAATGCCGACGTGTTCGGCGAGCGTGCCCTGCCGCACGCCCTCGCCGAGCCGGCCGGCGATCAGGAGCGGCGTCGCGCAGGCTTCGGACACGTTGTATGCGTTCAGCACGCCGTCGCTGGTGCGGCGCCACTTGCGCGCGGACAGCACGAGCAGGCTGCTGACGGCGAGGCGGAGGTCGTGCAGATTGGTCATGGCCGAGATGATAGGGGTAAAAACATTCGATAGCAAACTATCGTTTCCTGTCACCCGGATGACATGTCGCTCGTGGCGCGGCCGGTCCGTCAGAAGCAATTTAGGCGGCGTGCCGGCGGTGGTCAAGCTGTAAGGGGGGGCCGAAAATCGCACGAATCGCGCGTGGCGGCTATATTGAATGGTCAGACGAAAATCGTCGGGCAGGACACGCAAGGCCGCATGCGTCAAGCAAATTCGAAGCCTCGGTTCGGCAATGCCGACTTCGCGAAACGGTGTGCGGCGTGCATATTTGGGACATTGCCAGCGTACCGGAGACTCCATCAGTGTCGAACTCATCCTTGCAGCCCGCCGCCCCCGCGTCACTCGACGCGTGGCTCGGCAAGACCGAAACGCTCGGCGACGACATCACCGCGTTCCCGCTGAACGCGCTGGCCGCCACGCTCGACCGTCCGTCGCCCCGCGACGTCGTGCCGCCGATGTGGCACTGGCTGTACTTCCTGCCCGTCGCGCCGCTGGCCGAGGTCGGCCCTGACGGCCACCCGAAGCGCGGCGGCTTCCTGCCGCCTGTACCGCTGCCGCGCCGCATGTGGGCCGGCGGCCGGCTGACGTTTCATGCGCCGCTGCGCGCCGGGCGGCGTGCGACGCGCGAATCGACGATCGCGAACATCGAGGACAAGACGGGCCGCAGCGGGCGGCTCGTGTTCGTGACGGTGCAGCACCGGATCGAATCCGACGGCGCGCTGTGCGTCGAGGAGGAGCACGACATCGTCTATCGCGACGCGCCGCAGCCGGGCGCGCCGGTGCAGAAGCCGGTCGCGGCACCCGCGGGCGAAACGTGGGCGCGCACCGTCACGGCCGACGCCGTGATGCTGTTCCGTTACTCGGCGCTGACCTTCAACGGCCACCGCATCCACTACGACCGCAACTACGTGACGCAGGAAGAAGGCTATCCGGGGCTCGTCGTGCACGGCCCGCTGATTGCGACGCTGCTCGTCGATCTCGTGCATCGCGAACGGCCGGGCGCGACGCTCGCGAGCTTCGCGTTCCGCGCGGTGCGCCCGATCTTCGACGGCGAGCCGTTCATGCTGTGCGGCAAGCCGTCGGACGACGGCAGCACGATCGAGCTGTGGGCGAAGGATCGCGAAGGCTGGCTGGCGATGCAGGCGACTGCGACGCTGGTCTGATGCACGGCGGTGCTTTCGGATCGCGCGCGGCAGCGTGTCGAACAGCGCGGCGCTGACGAAACCGATCGTCAGGTGCCCGGTGCGCGGCCGCGTCGAGCCGCGCGAGACTCAGCCGCAGATCAAATCGCGGCAGATCACCCGTCCGCGTCGCCACCAAGAACCCCGCAACATCCTTCCCGCGTCCATCAATCGGCCGATGGGTTGCGCGGCCACCGCGCTGCCCGCGGCCAGCATGCTGTTCTATCTCGTGTTGAATCGCGGGGACGCGGCTAGCGTTTCAATCGTTGACATTCCCTTGCGCCTGCTGCGGGCGCGTGATGCGCTGCAGTCATGGACTGACCGGATCGGCATCTAATTCTTTCCGAATGCATTCTAAAATATTACAAAAACATTATAGAATGCCGGATCCGAGGGATACCGAAGAACAACCATGTCCAATTCAGCACAAGATCTGAGAAGGCTGGCGCTCGAATCCCAGCACCGCCGCCTGCTGCAGTTGACGTTCCACGACGAAGCGCCTTACCGGCTTCTGCTGTTGAACGGTATTGAGGGGACGGAATCGCTGTCTCGGGATTTCCAGTTCAGAATCGAAATCCTGTCTGACAACGCGCTGCTCGAGCCGAAGGATTTCATCGGCAGACGAGTGACCGTCCGCTTGCTGCGCAAAGACGGTAGCTATCGGTACTTCAACGGCCATATTTTTACGTTCCGGCACGTCAAAACGGATGGTGGTTGTGCGTTCTACGAAGCAGTGATCGGGCCGTGGCTTCGCTATCTCAAGTTCGGCCAGCATAATCGGTTGTTTCTCGACCAGAATCTGCACGACCAGACCGCAACGGTTTTTCAGAACTACGGTGCGTTGCCGGACTGGACATGGCAAGTCAGGGAAGACGATCCACGGATGACGATGGCTTGTCAGTTCGATGAAGACGATCACAACTACGTCCATCGACGCTGGGAGCACGCGGGCCTTGTCTACTGGTACGAGCATACGGCCGATTCGCACAAGCTGGTTGTTTCCGACCCCACCCGCGCCGCGCCGGAAATCGACGGCAAGGCTCGCGAGATCCGCTTCCACAACGGCATGGGGGCGGAGGAGGCGGACAGTATCGTGAGTTGGTCCGCATGCCAGCATACCGCTCCGAATCACGCCGAATTTTCCCGTTTCGACTTCAAAGCGCCGACTCCCACCCACGTTCAGACTAGCCTGCCACAGCCGGATGCCGCGCTGCCGATACTGGAATGGAACGAGTATGTGGGTGCATACGGTTACCGGAACATGGAGCACGGCTACCAGATCGCGAATCGTCGCATGGAGGAAATCGGTGCGACGATCAAGCGGTTCGAAGCGAAGGGCAATAGCCGCTTCGTGATGCCGGGCCGGTGGTTCCGGTTGACCGACCATTATGGATCGGCGTTGAGCCGCAATCAGCAGGACGACGAATATCTGATCGTGTCGGTGCGTCACGTCGCGACGAACAATTATCTGGCCGACACCGGCGTGCCGGCGGAATATCGCAATGAGTTCACGTGCGTTCGCAAGGCAACGCCATGGCGGCCGGGGCGTCGGTTCAACAGCGTCGATACCCGGATCCTCGCGCCTCAAACGGCTACCGTAGTCGGTCAGTCGGGAACCAGCATTCACACCGACGAACATGGCCGCGTTCTCATTCAGTTTCACTGGGATCGCGAGGGCAGGTACACGACGTGGGTACGCGTGGCTAGTGGCTGGTCCGGCGGCAGCCAGGGGATTGCGGCGTTGCCGCGGATCGGGTCCGAGGTGATCGTGCAATGGCTAGATGGGAATCCGGACCATCCGATCATCACGGGTCGCGTGATGAATGCACGCAATCAGCCGTCGTGGAAGCTGCCTGAGCAAAGCGCGCTGATGGGTATTCGCAGCAGGGAGCTCAGCGGCGCTGACGGGAATGCATCGGTGGGCCGGAGTAACCATCTGATTTTCGACGATACCGCGAATGCCATTCAGGCGCAGTTGCGATCCGATCATGCGTCGAGCCAGCTTTCGCTGGGCAAGATTACCCGTATCGAGGACTGGCAAGGCCGACAGGATGCGCGAGGAGAGGGTTTCGAGCTACGCACCGATGAAGTGGGCGCGATCCGGTCCGGCAAGGGGATGGTCATCAGCACTGAGATGCGTCCGATGGCGAAGGGACATCTTTCGGATGTTGGTGAGCCGGCGGTGCGCCTGGCAAAGGCACAGACACTGCACGGGCAACTCGGCAAACTGGCGCAGCATCACCAGGCTCAGGAGAACGGTGCCGATCAGTTCCGGATTGCAGACGCACTCCAGTCGCAAGTCGACGGCATTCAGGGCGCGGGAGCAAGCGCGAGCCGCGGGGATGGAAGTTTCCCCGAGCTGGACGAGGCGCAACTGCTGCTGGCCGGGGCGGCTGGCATCGCCGTCACGACGCCGGGTACGGTCCACGTGACCGGCGGACAGCACGTCGCCGTGACAGCTGGCGACACGCTGTCGGTTGCGGCCGGCAAATCGATCCTGGCAAGCGTTTCCGACAAGTTTTCGCTGTTCGTGCACAAGATGGGTATGAAGCTGATCGCTGCCAGCGGCAAGGTTCAGATCCAGGCTCAGAACGACGAGCTCGAGTTACTGGCAAAGAAGGTGATGTCGATCATCAGCACAACAGACTGGATCAATATCACCGCGAAACAGGGTATTCGTCTGACCGCGGGAAACAGTCAATTTGAGGTCAGCGCGAAAGGTATCGTCGGCTATACACCAGGCGAGAACAGGGTCCACGCCGGTAGTCACGACACAGTGGGGCCGCAGAGTGTTCCCGCGCAATTCCCCGGTGCCGATCTCTGTTCATCGCTGTCAAACGGCGCGGCGCAGGCCGGTAGTGCTGCAGTCTCGCTGTCATAGCCTCGATGAAATCGACGATTTTGCCGATGCAAGCGGCGACCGGATTGTCCGAACCCTTGACGCACGGGTTTCTGCTGGTCGAGCCCGCGACGCTCGTCGAGGCTCCCGAACTTGCCGAACTGGACATGCGTTCGTGTACGCCACGTGCGCTGGCGCACCGCGAGGAATTGATGCCGAGGCTGATCGACGTCGCCGTGCTCGATGAGCAGGCCCGTGCTGCAGCGACCGAGGTCTGGCGGGCTGAGCCTTACGCCGAACGACCGCCCGTCGTGTGTGCATGGCTCGACAGTGACGGCGGCATCGACGAGGTGGCCGAGCACGTTGCCCGCTATCTCGTTGGCCCGGGTGCTGACGGCCAATCCGTGTTCTGGCGTTACTACGATCCACGTGTATTGGCCCTGACGCTGACGGTTCTCGAACCCTCGCAGAAGCAGGCTTTGCTCGGTCCGATCAGGACATGGCAGTTTGCATGGGCCGGGCATCAGTGGGCGTTTCGAGGGCCGGGCACCGTCGCTGACGTGCTCGAAGCGCATGCACCGGCCTGGCCGACCGCCGAACAGTGGCTGCGCGTGAACCGAAGCGAGGTCGTGACGCAAGTCGTCAATCGATTGCCGGTGTCATCTGTTGACGACGCAGCCCGTCTTCCGTCCGAGCTTGACAGGATTTTGAGCGATGCGATGCGGTACGGGCTTGCCGATGGCGACGCGCTGACGGACTACGCATGGCATTGCGTGAAGTATGGGCCGGCATTCGAACGGCATCCGATACTCGTCGATGGATGGCCGCTCCTTGCCGCTGGCGAGATCACCTGGCCTGAAATTGTGATGCGCTTCACACCCGATGACTTCGCTTCCCTTGAAACCTCGCGCCATTCGCGACATGCCTAACGCTGAAGGAGCCGGAAATGGCGACTTGCCCCTTATGTGATCGTCAGTCGGTGTTGATCTATCCCGTGCGCTACGCGGTCGCCAGCCCGCGCGGTACGGCGAAAGCCCCTGCATTGTCGGGAAATTTCAAGATCGACAGTCGCGCACCGCAAGCGATTGGCACCGCCAAATATACGCTGCGCGCGCTTCGACCGGGCTACCTGTATACGTTCGACGAGAAGCGCCGGCGGCTCCGCGCATACATGGCGCTGGACAATGGCATGTTGTGGAGCTTTCCGCCTGGCTCGACGCCACCGTCGGCGGGAGCGGACAAGATACAGACTCAAGGATGCGCATACAACGGTGATTTTCGCTTTGAGGCGCTCGGCCGCTGCATCGACGTAGAGCACACGCCCGGCAGCGACGAAGCGACCAAATTGTGGATCGGCTGGTCGAACGTGTTGTGGACCAAGGCATTGATCGACAAGGCGCTCGACGCACAGGCGGGGCCCGCGTGGCGGAAGCAGCACATGCAGTGCATCGACATTCCCGCGATGGTTGCAGGTAGCGCTGCCGATACCGGTGAGTTCGAGGCGACGCGCGGCAAGATCGCGCACCTTGCGATGGACGAAGCGGCAATGAAGGTCGCGTTCGATTTCAGCAATCGCGATCCGAAAAGCGAAATACAGCAGCGCCGCAAGGACGTCGCGAAACGAATCGGCGAAGCCATGGCGGCGTCGCCGGGGAAGAAGGGGTTCGTCGTGGCGGTCAACGATCCCGTCGGGATCACGAACGACCTGGCCGAGTTGACGGTCCCGAACCTGAACAACGGCTTCGACGAGCAGATGTACTGGAAATGGACGTCGGCACAGCTGCTTGAGCGTGCCGAAGCCGGCATCCGTGCCAACGCCAAGGCAGTGACAGGCTTCACGTATGGCGTATCGAAAACCGTCGCGGATGCCAACATCGCGAACATGAAGGCCGGTCAGCGTGGTATTCCCGATGCGGCTGGGCTGTATAACCTGGTACGGGCCTGGATCAAGACAGGCGACCTGGATCAGGCGACAAAGGAGGTCTCGCGCAAGGCCGAGAATATTCCGGCTACCCAGGACGAAGCGGCGAACGATGCATGGGAGGACGCGGCGACCAAAGTGGGACCCGACGGCAAGCGGACCAGCGTGCTCGACGAAGAGGCGCTGAAGCGGTTCCCTCAGGAATATCAGCAGGCGCTCGATGCGTTCAAACCGAAATGGTTGCCGCTGGTGCAAGCGCATGCCGACTGGCTGAAATCGCCGTTGCTCGCCGAATGGATGGCTGGGGTCCACGATTCCAACGATTTGCGCAGCGGCTACGCGTACAGCGAGTCGTGCGCACAGGTCATCGGTGCGGCGGTCGGCACCGAGGCTTGCACGAAAGTGCTCGACGAGTGGCTGAACGGGCAGGCCGCGAATGTCCGGAATCTGTATGTACGCGCGCTGCTGTTCAACCAGGACGCGTTGATGAAGGCCGCGGATGCGCAGGTGCACAACTCGGATATCCAGTACGAGCAATTCCTGAATCTTTACAAGGAAGCATTCAAGAAGATCGAGAAGCTTGGCAATTCGGCCAATCTGCGTGATCGGTTGATCGTCACGACCGGCAATCATATCGTTGGGGTGCTCACGAAAGGCACACGGGGCGTGGCACTGGGTTTCGTGACGATCCGACTCTCGATTCAGGCCGGTGTCCGGCTCAAGCCGTCTCAAGTCAGCAAACTCGCGATTCGCGACTGGGCGTTGCAGCAGGCGCGAGTGCTGGGTGCCAAACTGGACGGCAATCGAACCGAGCAGCGCGCATCGGCGACCCAGGTCGGGAAGCAGGTCATGCGAACGGCGCCGCCGGTCGATCCCAATGTCGTGATGTACGAGATGGATGTCGATGCGCTGGTCCGGAACGGGAAGCTGGATGCTGGTGCAATCAAGGCGGTGCGCGTGCCGGGAGTCGATGCGGCGAAGAAATGGCTGGGGTCATCGACCGACTTCAACCTGGGTGTCGCGACCGTGATCTTCCAAATGGCGGCGCTTTTGCTTGCCGCAAAGGATTGGCACGGCAGCGATCAGTTCAATGAGGGTGAAACCGCCTTGAAGTCTGTCGGTGCCGTCATTGCGGTCGTCGGGAGTGTGATCGAATACTCGTCCGAAACGGCGTTGAAGGCGCCGGCCCATCCGCTGTCGGCTTATTTGATGAAGGGGTGGGCGGGGAAATGGGCGGGCGTGGGGGCGGTAGTTGGGCGTGGTTTGGGTGCTGGTGCGGGGTTGATGCTGGCGGGGTATGACATCTTCAAGAATGTTCCCGAGGCATGGAACAACGGAGAAAAAGGCCTTACGAGGCTTTATGTTGCTAGCGGACTGCTTGGAGCATATGTTGCTGTCGCAGCGTTCTTTAGTCTTCCGCTTTTCTGGCCGGCCCTGATTCTTTCCATCTTGGTGGGTATCGCGATCGCAGTTTTCAAGGCGTCAGCTCTGAAGGACTGGGTATCGCGCTGCAAATTCAGCAAGAGTGAGCACTACGATTCACTCGAGGCTGAGCTCAAGGCGTTTAGTTCAGCGGCAGGAGGCTGATACATGGATGAAAGAGTAATGACGCAGTGCGTCGGTAAGCCGGTACCTGAGTGGGACATGGCTCACCGCTTATCAGTAATCCGGTCAATGGGACCGGACGTTCAGGATTTCGGATCGACGTTCGGTATCAATTCAATCTACATGGATGTAATCGAACCGTCTTTCCTCGAAAAGCAGTGGTTTGCCACTGGTGTTGTGTTGGCTTTCCTATGCATGGGTTTGGGCCCATATATTTATGCTGTTACTCACGCGAATGGATCGTCAGGCGACTTCGTTCTGAACTGCCTGGCCGTTGCGGCGATTGCTATTTTTGGCACGATTGTCTGGAAACTCGGACGCGGCCTGTTCTTCGGACTGCGCTACCGCCCGATCCGCCTTCACCGTGAGGCACGCAAGCTGTATGCGATGCGTACCCGGCGTTTCTTCGCGAGACCCGGCGAAGGTGACGTGGTGTGGGAGGTGCCTTGGACGGAAGAATCGATCTTCTGCCTGCATCGCGAGGACACGTCCTTCGGCACAGTTTTTCACATTCGTCACTATTCGGTCGACGAGCGTGGCAACGTCACGCGCGTGTTTTCGATTGGCAGGGAGTGGACCGGGAAACGCGAGGTAGAAATGGCGCTCGCACAGTGGAACTACTGGTGTGCGTATATGAATGACGGGCCGAACGGTCTGCCGAAGCCGATGCTGTTCCACACACAGCGTGAAACACTGCGTGAATCGTTCCTGTTCTCGCTGTACGGTTTCGGGATGCGTGCACCCGTCTCGATTCGCCTGCTGATGATGCCGCTCATTCTGACTTTCACGGTCATGCGCTACGTGGCGAATGCGACATGCCGCGATCCGGTGTGGCCTGACTCGGTCGAACAGATCTCGGCCGTTGCCTCCGATGATCCCTATGCAGAGCCTCGCGCTGGCACTCCGGTAGGTTGGAGTGAGACGGTTCTTGCTCAACAGCGCGGCGAGTATCCGAACGATCCGAAAGCGGGAGCCCACGGCTGGACCGGAGAATCGGACGGAGAGCGGCATGCTGCGGCGTGGCTTGACGGTCCGCCTTCGCGCACCCTCTGATGAAGCGAATGCGATTCAAGCGGGTTTACGCAGTCGAGCGGGCGTCTGGGACTATGACGAATCGCTCGAGACCGCATGGAACTTGTTCAATTCCGTGACAAGAGGCTGATACGTGGACGAGCGAGTAATGAAAAAATGTATCGGGAACCCAGTGCCGGAGTGGGATCTGAGGCATCGCTTGTCGATTGATCGATTGGTCGGTCCCGACGTGCAAGACTTTGGGTCGATCTTTAAGATTAACTTGACCTACATGGATGTGATCGAGCCATCATTCCTGGAGAAGCAATGGTTTGTTACAGGGGTATTTGTTGTATTTGCGGCTGCATTGTATGGGCCATATTTGTACAACTATACCCACACTGAGGATGCTTCCGCTTCTATCTTGTTTGTGGCCAATTTAATGGCCTTATCATTTGTACTGGTATTTGGTGGTATCGCCTGGAAACTCGGGCGCGGCCTTTTTTTTGGGTTGCGCTATCGGCCGATCCGCTTTCACCGGGAGGCACGCAAGCTGTATGCGATGCGTACCCGGCGTTTCTTCGCGAGACCCGGCGAAGGTGACGTGGTTTGGGAGGTGCCCTGGACGGAAGAATCGATCTTCTGCCTGCATCGCGAGGACACGTCCTTTGGCACAGTTTTTCACATTCGTCACTATTCGGTCGACGAGCGTGGCAACGTCACGCACGTGTTTTCGATCGGCAGGGAGTGGACCGGGAAACGCGAGGTCGAAATGGCGCTCGCACAGTGGAACTACTGGTGTGCGTATATGAACGACGGGCCGAACGGTCTGCCGAAGCCTATGCTGTTCCACACACAGCGCGAGACACTGCGTGAATCGTTCCTGTTCTCGCTTTACGGTTTCGGGATGCATGCACCCGTCTCGATTCGCCTGCTGATGATGCCGCTCATTCTGATTTTCACGGTCATGCGCTACGTGGCGAACGCGACATGTCGCGATCCGGTGTGGCCTGACTCGGTCGAACAGATCTCGGCCGTTGCCTCAGACGATTCCTATGCAGAGCCTCGCGCTGGCACTCCGGTAGGTTGGAGTGAGACGGTTCTTGCTCAACAGCGCGGTGAGTATCCGAACGGTCCGAAAGCGGGAGCCCACGGCTGGACCGGAGAATCGGACGGAGGTCGGCATGCTGCGGCGTGGCTTGACGGTCCGCCTTCGGGCGCCCTCTGATGAAGCAAATGCAATTCAAGCAGGGCCTACGCAGCCGAGTTGGCGTCTGGGACCATGACGAATCGCTCGAGACCGCACGGAACGCGTTCAATTCCATGGCAAGAGGCTGATCCATGGACGAACGAGTCATGAAGTCGTGTATAGGCAAGCCAGTACCTGAATGGGACATGGCTCATCGCCTATTGATCAATCAGTCGGTTGGCCCTGACGTTCAGGATTTCGGGGTGACGTTCAGCATTAACTCGGCCTACATGGACGCTATCGAGCCGTCTTTTCTCGAGAAGCAGTGGTTCGTCACGGGTGTCGTGCTGGCATTTCTATGCACGGGAATCGGTCCGTACATCTATTGGATGACCAATGTTCGATATCCGTATGCCGCAGATGTATTAGGTGACACCTTTTCCGTATGTGTTTCTCTGGGATTTGGCTTTCTCGTCTGGAAACTCGGGCGCGGCCTGTTCTTCGGTCTGCGCTACCGCCCGATCCGCCTTCACCGTGAGGCACGCAAACTGTATGCGATGCGTACCCGGCGTTTCTTCGCGAGACCCGGCGAAGGTGACGTGGTATGGGAGGTGCCCTGGACGGAAGAATCGATCTTCTGCCTGCATCGCGAGGACACGTCCTTCGGCACAGTTTTTCACATTCGTCACTATTCTCTCGACGACCGCGGCAACGTCACTCGTGTGTTCTCGATCGGCCGGGATTGGACGGGAAAACGTGAGGTCGAGATGGCACTCGCACAATGGAACTACTGGTGCGTGTACATGAACGACGGGCCGAATGACCTGCCGAAGCCGATGCTATTTCACACGCAACGCGAGACACTGCGTGAATCGTTCCTGTTCTCGCTGTACGGTTTCGGGATGCATGCACCGGTCGCGATACGCCTGTTGATGATGCCGCTGATTTTGGTCTTCACGGCTATGCGTTATCTGGCGAACGCGACATGTCGCGATCCGGTATGGCCTGACACGATCAAACAAATCTCGACGGTCTCCCCCGACGATCCCTATGCGGAACCCCGCACGGGCACTCCGGTTGGTTGGAGCGCTACAGTCCTCGCCCAGCAGCGTGGCGAATATCCGAGCGATCCGAAAGCGCGTACCCAAGGCTGGACCGGCGAAGCAAACGGAGAGCAACACGCCGCGGCATGGCTCGACAAGCCGGCGGTGCACACCGCATGACGATGGAGCTTCGATGAAAGACGAAAACGGGCGCGGGGTGATCCGCCTGCATGACAAGACCACCCACGGTGGCCACGTGATTACCGCGAGCGACGATCTGAAGGCTCAGGGCGTCCCTGTCGCGCAGGAAGGGCATCTGACCGAATGTCCGCAATGTGGCGGACAGTTCAGGATCCTTCCGGAAAACAGCACACGCAATCATCACGGCACGGCGATCGCGTTCGACAACGATCCGACGGAATGCGGTGCGCGTTTGATTTCTTCGATCGAATAGCGACGCACAGCAGACGGATGGTAGATCGCATGAGGAACGCGTCATCGACGGCGACAACGCGTGAAGAAAATGGCGTTGCCGAATCACTGAATTATTCGCGACGTGGCGAGCAGACTTGCACGCAACGGCCCGCCGCCTTCATTGAGTCTGGCCGACCGGGATTGTCGCAGGATGGATGAACTGCGGTCGCACTACGAGCACGAGCTCGGGTTGCTTGCCCGGGCCATTGCAGCATTTGCCGCGCGCTATCCGAAGATTGCGGCTCGTCTTGGCGTAAAAGGCGGACATACCGACGATCTTCACGTTGAACGTCTGGTCCAGACATTCTCGTTTCTCGCCGCACGACTCGATTCGAAACTGGCCGACGATTTTCCGGAATTCACCGAGGCGCTGCTCGAAGTCGTTCATCCACACTACCTGCGGGGCGTGCCGTCGTGCGCGATTGCCCGATTCGAACCGGCCGCGCTGGTCGGACACCTGACGGCGCCGCTGACCCTGCCGCGCGGCACGTCGCTGAATGCACGCACGGCACCCGTGCGCTTTCGCTCGGTCTACGACGTGACGGTCACACCGCTGCAGATCGCATCCGCGCAGTATGCACCTGTCACGCTCGCGCCGCCGTCCGCCAAGCTTCCTGCCGATGCGACCGGTATCGTATCGATCGCGTTCAGGTCGGCAACCGGCCGGTTTACCGCTGCGATACCGAACGGCCCGGTGCGCGTTCACCTCACGGGAGATCGACCGCTCGTCGCATCGCTGGTCGACGCGTTGCTGCTGCGCGCCGCAGCAGCTTACGTGGAAGTGGATCACGACCGTCGTTGGCTCGCGTTGTCGAAGGTGCCGTTCGCGTCGGCCGGTTTCGCGGACAACGAGCGCCTGTTGCCGGATAGTCCCGCTTCGAACGGAGATGCATCGGCCGTGCGCACGCTGCTCGAGTACTTCGCGTTTCCCGAGATGTTCGACTTCGTCGACCTCGACATCGGTCGTGTCCGTCGAGCTGCGCGCGCACCCGATGCGAGAGAGTTGACGTTGCATGTCGTCTTGCGAAACACGTCGTCCGAATCGCATGCTGCACAGATGCTCGGGTTTTTGAGCGCGAGTGCATTCAAGCTCTTCTGCACGCCGGTCATCAACCTGTTTCCTCGGCCCGCTACACCTATCGTATTGACGGGAGCGGTGGCTTATCCTGTTGCCTCCGCGCCCCTGACCGCGCATGCCCCACTCGATGTCTATTCGATCGAAGCCGTCTATCTGAGTGAGAAGGCCAACGACGAGATCGACGGAAACGACCGGAAGCCATTGACCGAACTCGAGACGCCGCGCGTACCGGTCGCCCCGTATCAGGCGTTCAGTCACGCGCGGTCGGCGGAACCGTCCGGGCTGTACTGGGTTGCATTCCACGATCGTGATGCGGGACAGAGCACCGTGCCCGCAACGATGCTGTCGCTGGTCGGATTGGACGGTCGTCCTGCGCGATCCGCGCTACCGCAACTCGACGTCGTGACGATCGCGACCAATCGCGCTTTACCGTCCCGATTGCCGATCGGCAATCCGCTGGGCGATCTGCTGCTGGAGGGCAAGACGGTGGATTGTCCGATACAGCTGATGACCCGACCGACTGTGTCGGTTCGGCCGCCGCGCGGCGACGGCGCGCTGTGGCGCGTGCTATCCGCGCTGACGTCGCATCCGATCGATCTGACTCGCGACGGACTGCCCGCACTCAAGGAGCTCTTGCGGCTGCATGCAGTGAGCGGACCGTCGGCGCAGCGTTGCGTCGACGCCATCACGGACCTGGGCTACAAGCCGGCGATCCGGTGGATGTCATTGCATAATCAGCAACCGTCGTTCGTGCGCGGGATCGAGATCGGATTGTCTCTCGACGAAGCGGCGATGCGCGATGCAAGTCTGACGGTATTTGCCATGGTAATGGAGCGGTTTTTCCTGCCGTATGGGCACACGAACAGCTATGTACAGCTGGTGATCCGCTCGGCTCTGACGGACAAGGAGCTGATTCGCGGTGCCGCGCTGGCGGGTACGCAGCCCGTCGTCTGAGCGCACATACCGCTTCCCGGCAAACATCTATAATCCGCCCATCCGGCCGGCGTCCCGGCTCGGTGCGTGCTGCCGCCGGCCCGGCGGCGCACGCGATTTCTCCCATCCATCGCACAAGGGGACCGTATCTTGGCAACCTACATCGTGTTTACCAGGGAAAGCACACAGGACCAGCACGAACTCGACATCTACGGGAGCAAGGTCGGCGCGACGCTTGCCGGTCATCCCGTGAAGGTGCTGGCCGCTTACGGCGCTCAGGAAATTCTGGAGGGCGAAGGGCCGGAGGGTGTCGTGATCGTCGAGTTTCCGTCCAAGGAAGCGGCGCACGCGTGGTACCACGGTCCCGAATACCAGACTGTCGTCCAGCACCGTTTCAAGGGCGCGCGCTATCGCGCGGTGCTGGTTGAAGGCGTTTGAGCGTGATGCGTCAGGCGTTCGCTTCGACGCGACACTGCGCCTGACGCCACCATGAACCCGACGACGCCTTCCTCCGCGCCCATCCGTCCGCCGATGGGCCGCCCGGCCACCGTGCTGCTTGCCGCCAGCATGCTGCTCTATCTCGTCGCGATGTTCACCGCGCCGTTCCGCGTCGGCGCGCCGGACCCGCACCCGTGGGCCGACGGCTGGCAGGTGCTGCTGACGGGTTGGATGGGCGTGCTCGACGGCATCTATGCGTGGCTCGCGAACCCGCTCGTGTTCGGTGCGTGGTTGCTGACCGTGAAGCGCCTGCGCGTGCAGGCGGCCGTGCTGGCCGCGCTCGCGCTGCTGTCCGGGCTGAGCTTCCTGTCGCAGCACCAGATCGTCGTGAACGAAGCTGGCACCGTCGAGCCGGTTCATCTCGATGCAGCCGGCTACTGGTGCTGGCTTGCGAGTTTCGGCGCCGCGCTGGTCGGCGCGGTGTTCTTGCCCGGGCGGATGAAGGCAGGCTGATGCGGGCGGCGCGGCCGCGCTCCCGCATCGTGTTCGTCGCCGTTCAGCGCACGTGCGGCTGCAATGCACGCAACCAGTACGACACGGCTACCGCGCCGCCATCCGGCGTGCCGATCGCGCGCTCGCCGAGATAGCTCGCGCGCCCCGCGCGCGGCGTCATCCGCGCCGTTGCCTCTGCACCTTCCACGGCCGCTTCGACGGCCGCCGTCCATGCGCTTGCGGTATCGCGATCGTTGTCGAGTGCGCGACCGAATGCGTCGACGGCCGGCACCAGCGCATCGAGCATCGTCCGGTCGCCGGCATGCGCGCCGCCCAGTTCGCCGATCGAATCCACGGCCGCGCGGAATGCCGCGGCCCAGTCGCGCGCCGACGGTTCGGCGAGATCGGCCAGCCGGCGCGACGCGCGCAGCAGCGCGGTCGCGTAGAACGGCCCGGAGCTGCCGGCGATCGCACGGCGCAATGCCGCGCCGAGCGCCGCGAGCGCGCCGGCCGGTGTGGCGTATGCGGTGTCGGGCAACGCGAGGATCGCTTGCGCGGCCCGCAGCATGCTCGCGCCGAGGTCGCCGTCGCCGGCCGCCGCGTCGAGGTCCGTCAGCGTCTGCTCGTGGTCGATCAGCGTCTGTGCGACCGCCTGCAGCGCCGGCTGCAGGCGCGCGGCCCACGCGCGACCGGCCGCATCGAGCGGCGGCAACGGGGCATCCTGCGACGCGGCTGCGGCGACGCGGATCTGCGCATTCACGGCGCCGCCGCCCGGCCACGCACGCGCCTGCGTCGGCGCGTCGAGCAGCGCCGCGCGTTCGTCGTTCAGCCGCAGCACCGAGATCGAGCAGCCGGGCATGTTCAGCGCGGACAGGAACGTGCCGGCCCATGCGCGTGCGACGACGATGCCGCGCCGGGTCAGGTTGTCGTACGCGGCGCGCAGCACGATCGCGAGTTCCATGTCCGGCGTCGCGCCGAGGCCGTTGACGAACAGCGCGACGCGTTCATCGCGGTCGAGCACGAGATCGGCGACGATGCTCGACAGCAGCGTGTCGGCAAGCGCATCGGCCGCCAGCGGCGCGCGGCGCTCGACGCCTTTCTCGCCGTGGATGCCGAGACCGAGCTCGATCTCGTTGTCGCCGAGGCTGAAGCCCGATTTGTCGGCGCCCGGGATCGTGCAGCCGTCGAGCGCGACGCCCATCGTGCCGAGCTCGGCCGCCGCGTCGCGCGCGATGGCCGCGACACGCGCGAGCGGCAGCCCGCGCGCGGCGGCCGCGCCGGCGAGCTTGTGGATCAGCACGGTGCCGGCGATGCCGCGCCGCTGGCTACGATCGACACGGCCGCGCAGCGATACGTCGTCGGCGACGATGACCGTTTCGACCGGAATGCCTTCGGCGCGCGCAAGTTCGGCGGCGAGCCCGAAATTGAGCCGGTCGCCCGTGTAGTTCTTCACGATCAGCAGCGCGCCGTTGGGGCCGGCGCTGGCGCGGATCGCGGCGAGCACGGCGTCGGTGGACGGCGACGTGAACACTTCGCCGCACACGGCCGCGCTCAGCATCCCTTCACCGACGTAGCCGCCGTGTGCGGGCTCGTGGCCGCTGCCGCCGCCGGACAGGATCGCGACAGGGCGCTGGGACGGTTCGGGCAACGGCTGGCGGACGAGCACGTGCTCGTCGCCGAGGATCGCGAGATGCGGCGATTGCCGCGCGATGCCTTCCAGCATTTCTCGCACGACATCGGACGGGCGGTTCACAAGCTTTTTCATGGCGACGGATTCCGGACGGGTGAACGGGGCACGGCCGGGCCCGCACGGGCGCCGGCCGGCTTTCGTATTGCGGAGAATCGTGCGGGTGCGCGGTCGCCGGGTGCGGACGGTCGCGTGACGGGCAACCGGATGCAGGAGCGGCGACGAAGCACATGCTTCGCGCCACGATACATCAGGTTCGGACGTCCATGCACGGATTGCGGCGCGATCGCGCCATCGGGGGCGGCTACTTCAGCGCCGTAATTTCCCTTGCGCGGATCAGCCGCGCGCGCAGCACGTTGCGGCTGATGCCGAGCAACTGCGCGGCACGGATCTGGTTGCGGTGGCTGAAGTCGAACGCGACACGCATTACGGTGTCCTCGATGTGTTCGAAGAGGTTGCCGTGTCCGTCGTCGAACAGGTCGCGCAGCGCGCGTTCGAACGCTGCCTGCGCGTGGGTGGACGATTCGGGCGCATGCACGGCGGCCGGCGGCATGCATGGCGATGCAAGGTGCAGGTCGGTGTCGCGCAGCGCGTCGTGACGGCACACGAGCAGCGCATGATGGATCACGTTCTCCAGTTCGCGGATATTGCCGGGCCAGCCGTGTGCCGCGAGCCGGCGCTCGGCGCGCGGATCGATGCTCCGCGGGCCGTAGCCGAGCCGGCTGCGATAGTCGTCGAAGAAGTGACGCGCGAGCGGCAGGATGTCGCCCGGCCGCTCGCGCAGCGGCGGGACCGCGAGCTGCACGACATTGAGCCGGTAGAACAGGTCGCCGCGAAAATGCCCCGCGGCCACCGCCTGCTGCAGATCGACGTTGGTTGCGGCCACCACGCGCACGTCGACCGGAATGCCCGTGCGCGAACCGAGCCGCACAACTTCGCGCTCCTGCAGCACGCGCAGCAGCTTGACCTGCATCGACAGCGGCAGGTCGCCGATCTCGTCGAGAAACAGCGTGCCGCCGTGCGCGGCCTCGAACCAGCCGGGTTTTGCGCTGAAGGCACCCGTAAACGCGCCTTTCTCATGGCCGAACAGTTCGCTGTCGACGAGCGTGTCGGAGAACGCGCCGCAGTTCACCGCGATGAACGGCCCGTCGCGGCGAGCGCCGAGTTCGTGCACGTGGCGCGCGATCAGTTCCTTGCCGGTGCCAGTCTCGCCGACGATCAGCACGTTCGCGTCGCTCGGCGCGACGCGGCGCACCTGTTCGAGCAGCGCGAGCGAACGCGGGTCGGCGAACACCTGCGCCCGCGCGCGGACCTGCGCGTGGCGTCCGGGCAACGTCAGGACGGATGCGGTGCGCTCCGCAGCGGGCAGGTCGCCCGGATCGTGCGTTTCCGACGCGTTGCGGGGCGTGGCGACGACACGAAGGTTGAGCGGGCGCGACGATGCGGAAATGGAAGTCATGGCGATGAACCGTTGGATGGCCGGCGACGCAGGCCCGTGTCGGCGGGCGCGGCGGTCCGGCTGCTGCGTGGTCAGCAGAGTGTTCAACGTTTCTTCGCGCGCGAAAAGCATCGATTTCTGATAACCAAAGCGCGATTGCTGCGGAACCAGCAATGGTGCGGGTGAGCGCGATCGATGTGGCGTAGGAGCTTCGAATTTGATGTCGAAACGTGCGATTTGCTGCTTCCTGAGCAGCAGCGCTCGAGCATCACCGCTTCGCCCGGTTCATCACGCTGCGGACTATCGATGTGACGCAAGCATCGGAAAGCTTGCAGCGCTCGCGCATTTGAGCGAACACCATGCCAGGCGGGCGACCACACAGAACTTCGCGATGCAGACGATCACGCAGTGACACGGCCTGCGCCAATGGCACGCTCCTTGCTGACTCGAAGCGGTATCGCCGCATCGACATGCGGCTCGACAACAGGAACGCATCGCATGAGCAATCCCCTCAACGTGGTCGCGATATCGGGCAGCCTGCAGCGGCCGTCGCGCACGCTGGCGCTGATCCACGAGATCGTCGCGACACTCGGCGCCGCGCTGCCGATCGACACGCGGCTGATCGAACTCGGAGAAATCGGCAGCCGGCTGGCCGGCGCACTGACGCGCGCGCAGGTGCCGGCCGACCTCGACGCACTGATCCGCGCGATCGAGACGGCTGACGTACTGGTCGTCGCGAGCCCGGTCTATCGGGCGTCCTATACGGGCCTGTTCAAGCACCTGATCGACCTCGTGCGCCACGATGCGCTCGTCGACGTGCCCGTGCTGCTCGCGGCCACTGGCGGCAGCGAGCGTCATGCGCTCGTGATCGACCATCAGCTGCGACCGCTGTTCAGCTTCTTCCAGGCGCGCACGCTGCCGATCGGCGTGTATGCATCCGAAAGCGATTTCGACCAGTACCGGATCGCGAACCCGGCGCTGCGCGAGCGCATCGCACTCGCTGTCGAGCGCGCCGTGCCGCAACTGCGCGTGCCCGCGCTTTCCGCCGCGGCCGCGTAAGCCGCTTTTTCGTTCCCCTTCGACAGGACACCTTCATGAGCCTTCCCGACCCTTCCTCCGACGGCGTCAAATTCGCATACTGGGTGCCGAACGTCAGCGGCGGCCTCGTCGTCAGCACGATCGAGCAACGCACCGACTGGAGCCTCGAATACAACCAGCAGCTCGCGCGCACGGCCGAGGCGGCCGGCTTCGACTACGCGCTGAGCCAGATCCGCTTCACGGCCGGCTACGGCGCCGAATACCAGCACGAGTCGGTGTCGTTCAGCCAGGCGCTGCTGCATGCGACGACGAAGCTCAAGGTGCTCGCCGCGATCCTGCCGGGGCCATGGCATCCGGCCGTGGTCGCGAAGCAGCTCGCGACGATCGACCACATCTCGAACGGGCGCATCGCGATCAACGTCGTCAGCGGCTGGTTCAAGGGCGAATTCACCGCGATCGGCGAGCCGTGGCTCGAACACGACGAACGCTATCGGCGCTCGAAGGAATTCATCCAGGCGCTGAAGGGCATCTGGACGCAGGACAACTTCACGTTCAAGGGCGATTTCTACCGCTTCAACGACTACACGCTGAGCCCGAAGCCGGTGCAGAAGCCGCATCCGGAGATCTTCCAGGGAGGCAGTTCGCGTGCGGCGCGCGACAACGCGGCGAGCGTGTCGGACTGGTATTTCACGAACGGCAATACGCCGGAGAACCTGAAGGCGCAGATCGACGACATCCGCGCGAAGGCGGCTGCGAACAACCATCGCGTGCGGATCGGCGTCAACGCGTTCGTGATCGCACGCGATACCGAGGAGGAGGCGAAGGCCGTGCTCGACGACATCATCCGGCACGCGCACGTCGAGGCCGTGCACGCGTTCGGCGATGCGGTGAAGGAGGCCGGCAAGGCGTCGCCCGAAGGCGAGGGCAATTGGGCGAAATCGACGTTCGAGGATCTCGTGCAGTACAACGACGGCTTCCGCACGAACCTGATCGGCACGCCGCAGCAGATCGCCGAGCGGATCGTCGCGCTGAAGGCGATCGGCGTCGATCTCGTGCTGGCCGGGTTCCTGCACTTCATCGAGGAAGTCGAGTACTTCGGCAAGCGCGTGCTGCCGCTCGTGCGCGAACTCGAAGCGCAGCGGCAGGCAGTGCCCGCGTGACGATTGCGGGACGAAAGCGCGCGGCTCGCGATCGCGCGGGCGCGCGCCCCGTCGGTGTGTGACTCACGCCGCGCCCGCCATTCTCGACGCTTCGGCCACCATCTGCACGCCCAGCCCGCCGAGCACCGCACCCATCGCCCAGCGCTGCGCGAGCAGCAGCGTCGGGCGCCCGTGCAGGAGCTTCGCGATGCTGCTCGAGCAGATCGCCACCAGCCCGTTGGCCGACGCGAACGCGGCGATCAGCAGCGACCCGAGAAACAGCGACTGGCCGAACACGCTGCCCTGCCGGTAGTCGATGAACTGCGGCAGCAGCGACACGAACAGCATCGCGAGCTTCGGGTTCAGCACGCTGGTCGTCGCGCCCATCGCGAGCAGGCGCATCGGCTGCTCGTTCGGCAGTGCCTGCACCTCGAACGGCGAACGTCCGCCGGGCCGCACGGCCTGCCATGCGAGGTACAGCAGGTAGACCGCCCCGACCGCGCCCAGCGCGCTGCCCGCATAGGGCACGCTCATGAACAGCGTCGTGATGCCGAACGCCGCGCCGAACATGTAGAACAGGTAGCCGATCATCACGCCGGCCAGCGAAATGAGCCCGGCCGTGCGGCCTTGCGCGATCGAGCGCGACATCACGTAGACCATGTTCGGCCCGGGCGTGACCGCGAGCATGCCGCCGATGGCGAGAAATCCGTAGAGCGATCCGGAGGGTTGCATGTTTCCGCTTCCTGCATCGAGTGAGTGCTGACGGAGTTCATTGTCCGGCCGTGGAGGCGAACAGTAAAACGGGATAAACTGAATCGATTGATCAGATTTCCTGAATCGACATGAAAAAGCTCGACCTCGATGTGCTCGCGATGGTGGTGGCCGTCGCCGAAACCGGATCGTTCGCGCAGGGCGCGCAGGCCGTGCACCGGTCGCCGTCGGCGGTGAGCATGCAGATCAAGGCGCTGGAAGACGCGCTCGGCAAGCCGCTGTTCGTCCGCGACACGCGCAACGTGACGGCGACCGACGACGGCACGATGCTCGCCGAGTATGGCCGCCGGATGCTGGCGCTGCGCGACGAGGCATGGGCGTCGGTGGTGCGTCCGGAGATCCGCGGCCGCGTGACGATCGGTGTGCCGGACGACTACATTTCGTCGCTGCTGCCGCAGGTGCTCGGCAAATTCGCCGCGATGCACCCGCGTGTCGAAGTGCGCGTGATCGGCCAGCCGAGCAGCGCGCTCGTGCCGATGCTGAAGGACAACACGGTCGACCTCGCGTGCCTCACGCGGATCAAGGGCGTGACCGGCGAGCTGATCCGGATGGAGCCGCTCGTCTGGGCCGGGTCGCCGAAGCGCGACGTGTGGGAGGAGCGGCCGCTGCCGGTGGCGTTTTTCACGTACGGCGGCAGCATGGCGCGCGATCGGGCGGTCAAGGCGCTGAACCGGCAGAAGATCCCGTACCGGATGTCGTACGAAAGCCCGAGTCACCTCGGGCTGCTGAGCATGGTGGAGGCCGGGCTCGCGGTCGCGCCGCTGGCGCGCTGCTGCATCCCGGATCACCTGATGCAGTTGTCGGAAAGCCACGGGCTGCCGCCGCTGGGCGAGATCGAAGTCGTGCTCGCGCGCAGCGCGCAGTCCGCGCGCCCGCCGTGCGACTACCTGGCCGAGCAGATTCTCGGCGAATGGCGCACCTGAGCGGCCCGCGGCCGGCCGCGCGTCAGCACGACGTCATCAGCCATTCGCGGAACGCGACGAGCGACGGCAGCGTCTCGTTGCCCGGCGGATAGACGAGGTAGTAGCTGCGCTGGCTGGTAATCGCGTCGCCGATCGACACGAGTTCGCCGCGGCTCAGTTCATCCTCCACCAGCACCTTCGGCACCAGCCCGATTCCCATCCCGGCGCGCACGGCCTGGATCAGGTGCGACGTCAGCTCGAAGCTCGGGCCGATCCGCATCTGGCGATGATCGAGCCGATAGTGCGAGAACCATTCGGCCCACGCCTGCTGGTTGCTCGTCACGCCCAGCAGCGTCTGCTTGGCGGCCCACGCCGGCGTGCGCGCGTCGGCCTTGCGGCCACGGCCCGGGTCGGGCGGCGCGATCGCGATCAGGAACTCGTTGTACAGCCGGTGCGCGTGCAGGCCGGGCCAGTCGCCCGCGCCGACGGTGATGGCCGCGTCGAGGTCGTCGTGCAGGAAATCGATCGCGCCGATCCGCGAATGAAGATGCACGGTCACGCCCGGATGCGCGGCGTAGAAGTCGTGCAGGTGCGGCAGCAGCCATTTCGAACCGAACGTCGGCAAGGTGGCGAGCCGCAGCGTGCCGGCGCCCGCCTGATGCGACATCGCCTGCAGCGTCGCGCCACGGATGCGCCCGAGCGCGCCGCTCAGTTCGGCAAAGTAGCGGCGGCCGACTTCGGTCAGCTTGACCGAGCGCCCCTCGCGCCGGAACAGCGGCACGCCGAGCTGATCCTCGAGCGTCTGGACCTGCCGGCTGATCGCGCTCTGGCTCAGCGACAGTTCCTCGGCCGCGCGCGTGTAGCTTTCATGCCGGGCGGCGGCCTCGAACACGAGCAGCAATGACATCGACGGGGTCAGGCGACGGTAATTCATGAGTTTTATGCAATATTCGACGGATGAGAATTCGTTTGTTTCTCATGGAATCTCCGAAGATACTGGAATTCCCGGTCGCGTGGAAACTTGCCGAAAATTCATGTTTTGGCGCGCGCATGCCGGCCGGCTCCACCCACACTGCGCTTTTACCCATGTCGATCGCCCCGTTGCCCCGTCCCGCCAGCCCGCCTGCCAACGCGTACCGCGACTTTCTCGCCGCGCTGCGGGCCGCCGGATTCGCCGGGGAGATCCGTGCCGATCACGCGAACCGGACGGTGCAGGCCACCGACAACTCGATCTACCAGCGCCTGCCGCAGGCGGTGATCTGCCCCGCGCATGCCGATGACGTCCGGCTGGTGGCACGACTGCTGGCCGAGCCCGCGCACCGCGACGTTGCCGTGGCCGCGCGCGGCGGCGGCACGGGCACGAACGGGCAGTCGCTGACCGACGGCGTCGTCGTCGACCTGTCGCGCAACATGAACCGGATCCTCGAAATCGATGTCGAGCAGCGCTGGGTGCGCGTGCAGGCGGGCGTCGTCAAGGATCAGCTCAATGCGGCGCTGAAGCCGCACGGGCTGTTTTTTGCGCCGGAGCTGTCGACGTCGAATCGCGCGACCGTCGGCGGGATGATCAACACCGATGCGAGCGGGCAGGGCAGCTGCACGTACGGCAAGACGCGCGACCACGTGCTCGAACTCGATTTCGTGCTGATGGGCGGCGAGCAATTGCACAGCGACGCGCTCGATGACGACGAACTCGAGCGCCGGTGCGCGCGGCAGGATCGTATCGGCAAGGTGTATCGCACCGCGCGCCGCATCAGCGACGACAAGGCGGCGCTGATCGACGCGAAATTTCCGAAGCTCAACCGCTGCCTGACCGGCTATGACCTCGCGCACCTGCGCGAACCCGACGGCCGTTTCAACCTGAACAGCGTGCTGTGCGGCGCGGAGGGCTCGCTCGGTTTCGTCGTCGAGGCGAAACTCAACGTGCTGCCGATCCCGAAGGTTTCGGTGCTCGTCAACGTGCGCTATGCGGGCTTCATGGACGCGCTGCGCGATGCGCGCGCGCTGCTCGAACTCAAGCCGCTGTCGATCGAGACGGTCGACTCGAAGGTGCTGATGCTCGCGATGAAGGATTTCGTGTGGAGCAGCGTGGCCGAGTATTTCCCGCAGGACGACCAGCGGCCGACGCTCGGCATCAACCTGATCGAGTTCAGCGGCGACGACGCGGACGACGTCGATGCGCGCGTGCGTGCGTTCGTCGAGCATCTGCGCACCGATACGAGCGTGGAGCGCCTCGGCCATACGCTCGCGGCCGGCGACGATGCGGTGAAGCGCGTGTATGCGATGCGCAAGCGCGCCGTCGGCCTGCTCGGCAACGTGCAGGGCGAGGCGCGCCCGCAGCCGTTCGTCGAGGACACCGCGGTGCCGCCCGAGAACCTCGCCGCGTACATCGCCGAATTCCGTGCGCTGCTCGACGGCCACGGGCTGCAGTACGGGATGTTCGGCCACGTCGACGCGGGCGTGCTGCACGTGCGCCCGGCGCTCGACATGAAGGACCCGAAGCAGGCCGCGCTGGTGCGGCCCGTGTCGGACGCGGTGGCCGAACTCACGCAGCGGCATGGTGGCCTGCTGTGGGGCGAGCACGGCAAGGGCGTGCGCTCCGAATATGCACCGGCGTTTTTCGGCGAGCTGTATCCGTCGCTGCAGCAGCTGAAGGCCGCGTTCGATCCGCACAACCAGTTCAACCCGGGCAAGATCGCGACGCCGCCGGACAACACGATGCGGCTGCTGAAGATCGACGAGGTGCCGACGCGCGGCGACCACGACCGGCAGATCGACGAGCGCGTGTGGCAGAGCTACGGCACGGCGATGCACTGCAACGGCAACGGCGCGTGCTACAACTTCGATCCGGACGACGCGATGTGCCCGTCGTGGAAGGCGACGCGCGAACGCGTGCAATCGCCGAAGGGGCGCGCGTCGCTGATGCGCGAATGGTTGCGCCTGCAAGGACAGGCCGGCATCGACGTCGTCGCGGCGGCGCGTGCGCGGCAGCCGCTCCTGCGCGGCCTGGCCGAGCGCTGGCGCAACAGCCGCGCGGCGCGCAACGGCGACGCCGATTTTTCGCACGAGGTGTACGACGCGATGGCCGGTTGCCTCGCATGCAAGTCGTGCGCGGGACAGTGCCCGGTGAAGGTCAACGTGCCCGAGTTCCGGTCACGCTTTCTCGAGCTGTATCACCAGCGCTACCTGCGGCCGCTGCGCGACTACCTGATCGGCTCGCTCGAATTCACGATGCCGTGGATGGCACGCGTGCCTGCGCTGTACAACGGATTGATGCGTGCGAGGTGGATGCGCACGCTGCTCGAGCGGCAGGTCGGGATGGTCGACAGCCCGCTGCTGAGCCGCTTCGATCTCGCGGCCGTGATCCGGCAATGGAACGTGAAGCCGGCCGACCCGCATGCGCTCGCCGCACTGAGCGATGCGCAGCGCGAGCGCAGCGTCGTCATCGTGCAGGACACGTTCACGCGCTATTTCGATACCGGGCAACTGGCGACGCTGATCGAGCTGGCGGCGCGCACGGGCTTCCAGGTCTGGCTCGCGCCGCTCGCACCGAACGGCAAGGCGCTGCACGTCCAGGGCTTTCTGCAGGCGTTCGAGAAGGCCGCGATCCGCAATGCGACGCAACTGGCCGCGCTGGCGCGTTCGGGCGTCGCGCTGGTCGGTCTCGATCCGGCGATGACGCTCACGTACCGGCAGGAATACCTGAAGGTGACGGGGCTTACCGAGGTACCGAAAGTTGCACTCCCGCAGGAGTGGCTGCTGCAGGCACTGCCGGAAGCCGGTGCGGGCGGTGCGACCGGTTCGTACCGGTTGCTGCCGCACTGTACCGAGAAGACCAATGCGCCCGACAGCGGCAAGCAATGGACGCAGGTGTTCGCGCGGCGCGGGCTGCGGTTGAAGGTCGAGTCGACCGGATGCTGCGGGATGTCGGGTACCTACGGGCACGAGGCGCGCAATCTCGCGACGTCGAAGACGATCTATGCGCAGTCGTGGGCGGTGCACGTCGACGGCCCGGAGGACGAGGGCGAGGCGTTGGCGACCGGGTATTCCTGTCGCAGCCAGGTGAAGCGCATGTCGTCGAAGCAGTTGCGCCATCCGCTGCAGGCGCTGCTCGATCACGTGCGGGCGGCGGGGTGACGATCGGGCGGCGCGTGTCGCACGGCCCGTGAGGATGCATCGATCGAGCGTCGAGCGGCCATCTCCTTGCCGCGTTCGACGCATGCCGCCGTTCAGGCGTCGGCTTTCGCGGCTTTCCGCGTGCGCGGCTTTTCCGCCGCGGGAAACACGCCGACGCCGCGCGGCCGTTTCGGCTCGATCCGCATTTGCCGGATCACGCGCCGGAAGTCGATCTCGTGCGCGGCCAGCGTGCCGATCAGTTTCGCGATGACCGCGAGGTGGGACGGGACGGTGCCCTTGCTCGAATAGTTCGTGATCGAACTTTCGTTCATCCGGATCAGGCGGGCGAACTCGCGCGCCGTCAGCTGAGCCTTCTTCAACTCCTGTTGGAATTCCGCATACGCCATTGCACACATGATGCTTCGTCTCCGCGAATCAGAAATCGGTCCGCGTGGCGCCGGCGCCGACAGGTGGCGTTCCCGTCGTGCCGGCGCCGCGCGGATTACATCTTCACCTGGTCGAGGAAGGTCTTCTTGCCGGTCTTGTAGCCGTAGATCGAGATGATCCCGTGCGTCAGGTCGCCCTTCGAATCGAACGTCGTCGTGCCGATCACGCCGTCGTACTTCGTCGACGGCATCGCCGCGAGGATCTTCGCCGGGTCGGTCGAATTCGCGCGCTTCATCGCGTCGACCGCGATGTAGACCGCGTCATACGCGAACGGTGCGTCGAACTTGATGCCCTGGTTGAAACGCTTCTGATACTTCGCGAGGAAGTCCGCGCCGCCCGGCATCTTCTCGAGCGCAGCGCCTGCCTGCGAGCACAGCACGTTGTCGGCCGCCGGGCCGGCCAGTTCGGCCAGCGAGTCGGTGCACACGCCGTCGCCGGACAGGATCTTCGCGCGCAGGCCGAGCTGCTTCGCCTGCTTCGCGAGCGGGCCGCCGGTGGCGTCCATGCCGCCGTACATGATCGCGTCGGGGTTCTCGCCCTTGACCTTGGTCAGAATCGCGCGGAAGTCGACTGCCTTGTCGTTGGTCGCGTCGTGCGACAGCACCTTCAGGCCGAGCGCCTTCGCCTTCTTCTCGAACTCGTTCGCGAGGCCCTGGCCGTACGCGGTCGAATCGTCGATCACCGCGACGCTCTTCACGCCCTTCGACTGCGCGTAGCTCGCGAGCGCCGGGCCCTGCTGCGCATCGGTCGCGACGACGCGGTAGGTCGTCTTGAAGCCTTGCTGCGTGTAGGTCGGGTTCGTGGCCGACGGCGAGATCTGCACGATGCCCGCGTCGCTGTAGATCTTCGATGCGGGGATCGACGTGCCCGAGTTCAGGTGGCCGATGACGGCGACGACCTTGTCGTCGACGAGCTTCTGCGCAACCTGCGTGGCCTGGCGCGGGTCGGCCGCGTCATCCTGCGCGTCGAGCTGCAGCGTGACCTTCTTGCCGCCGATCGTCAGGCCCTTGGCGTTGATTTCCTCGACCGCGAGGCGCGCGCCGTTCTCGTTGTCCTTGCCGAGGTGCGAGATACCGCCCGTCGTCGGTTCGACGCTGCCGATCTTGACGACCTGGTCGGCCATTGCCGTCGACGCGGCCGCGAACGCGGCGGCAGCCAGTGCAACGGTGATCAGGGGTTTGCAGCGCATGCCGACAGTGCTTCGTTCCATCTGCCATCTCCGAATTGAATGTCTTTCTAGTGACGTCTCGACCGGCCGGCCGGGGTGCCGGGGCGATCGGACGCGTCTCCATACCCATCACGGGCTTCACTTGCATGGCGTCCGGTGGTGTGACGGACCGCCCGGGCGAGCGGGCGGATCGTCGCCGGACATCATGCAATTCGTATGAATATATCTGAAGCCGGTTTTGCGCGCTGCGGCGAATCGCGTAGCGGGCCGGTGCGGCGCGGGCCGGCACCCGGACGTCGAAGGCTCCGGATGCCGGAAATCGTGCGCTGCGGCGAGCCCCAAGGCTGCGATTCGCTGACGTCGGCCTTACGGCCACACGCATTATTCGGCCGGTCGCCAGGACGAAGCCATGGACACTGATGCACGGTCAATCGGGAACTGTTCGGTCGATTTGTCTGCACAGTTTGGACACTCGCAAGCGCGTATCCGGTTTCGTCGGCTGGTTTCATCAACGGTTGCTTCCTCTATAACGCAACTAACGGTCAGGTTCGCCGGCATCGGCGAACGGATGCGGACTTCACGGCATGGATCATCCATACCGCTTGGCAGGTGCCGGGGTCTTTTCGCCCGGCCCGCATCCGGATCGACGGGCCGGTACTGTCTTTCGGTGGCGTTGCGATCCTACAAACGTCCGCGCAATGCGACGAAGACCACGCCGGCAATCGCCAGCAGGCCGCCGCATGCCGTCGCGATGCCGGGCCGCTCGCCCGTCAGCACCATCGACAGCAGCGTCGCGACCGCCGGCGTCAGATAGAGGAAGTTGGCCGCGCGCGCCGCGCCGAAGTAGCCGAGCGCGAAGGTCCAGGTCGCGTAACCCAGCGCGGCGGGAAATACGCCGAGCACAACGACGGCCAGCGCCGTATCGCGCGATCCGCCTGCGAGCGACCCGAGCGCGCCGGGCAGCCAGGGCGTGAGCAGCACCGCGCCGGCCAGCAGCGTGTACGCGGTACAGGTCAGTGCGCCGTACACGGGGATCAGCCGTCGCTGCAAGACGAAATAGCTGGCCGAACACAGCGCCGCGCCGAGGATCAGCGTGCTTCCCGAGCCGAGCACGAGGCCGCCGGGCTGCCCTTGTGCGATTACTGCGATGCCGGCCAGGCTGACCAGCGAACCGAGCCATCCCCAGCGATTGAAGCGCTCGTGCAGAAACACGGCGGCCAGCAGCGCGGTGAAGATCGGCAGCGTGTTCACGATGAAACTCGCTGCGCCGGCCGACACGGTTTGCTCGCCGGTATTGAGCAGTGCGTTGTAAAGCGCGATGCCGAGAAAACCGCACGCGACGAAGCGCAGCGCGTCGCGTTTCGCCGGCAGCGGCGGCCGTCGCCATGCGAGCCACGCGATCACGAGCAGGGCCGCGGTCGCGAAGCGCGCCGACGCGAGCTGCAGCGGTGCGAGGCCGTGCAGGCCGATCCGGATGAACGGGAAGGCGGACGCCCACGAGACGATCGTGAATGCGACCGCGCCTGCCGCGACGAGCGGTTGTCGCGCGCCGCGCGACGTCGATGAGGAAAGGGTATTCATGCAGCCATGGTGCGGCGTGGCGAGATGTTAAGCTAGCGCACAGATCAACATCCGGATATGAAAATGGCTCACAGCTCGGGTTCGCGGCGGGCTGACGATCCGGCGCGTGCGCGCCAGGTCGTGGGCGCACTGCCGGTCGCCGCGCCGGCGCCCGGCCCGCGGCCGCCGCTCGCGAGCCTGGAGACCGTCTGCACGGTGGCACGCGAGGGTTCGTTTCTCGCGGCCGCCGACGTTTCCGGCGTCACGCACGGCGCGATCAGCCGGCGGGTGGCCGCCGTCGAGAACTGGCTCGGGATGGCGCTGTTCGAGCGGCATGCGCGCGGCGTGCGCCTGACGCCGGACGGGCAGCGCTTCGTCGGCCGGATCGAGCAGGCATTCGCGATCATCGACGGCGCGGCCGATCAGTGGCGCTCCCCGCGTACGCCGCGGCTGGTCCGGATGAGCGTGGTGCCCGCGTTCGCGCAGTTGTGGCTGTTCGAGCGGCAGCCTATGCTCGAAAGCGAGGCGCCCGCGCTGCGTATCGAGCTCGGCATCGAACTGCGCAACGTCGATATCGCCGGCGGCGAAGCCGATCTGTCGGTCCGGTACGGGCGCGGCAACTGGCGCCAGCTCGAAACCCGTGCGTTCATGCCGGAACGGCTGTATCCGGTTGCGCATCCGCGGCTCGCCGAGCAGCTGGCGAAGGCGCGCCGCCGAACCGGCGATGCCGCGCTGCTCGACATGCCGCTGCTGCACGATTCCGACGTGACGGGCTGGCGCACCTGGTTCGACGGGCTCGGCATCCCGTTCAAGCCGCGGGCGCAGGATCGCCGGTTCGAGGATTACAACCTCGTGCTGGCGGCGGCCGAAGCGGGCCTCGGCGTGGCGCTCGCGCGGACGCCGCTGGCCGACGCGTACCTGAAGCGCAGTACGCTCGTCCGCGTCAGCCGGCATGAAGTCGATTCGCTGCTCAGGTATCACTTCGTGCATGCGAAGGGCGAGAATCGGCCGGAAGTGCTGGCGTTGATGGAGCGGATGGTGAAGGCGCTGGGGTAGGCGCGCGGCTTGCCGTGGATGCGACGGACCGTGCCCATGCCCATGCTGTTCGCTCGACCGGCGTCGCCAGATCGTTACAATGCAGCCGCGGAATACGGCGAGATCGCCGCAATGAGGCAAAATCGCGCCTTTGGCCGGCGGCGAGCCAATCTCCAACCATTGCAGTACGGGTTCAAACTTGCAGAAAAGGGAACCGATGAATAGACCAGACAAGTCGTCGAAAGCGCGTGCCGCGCTGGATCAACTGTTTTCGGGCATGGCGCCCGCGGACGCGACGCGTTCGTCGCCGCGCCCCGGCAATCCGTTCGAAGCGGCGGACGACGAGGTGTCCCGTGCATCCGGCGGCCGTGGCGGCGTCGAAGTCACGCTGTCGACCCGGATCCAGCTGCGCGGCTATCCGAGCGCCGATGCGTTCATGAAGCGCATGGCCGAAGCATGGGGGCTGGAATGGGGGACGTACGACAGCGTCCGGGCCGTGGCGACGCTGCCGGCCGGATGGCGCTCGCGCCGCCTTCCGGAAGTCACGCAGATCGTCGACGAACGCGACGTGCTGCGCGCCGAGAGCAGCCTGCAGGGCGGCGAGATGTCGTATCTGAAGGTGCACCCGCGCTACTACATCGACGCACGCAAGCGCTTCGGCTGGAGCAAGTCGTCGAAGCCATCCGACGATCCGGATCTCGACGGCCCCGACTGGAACTGCTTCGTGATCGACCGCGAAAAGTCCATCGAAGTGCACGAACTCACGACGTCGTCGCTGAAAGCCGACATGGACAATGCGCGTGCGACGTTGCTGAAATGGCTCGACGAGCACTATCCGAAGCATCGCGACCCGTTTGCGTACTGGTCGGATTGCGAACGGCCGTTGTAAGTCTGCGCAGCGGATTGCCATCGCGGAGGTGGGCACTTGAAGCAGACCGGCCCGGTTCCGATCCTCTGGGCGGCATTCGGCGCGGCGGTCGCCTCGACCGTCATCGAGCTGCTGCTCTGGGCGATCGTCGGCGATGACGCCGTCCGGAACCTGCTTCGCGACGCGCGCCTCACGGCGGCCATCGTGATGGGGCGCGGCGTGCTCGGTTCGTCCGGCGGCTTCGATCCGCTGGTCATGGGCGTGGCGACGGTCGTGCATGCCGCGCTTTCGCTGGTCTATGCGGCCGTGCTGGCACGGCTGGTCCACGGATTGTCGTTCCGCGCCACGCTGCTCGCCGGCAGTGCGTTCGGACTCCTCCTGTATGGCGTCAACCTGTACGCCTTCACCGCAATCTTCCCGTGGTTCATCCCGGTTCGCGGCGAGATCACGCTGCTAGCCCATCTGGTATTCGGGGTCGCGGCAGCCGCCGTTTACCGCGTCGCGACTCGCCACGCCGTGCGCTGACCACGGCAACGCGTGCCGACGGTTCCGGCACCGGCCCTTCGCATCCAGACCCCAGGAATAACCCGCCTGGCCGCGTCGTTTAGCCGTCAGGAGACCCTGCACGAGGACGCGGTGCGCCATGACCGCCGCGCGCCCCATCGTGCGCAAGCAAACCGGTGTTCCGGGCGCCGCCAGCGACGCCGGGGATCGGGTGGTCGGGGGCAACAACGCAGGAGCCGATCATGTGCAACCTGTTTCGATCCGTGGCGGGCATCGTCTGTCTCGGTCTTTCCACGTCCGTCCTTGCGCAAATGATCGACGATCCTTCGGACAACGGCACGAACTGCCGCGCAGTCGTCGCGCAAGCCGACATCGACGGCACGGCGCAGCAAATCGTCGGGCGCGCGTGCCTGCAAAGCGACGGCACCTGGCAGATCGTGCAAAGTGCCGACGGTAGCGTGCTGTGGTATCCGGTGGCAGCCTATCCGTATGACGACGCGTGGTACTGGGGGCCGCCGGTGTTCATCGGCGCGGGCGTGAGCTTCATCTTCGTCGATCGGTTCCATCGCTTCCACCACTTCGATCACGTCAACCATTTCAACCCGATCGATCATCGCCGCTTCGGTGTACCGATGGACGCGGGCTTTCACCATGGCGCGTTCCCGGTCGGAGTCGGGCATGGGTTTGGCGGCATGCACCGGTTCGGCGGCATGGGCGGGGCGGGAGGCATGCGGCGGCGTTAGGCCGGCAATCAGCGGTTCCCGAGACCTTCCGGCAAGTCGTTCCGCCGTCGGCGCGGCGCCAGCCTAGTCGAGCTTGCCGCGCAGGTCGTCGAACGGGATCATCACGTTCGCGCGATACGCGGGCCGCGCCTGCAGGCGTTCGTACCACGCTTGCACGTGCGGCAGCTCCGGCCGCGCGATGTCGAGTTCGGAATAGCGATACAGGTGCGTGCCGGCCGCGATGTCGGCGAGCGTGATCGTGTCGCCGGCGAGAAACGGATGTTCGGCCAGCACTGCGTCGAGCAGCTGGAAATACTGCGCGCACTGCGCGATGCTCTGCTCGACGCGCACGGTGTCGCGCTGCTCGGGCGGCGTCCGGAAGTAACCGCGGAACACGCCGTTGAGGAACGTCGGCTGCAGTGTCGTCTGCGCCCAGTCCATCCAGCGGTCGGCGCGCGACTGCTCGGCCGGGTCGTCGCGCCAGAAGCCGGGGCGCCCGTAACGCGCGGCGAGGTAGCGCAGGATGCTGTGCGATTCCCATACGACGGTACCTTCGTCGTCGATCAAGGGCACGCGTCCATGCGGGTTCATCGCGAGAAACTCGGGCGTATCGAGCACGCCGAACCGGCCGCCGGCCGGCACGTGCCGATGCGCGAGCGCGAGCTCGTCGACGAGCCACATCACCTTCTGGACGTTGAACGCGTTGCGTCGTCCCCATACCGTCAGCATGCCGGTCTCCTTGCGTCGTGCGGAACCTGAAGTCGGACAGTGTAAACGCCGCAGGCGCGCACCGTGGTGCGCGCCTGCGGGGCAGTCGTCGTGCGACGACGCGATCAGAACTTGTGGCGGATGCCGACGATCGCGAGTTCCTGCGTATCGGTGCCCGAGTTCACGCCGTACGAGCCGACCGATGCGGCCGCTTTCACGGTGGCGCCGCTCGCGTTGAGCGTGTTGCCGCTCGCCTTCTGGTAGCCGAACAGCGCATACAGGTCGGTGCGCTTCGACAGCGCGTAGTCCGCGCCGAGGTTGACCTGGTTGTAGTGCGCGGAAGCCGGGCCCGTCAGCGACGTGTAGTTGTAGCCGACGCCCGCGCGCAGTGCCGGCGAGAACTGCCAGTTGAAGAACGCCGAGCCGTTGTTGAACTTCGCGTTCTGGCTGAACGCCGACAGCGTGTCCGCACCGTACTGCGTATTCGAATACGCGAGGCCGAAGGTCGCCGGCCCGGCCACGTACTGGCCGGCCACGCGCACGATCTGGATCGACTTCGCGCTCGAGAAGCCCTGGTTGATCACGGTGTTGAACAGCGTGTCCGAGCTGCTCGACCACGTGCGCACGCCGTTGGCGACCGTCGTGCCGCCGTTCGCGTAGAAGAAGCCGGCGCCGAGCGACAGCGGGCCGTTCGCGTAGCTCGCGCCGAAGCTGTACGTGCGGCCGTTGCCGGTGGCGCCCGCGACGCCGCCGAAGCCGTACAGGGCCGCGAACTGGAAGCCCGAGATCAGCGGGCTCGTGTACTTCACCGAGTTGCTGACGCGCAGGCTGTTGTCGTAGTTGTCGAGGTCGCCCGGCGTCGCGAACACGCCGCCGAAATAGTTGTCCTGCGTGAGGCCCTGCACGAGGTCGACGACCGGATCGTACTGGCGGCCGAGCGTCACGGTACCGTACGTGCTGCTGGCGAGGCCGACGACGGCCTTGCGGCCGAATTCGCGCCCGCCCTGGCCGAGTGCGCCGGTGCCGATGTTGAAGCCGTTCTCGAGCTGGAACAGCGCGGACAGGCCGCTGCCGAGATCCTCGATGCCGCGCAGCCCCCAGCGGCTGCCGGACAGGTTGCCGCTGCTGAACTTGACGAGGCTCGACGCATTGCTGCCGTTCGCGTTCTGCGCGTTGTGCACGTAGGCGATGCCTGCGTCGGCGATGCCGTACAGCGTGACGCTGCTTTGCGCGTGCGCGCCGGCGGCGTACAGCGCGGCCGGCAGCGCGAGCAGTGCGAATGAACGGATGCGTTTCATTGTTGGATTCCCCCGTAGGTCGATTGGTCTGACGAATCGGTGAACGATACGGACGGCGCATCGTCAAGGGAACCAATAAATTGTCGAATCGTTATGAGGCGGCGCGGTGATGGATGCGCGCGCAACGGGCTGGCAGCCTACGCGTCGTGCCGTCGCGACGCATTCCTCAGCACGAGCGTCATCAGTTGCCGCCGCGATTCGACGCCGAGCTTCGCGAATGCACGTTTCGCGTACGTATCGACGGTGGACGTCTTCAGCCCCATCGCCTGCGCGATCGCGGCTGACGTCATGCCCTGGATGAACGATGCGCACACATGCATCTCGCGCGCGGTCAGCCGCCCCTGCCATTCGGGCAGCCATTGCGCGACGAGGTCGAGATCGAGCTCGTCGCGCGGCGAGTCGTCTGCGGAGATCGCGCCGAGCAGGCGCTTGTGCGCGGACGCCAGCGGCAGCACGACCTGCGACAGCTGCTTCAGCAGGCTCAGCTCCTTCAGCGAGAACGGCGGCAGCCGCCGCGAGCGCGCGATCGAGATCGAGTAGCGCGTGCCGCCCGTCACGCCCGCGATCACGCATTCGTCGTGAATGTCGCCCGCGTCGAAGAACAGGTGCCGGAGTTCGCTCGCGACGCGCTGCGCGGACACCTGCAGCAGTTGCACGTCGCTCTCGGTTTCGATCGCCGCATACGTCGCATCGTCGCTCGCGTAGCTGCGGTAGTAGTGCCGCATCACCTGCGCGACCAGCTCGGGCTCGCGGCCGAAGCTGCCGATCCAGCCGACGTTGCGCCGGCCCGCCGACGCGCCGCGTTCGTAGTCGAGATGCACGGCGTCGAAGTCGACGTAGCGCACGAGCGTGTCGTAGACGGCGCGCATGAATTGCGGCGTCCCGACCGCTTGCGCGATATCGCCCAGCGTTTCGGTGACGAACGCGACGTGGCTCAGCGGGAGATCGGGGGCGGGAAGCGCAGCGCTCATGGCGTCGGGTGTCGAAGATTTCAGGTGGCGCTACAGGTATCACGAATAATTTCGACTGCCTACGCGGGAATCTACCCAAGCGGCCCGAAACGAAGTCGCCGTTTGTCCCGGTTTGCAGGACTGACGGTGCGGGCCGCGATCTCTACATTGCCCCTTGTGCTGAACACCGCTCGACGGCGTTGACGCGAGTCCGGACCCGGACCGGGCGCAACGGCCGATCCCCATCACAAGGAGAGTCCCCATGCGTATCCGTATCCGTCGTCATCCGGCCCTGCGCGCCACGCTCGTCGCGTCGGCGGTACTGGCCCTCGCGGCCAGCCTGTCGGCCCGTGCGGGCGACACCAACCTGAACGTGTACAACTGGTCGGAGTACGTCGCGAAGGACACGGTGCCCACGTTCGAGAAGCAGTCGGGCATCAAGGTGCGCTACGACAGCTACGACAGCGACGATACGCTGCAGACGAAGCTGCTCGCGGGCAGTTCGGGCTACGACATCGTCGTGCCGACGTCCAACTATCTCGCGCAGCAGATCCAGGCCGGCGTGTACCAGAAGCTCGACAAGTCGAAGCTGCCGAACCTCGCGAACCTGGATCCGGTGCTGATGAAAATGATCGCGAAGGTCGATCCGGGCAACCAGTACGGCGTGCCGTGGGCATGGGGCACGACCGGCATCGGCTACAACGTCGAGGCCGTGCGCAAGCGGCTCGGCGACAGCGCGCCGATCGACAGCTGGGCGCTGCTGTTCGACCCGGTGAACGCGGCGAAGCTGAAAGGCTGCGGCATCTCGCTGCTCGACGCGCCGGACGCCGCGTTCGCCGCGACGTTGCAGTACATGGGCAAGGATCCGAACAGCAAGAACCCGGCCGACTACCAGGCCGCCTACGACGTGCTGAAGAAGATCCGCCCGTACGTGACGCAGTTCAGTTCGGCCGGCTATTCCGACGATCTCGCGAACAACGACGTGTGCGTCGTGCTCGGCTGGTCGGGCGACGTGAGCATCGCGCGGCGGCGCACGCTGGACGCGAAGCGCTCGTACGAGATCCGCTACGTGAATCCGAAGGAAGGCGGCCTGCTGTGGTTCGACGTGATGGCGATTCCGAAGGATGCGCCGCATCCGGAAGCCGCGCTGAAGTGGATCAACTACATCGAGGATCCGAAGACCAACGCGGCGATCACGAACGAGATCTTCTATCCGAGCGCGAACAAGGCCGCGCGCGCGTTCGTGACACCGGCGATCGTGCAGGATCCGAGCGTCTACCTGTCCGACGCGACGATCGCGAAGACGGCGCTCGCGATGCCTAGAAGCGCCGAGATCGCGCGGATGCAGAACCGTCTCTGGCTGCAACTGAAGTCGGGCGGTTGAGGGAGACGACGATGATCCAGCCACTCCTCGCAGTGCCGGCCGCGGCCGGCGCACGCTTCGGCACGGACGCGTTCGTCCGCATCGAGAA
>NZ_CAJPGH010000035.1:0-68901 GCF_905339605.1 Burkholderia sp. BCC1972 | reverse complement strand
GGTCGAGCTGAGGCCGGTGGACAGCGAATTGATGCCGGTCGAGGTCGACGTCGACAGCGAACCGATCGAGCTGTTAGCGGACGACAGGCCCGACGACGTGGAGGTCGAAAGCGACGAGATCGAGCTGTTGGCCGACGACAGACCCGTCGAAGCCGACGTCGACAGGCTCGTGATGCTCGACGTCGTCGTGCTTGCTACCGAGTAGAGCTGGCTACCGTTGATCGCATCGGTGCTGGTCGACGTGACGAGCCCCGCGGCGACGTTCTGGATGCGACGCTCGTTGCCCGCCGTGCCGACGCTGACGACGCCGTTGGCAGCACTTGCGCCGGCAAAGTTGCCGAACGTCTGGCCGCCGATCGTGGCGGAGGTGACCGAGCTGGTGCCGCCGGTCGCCGTGGTAGTCGCACCAATTGTCGCCGAATTGTTGCCAAGGGCAACGGAGTTTGCCACGTTGGCCGTCGACAGGTAGCCAAGCGCCATCGCGTTGCCGGCCGAAGCGGTCGATTGATAGCCCATCGCGACCGCATTGCCGTTGCCGCTGGCCGTCGCAAACGAACCGATCGAAATGTTTCCGGCCTGGGAAGCCGCGGCTTGCTGGCCGATTGCAACGCTCTGGAGCGCACTGGCCGTCGCCACGCCAAGCGCCACGCTACCGGCGCCAGTCGCGCTGGCATTGACGCCGATCGCGGTCGCGTAGTTCGCCGTCGCGGAACTTCCGTTCCCGAAAGCGGAGGCAGGCGCCGAAGCCCCGCCCGCGTACGAGGACGCACCGATTGCGCTCGAACCCGCATAAGCCGCGGTGGCGCCGCTGCCGATACCGACCGAACCCGCACCCGTCACGCTGTTGCCACTGCCCAGCGCAACCGCGCCGGTGCCGTTCGCCGAGTTGCCGCTGCCGAGCGTGACTGCGCCCGTGCCGCTTGCCGAGTTGCTGGTGCCGAGCGCGACCGCGCCGTCGCCGCTGGCCGTTTGCGCGCGGCCGATGGCCACGGCGCCGCCGGTTGCGGTACCGCTGTTGGCGGTCGTGCCCGACGAGCCGATTGCGACGTTCTGGCCGGTTGCGCCGGAAACGATGCCATCACCTTGCGCGATGCCGTAGGCGCCGCTGACGGTTGCACCGCGACCGAGCGCGATACCCGAGGTCGCGGCCGAGGAGATGAGTGATTGACCGCCGAGCGCAATCGAATTCGTCGCGGTAGCCGACGCGCCCGCTACACCGTTGTTGCCGATGGCGATGGCGCCGGCGGCATTGGCGAGCGTCTGGGTGGTACTCGGCGTGCCGGTTGCCGTCGAACCGCCGATGGCGACCGAGTTTGCTCCGGAGGCAAGGGCTTGGCTGCCGACCGCAGTGGCGAAATTGGCGTTGGCAGTCGCTGCCTGGCCCAGTGCGACCCCGGCCGCGCCGGATGCAGTCGCGGAGCGGCCCATCGCCAGCGTATTGCCGCCGCTCGCTACCGCATTGGCGCCAATGGCCGTACTGCTGTTGTTGCCGGCCGTTGCGTTACTGCCGATGGCGGTTGCATAGGCGTCGGAAGAGGTCGCACCCGCCCCGATCGCCGTGGAGTTGTTGGACGAGACCGTCGAAGAAGGGCCGATAGCGACCGAATTGGAACTCGTGGTCGACCCGCCGCCGGCCGCATAGTACTGCGCATGCGCGACGTTGCTGGCCAGCGACCCCGCTGCGAGGACTGCGGTTGCAACGGCCTTCACGACGGCCGACTTGTTCGGCTTGCCCCGTGCCGAATCGTGTTCCGATGCCGCGACCCAGGCGCCAAGAGCTTCGTTCCAGATCGAGCGGTATGTGCGGTTCATGTCCTGCTACCTCCAAATGTGCACGCCACACACCGGTCTCTTTTGTTAGAGGATTACTCCGTGCGCTCGCGCGAATCTCAAAATTGATGGGCGGAGTTTATTGGAGGTGGTTTTTGTAGATTGACAAACAGTGATAAATGAAGTGTTTTAAAAGTTAAAAGATGGTTAATGCGATGCGTTTTGATGTGTTGTGAGTGAATGATTTTGAAAGATGTAAGAATGTGTCATGTAGGGTCCGAATTTCCGGCGAGCCTTCAAGGTTTATTCATAAAAATCAATATGTTATATCTGTTTTGTGCGGTAGGTAACACATCACGGCGCTCGAAAAGTAAGACAAATGAAATAGCAAACGTTTGCGCGGCGACAAATTCTTTCGGGAATGTAATGTAACTTCATAGTTTGGCTGATAACCCTTCTCTCACAATATTAATTTGTTAAGTAATTGATTTTGTGAAAATTGGTTTTTGTATTAATTGGATTTTTATAAATCAATTAAATTTTGAATTGAGAATATCCGGCTGTGCCGATTTGCGCATCCCGCCCGGCGCGGGCGCCCGTGTGGCGGGCGTTCCGGGCGGTCTGGTTCGTGGAATTTGTAATAAATTGCTACAAAGCGATCGATTGTGTCGTCAGCACTCAACTATCGGATTTGTCCTATTGACGATATCGTTCATATCTGAACTTCGGCGGAATTGGGGAGCGTGCCGGGCAACCCTGGGAGGCGGTTCCGCCGCGGTTTCCGGCGCGGCGTCGACAGGGGTTAACAGACCGTCGATGAGCGCCGGGGACGACGTCCCGAAATGTCAGATTCCGGGTGCGACAATGTGTCCGGCCCGCTGGGGGTGGACCGAAGCGTCGCAAGAAAAAGGGGATGGAGTAAACGTATCGGGCACGCCACATCCGATCGGCGGACACGGAGCCGAACGGGTGGCTCGCCGCCGGCCACGAAGGCGTGCCGGCCGGCAGGACCGGCGGCAGCCAGCCCGGCGTTACTTCTTCAGAAACCGCAGCGCGAACCGCGCCATGCGCGGCACGAACATCGGCCGCAGCAGGCGCCTGTCGTAACCGGCCATGCGCCTGTCGTTCTCGGCCAGACACAGCTCGATGAGCTCGCGCGGGTTCAGCGCGTCGCCGATATCCGCCGTGCCGGTGGCCGGAAAGTTTGCATCACGCGCGACGCCATCGGCATCGATGCCGCGCGCGATGCCGATGCGGTCGCGGATCAGTTGCACCCACACGGCCGCGACGCGCGCGAAGAACCAAGGCCGGCGCCACCACGGCATCGTGCGCCAGTACCACGCGTACCAGTTCGCGAAGAACAGGATGTGGCGGCCTTCTTCCTGGATCACGGGCTCGAAGGTGTCGACGAGTTCGGGCGGGAAGTAACCGGAGCGCTGCGCGGAGCGGAACAGGCCGAACGCGAAGAAGCTGTCGATGCATTCGCTGAAGCCCGTCATCATCCACGACCATTCGGGATCCTTCGGCGCCGGGTAGGCCGGCTCGGGCGCGAGCCGGATGCCGTATGCCTCGACGAGCTTCGACAGCACGACCTTGTGGCGCGCTTCCTCGCCGCCGTCCATCTCGAGCGCGCGGCGCAGCAGCGGATCGTCGACCGTCGCCGCGTAGGTCGCCACGCGGATCGACGCGCGGCCTTCGGTCTGTACCGCGATGTCCCAGATCGGCAGCGACGTGAGCCGCCTGAGTTCGTCCGGCTTGAGCGCCGGCCAGTCGATCACGGCCGGCTTGTACGGGTTGTGTGTATCGAGCAGCATGCGGCAGAACATCTGCATGTGCGCATCGGAACCGATCCGGACCGGACCTTGCCTCTCGAAGGTCCAGTTGCGCATTGCGTGATCTGCGGCTGCGTGCTCTTCCTGCAGCGTGTCACTCATGGCTGTTGTTATTCGATTACGGGTCGAAAGATTCTTGCATAGCTTCCGTAATCGCGTATTTTCGAGCGGCCATGTGTGCGCCGATGTGTGCGCCGGCCAGGCGCGCGTCACGCGTTCGTGTCGACCCAGAGGCGGCCCCAGCGCGACGCATAGGCGAGCGCGTGCTCTTCCTCGAAGAAGAAATCGATCGCGTCGAACGACACGGAGCGTGGCGACGGGCCGCTGCTCGCCTTCTCGATCGTCAGGTTGGCGGCGAACAGCCCGTTCGGCAACCGGGCGGCAGCGGGGGCGACTTCATAGCCCTTGTAGCGGATCGTACGGTTCATGGCGTGCGCGTAGAAAGTTCGGACTTCCAGCGTACGAAAACCTGCCGGTGCCGTGAACCAATCTTTCGGCCAATGCTAATCACGCGGCAGGCCGGATCGTTATCGGGGCGGTACGCAGGGGTGGGGCAGAGCGAGGAAGGCGACGGCGTGCATGGCGCATCGCCGCGCATCGAAAAAGCGCCGCGCGCGCCCGTCGAACTGCGTCGACCGGGCGCGCGCGGCGCAATGCAGCGGAGATCGGACCTTACTGGTTGGCGATCTTCAGCACGGGTGCGAGCGCATCGACCGATGCCGCATGCGACGCCGCACGATGCGATGCGAAGGCGAGCGCGAACTCTGCCGCTTGCGCGCCGACCGTCTCGAGCTGCGCGGCGACCTTCGGATCCGAGCAGCTGTCGGCGCTTTCGAAGCGCGTTTCGAGCGTGTTCACGGTCGCGCCGAACGGTGTCGGCCAGCCGCGCAGTGCGTGGACGATCGAACGCACCGACGTCAGCACGGTGCCGGCCGCCTGCCAGCCGTACGCGGTGACGATCAGGCCGACCGCGCGGCCGTCGAGATAGGGGCGCTCGTCGGCGCGCAGTTCCTCGAGCGTGTCGAGGGCGTTCTTCACGAGACCGGAGACGCCGCCGTGATAGCCGGGCGTCGCGATGATGATCGCGTCGGCCTGGCGCACGGCGTCGATCAGCTCGCGCTGCGCGTCGGTCAGCGTCTTGTGTTCGGGGGCGTAGTGCGGCAGCGTATGCAGGAACGGGCCGTCGAACAGGCGCGTCCGTGCGCCGGCGGCCTGCGCGCCGCGCAGCGCGAACGACAGCGCGCGTTCGGTGGACGACTCGGCTCGGGTGGTACCGCCGATGCCGACGACGAACGGGCGGCGGTGTTGATCGAATGCAGTCAAGGGGCGCTCCTCGGGGATGGCTTGCCCGGCTAAGCACAGGCTTAAAACCAGATGGTAACGACCCCGTCGCCACTCTGAAAACGACTTTTCGTTCTATCGATATGCCGCGCGGCGGGGCAATCGTGTGCGCGGCCGCGCAGATCGATAGCAGAAATGCTTGGTTGGGGCGGTGCGCCACGGTCGATAAGATGGGCCCGTCTCCTCCATGATGTCTCTACTGACATGGGTTGGCCCCGCCGCGCGGATGCAGGCGGGGCTTTTTTTCGTCCTCCGCCGAAAAACGGGGCGCGATGCGCGGTGGCGCGGCCCGTTACTCGAACACCGGCCGAAAGAAGCTGCGCTCGTAGCTGACGATGCAGCGGGTTTCCTCCGCGTAGCGGAACGCGGCCTGGCAGGCCGGATCCTCCTTCGAGCGTTCGCGGTAGCGCTCGTATTCGGCGAGGCTCGGAAACGAGAACATCGCCAGTGCGATGTCGTTTGCGCCTTCGGACGGCAGGAAGTAGCCGTGATGCGTGCCGCCGAACTTTTCGACGAGCGGAATCCACATCTTGCCGTAGGCTTCGAACTCGGCGAGCTTGTACGGATCGATGACGTAGCGAAGGAAGCAGGTGACCATGGGCGCTCGCATTGCGATGAGGGAGCAGCGAGTCTGGATCGCGTTGCCGCACGTGTCAACGGCATGCGTGCCGGCCATCGATATCGACGCGTGACGCGTTGCTTGCGCGAGCAACGATCGATGCGCTTTCATGCGTTCGCAACGACGCGTGCGGCGCGGCGGGAAGCGCGATATTCATCGGGCCTGCCACGCCCGTTTCCCCAAACTTTTACGACATTTTTTCTTGCGACAGCGGCTGGCGCGCTCATAGACTTCGGGCATCCCAACCACGGAGCATTGCAATGTCGATACCCTGGAACGCGATCGCCGAACGACCCTCCGCCGCGCCGCCTGCCGTGTGCGCCGACCGGGTGGTCGTACGGCGTTTCGATCCGGCATCCGACAGCTATGCACAACTCACGCCGATGCTGCATCGCGCCTTCGCGCGGCTCGGCGCGATGGGGCTCAATTGCACGTGCGTCGATCAGGGCGAAGACGTCACGCGCCGCCGCGCGGAAGCCGGCGAGTGCTACGTCGCCGTCTGTGGCGGGCGTGTCGTCGGCACGGCCACGCTGTATGCGACCGATCCATCGTCGGCCTGCTCGCTGTATCGGCGCGAAGGCGTCGCGAGCGTGCGCCAGGTCGCCGTGGACCCCGATTGCCAGAGCCGCGGGATCGGCGCGTTGCTGCTGTCGTTCGCCGAGCAGTGGGCCGCGTTGCGCGGCTATACGCTGCTCGCGCTCGATACGCCGCATCCCGCTGCACACCTGCTGGCGTTCTATGGCGCGCAGGGCTTCGAGGTCGTCGACGTGATGCGTTTTGCCGGCAAGCACTACGACAGCGCAATCCTCTGCAAGCGGCCCGTCGCGCATGTCGCGCGCCGCATGTCGCCGGCGTCGCGGCTGGCAGTACGTGTCGCGGCCGTACGGCGTCTTGCGAATGCGTTGCCGCCGCGCGTGGCCGCGGTGGCCCGCCGCGACCGGCAGGTGCGCCGCGGTGCAGGCTGGGCCGCGCGGCGCGCGGCCGGCGCCGCGAGCTGCCGCTCGTCGCCGTGGCGGCCGCGCCAGCACGGGCGCTACACGTTCGGCTGAGCGCCGCGCGCCGGTTCCTGTTCCTGGTTTTGCCGCGTAAGCGTCTCGTGAGCGGAGTGTGGCGCTCCCGCTCGTGTACGGCCCTCGAGACACCCCCGCCGCGTCGCGGCGAACGGACGTTTACGCGCTTTTTATGCGCTGGCGCGATCCTTTGCCGCGATCTTCACGCGCGCCTTCACAAGATGGTTGCGTGGAAACGGAAACCTCGCGTGCGACGACGCGCGTTGCGTCACTCGTCGCGGCCGCGCGTGTCGCCGCCGCCCTTCGCGAGCCGCCAAGCGATCGTGCCGAGCACACCGACCGCGACGACCAGCGCGCCCCACAGCACGTAGCGGCGTGGCGCGTCCGTGTCGGCTACCGGCACCGGCGCGACCGCCGATGCCGGCAGCGCCGCGCCGACGCGGGCGGGCCGCACTTCGGGCGCCATGCCGACCAGCAGCGCATCGCGGCTCACGGCTGACGACACGAGCGACGCATCGCCGACCCCGAGCGTGAACGGCGGCGTGCCGCGCGCGACGAAGGTCAGCGCGGCCGGATGCCAGCCGATCGCGACGGCCGGCTGACCGCCGCCGAACCCGCCGTTGCGCATGTCGACGACGATCCGCCACGTACGATCCGTGTTCGCCGCGAATTCGAGCGGCGGATTGCGCTGCTCGCCGGCCTTGCCCTGCAGCCGGAACAGCACGGCGCCCGCGACGTCGCGCCACGGCGCCTGTGCATCGGCGCGGCTCTGCAGCGTCGCGCGCGCGACGGTGTTCGGCTGCGGCAGGTCGATGCGCACGCGATCGACCGGATACGCGCCGTCGGTGTCGAACAGATACTCGCCCGTCGTACTGCCGGCACGCACGCGCACGGCGTCGCGCCACTGGCGCGGCACGGACGCGGCGTCGGTCCCGCGCGCGTCGCGCGGATGCGTCTCGACGTCGATCGACGCGATCGCAGGCGCGCCGTCGAGCCAGTCCAGCCGCAGGTAGCGGGGTGCGGCGCCGTCGAGCGCGATGCGTTCCTGCACCAGCATGTCGTCGCCGTGGCCGACCTTCAGCAACTGCGTGCTGCCGAGCGACCGCCAGCTGCGCAGGTCGTCGCTTGCTTCGATCGCGACGCGCCCCTGGTAGCTGTCGTCGCCCACGTGCACGAGCAGCGCGTCGAGGGTGCCGTCCGTATGCGACAGGTCGACGAGATCGGCGCCATGCTTCGTGCGCGCCGGTGCGGCGCTCGCCGCGCGTAGCGCGCCGTCCGGGCCGACCGTCACGCCGAGCGGCGCGCCGCCGTTGTCGGCGCGGGCCGGCGGCAGCGGGAACCAGTGCACCGGCGCGCGCGTCGGCGGCACCTCGGGTGTGGCCGCCACGGGGGCGTCGAGCGAATACGGCACCGGTTCGCCCGCGCCGTTGAAGATGCGCACGTCGCCGAGATCATCGCGCCGGCTCGCCGCATACACGGGCTGCGGCACGGTGAGCTGGTAATACGCGGCGCTGCCGTCGAGGTCGAGCGCGAAGCGTTGCGCGACGCGTCCGGCGTCAGGCGTGCCGTCGGCCGCTGCGAACGACGCGAGCAGGCTCAGTCCGAGCAGGGCGGCGAGTCGCTTCATGGCCGGTCGTCCTGCTGCGCGGCGGCCTTCGGCGGCAGCGGCGAGAAATAGCCGATCAACAGCAGCAGCACGCCGATGCCGATGAACGACACGATGCGCTCGATCCCGGTCACGTGCGACAGGTCGAACAGGAACAGCTTGACGACCGTGAGCGCGAGCAGCGCGGCGCCGACGAACCACAGCGGGCGCAGCCCGCGGCGCGTGGCCCAGATCGTGATCGCGAGCGCGCAGAGCGTCCAGTACACGGACACCGATGCCTGCACGAGCGTCGATTCGGCCATCGCGCCCAACTCGTACGGCACGCCGGCCCAGTGATGCAGCGTGCGCAGCAGGATCGCGTTCAGCCACAGGAACGCGGTGGCGCCGGCCGCGCCCAGCAGCTCGACGCGATACGTGCCGAACGACCAGCCGAGCTTGCGCGCGCGGATGAACCACGACACAGCGAGCGCATAGACGACCGCGAGCACGAGGTCGAGCGGGTTGAGGAGCGGTACGCGCGCCCAGCTTCCGCCGTCCTGCGTGAAGTTCGCGTAGAAGGTCCACACCCACATCACGACGATCAGCGGCAGCGATGCGAACGCACAGAGACGGGCGATGCCGTCGCGGCGCGTCAGCCACATCCCGGCGAACGCGAACAGGCTCCAGCCGACCATGAACACCTGCTGGATGCCGAACGACGACAGCACGGTGTCGACGTCGTAACCCGTGTGGAAGCGATGGTGCAGCGTGCGCAGCATCAGCGCGTTGAACCACAGGAACACGGTCGCGACGGCTGCATAGTCGACGGTGCGCGGATGCCACGTGATGCCGAGCGCTTTCAGGCGGCGCAGCCACACGGCGAATGCGACGAAGACGAGACATTGCGCGATGTCGAGCGGATTGAGCAGCGGCAGCCAGAAGAGTGGTGCGGCGCTGCCGTCGCTGATCGTGCTGGCGAGGCTCCACAGCCATAGCAGCGCGGCGAGCGGCGCCGCGCCCCATACCTGGTAGGCGCGCGGGAACGCGGCGACGGGCCAGCGCAGGCGCGAGCCGGGGCCCGACACGAGCAGAAGCAGTGCGCCGAAGCCGTACGCCCATGCGCTCCAGCTCCATGCGCCTTCGGGGACGAACGCGCGCAGGCGCCAGAAGCCTTCGAGCGACAGCAGCCCGCACAGGGTCCAGAACGTCAGCGTATGCAGCGGCGCGATGATGCCGGCCGCGATCGACGGCACCGTGCCGTTCGCGGTATCGGCGCCGGCCGTGCCGCGCGACTGGCGCCGCAGCAGCGCGAGCGCTGCGCCGACGGCGACGGGCCACGCGAACGCACCCATCCCCGACAGCGGCGCTTCGTGTGCGTCGAACGCACGGAGCGCGAGCAGGGCGAGCACCGGCGTCAGCGCAAGCGCGGGCCATTCGGCGAGCGGCCACGCGAGCCGGCGGCGCGCGACATGGGCGAGCCACGCGGTGCCGGCCGCGAACAGCGCGGTCGTATCGACGACGAAGCGATCGGCATGCAGGTCGACGTGACGGCTCGCATAGACGAGGATCTCGTGCAGCCCGCCGCTGACCCACCACAGCAGCCCCCACGCGGCGGCCGCGCCGCCGATCTCGGGCATCCATGCATGCCACGCGCGCGCCTCGTCACGTCCGTGCAGCCACCAGCCGGTGAACAGGCCGGCGAGCGCGATCAGCAGCATCGCGATGTAAGGGCCGTTGAGCACGGGCAGCGTGGTGGCATCGGCCGGCCCGAGCAGGCTGGTGAAGAACGCGCCGGCCGCGGCGACCTGCATCAGCAGACCGAAGCCGAACGCCAGCAGGCGTTTCTGGCGCACGCCGAGCCACACGACGGCCGCGCCTTCGATCGCCCATGCGGCGCTGGTCGTCGGGCCCGAGAAGGCGAGCGGCACGGCCAGCGTCGCAAAGATGACCGCAAGCGCGAGCATCGATTCGAACAGCAGCCCGAGGCGGTCGCGGCGCCGTGCGAGCCATGCCGCCACCGCGACGTAGAACGCGGACAGCGCGACGGCGCTCCACGCGAGCCCGAACGGCATGCCCTTCACGAGCGATGCCTGCAGCGCGGTCGCGACGATCGGCGTGCCGAACACGAGCGTGCCGTCCACGTAGTGCCGCAGCGTGAGTTCGCGTTTCACCGCATACAGCAGTGCGATGCCGACGTACATCAGGAAGAACAGGATCAGGAACGGTTCGGTGCTCGCGAACAGCGCGGGACGATAGGCCGTCACGCCCCACGCCGAGCCGATCGTGAACGTGAACACGAAGCCGAGCAGGTTCAGCGGGCGCCACGCCTTGAACCACGCGATCGCGAAGATGCCTGCATTCAGCAATGCGTAGTAGCTGAACAGCGCCACGTGATTGCCCTGGCCGGTCGACAACAGCACCGGTGCGAGGAAGCCGCCCGCACTGCCCATGAACGCGAGCGGCAGTGCGTTCTGCCGCACCGCGAGGAACGCGCTCAGCGCGCAGACCGCGACCATCAGCGGGAACGCGGCGCCGACGGGCAGCAGCGCGTAGAGCTTGGTCGCGGCGAAGATCGTCAGGTACAGGATGCCGATGCCGCCGCCCTGCAGCACGAGACCGTACGCCGCGCGGCGCGCACGCACGCGCCAGCCGATCGCGAGCAGCGCGGCCGCGGCGAGCGCCGTGCCCGCGAGGCGGAATTCGATCGGCAGCATGTTGTTGTCGGCCGCGTACTTGAGCAGGAACGCGACGCCGAAGAACAGCACGATGATCCCGACGCGCACGACCGTGTTGCCGCCGAGCAGCCAGTCGCGCGCGGCGCCGAATGCACGGTCGACGATGCCGGGTTCGCGCGGCACGGGCGGGGCAGGGCGGGCCGGTGCGGCAGGCGGGCTTGCCATGGTATTGGCGGGAGCAGGCGCGGGTGCGGCCGGGCGCGCTGCGGTTGCCGGCGCGGGCGTCGCGGCAGGTGCCGGTACCGAGATGGAGGCGGGTGTGCCTGCCCGTACGACGGCGGGTTGTGCAGGTTGTACGGGCGGTGTCGGGACGGGCGACGCCGTTGGCGCGATGCTGCCGGCGGTGGCCGCACCGGCCTTCGCGCCGGCCAACTGGGCGCGCAACGCGTCGAGTTCGCGCGTGAGCGTGTCGACGGTTGCTTCGAGGCGCGCGACGCGATCGGCGAGCGGCAACGGCGCGGGCGACGGTGTCGCGGACATCGCGAATGCATCGGGCGCGGCAGGCTTGTTCTTGAGCTTGTGCTGCTGCAGCGCGTGACCGATGCAGAACCCGACGGCAGCCCCGAGCAGCGAGCCGCTCGCGGCCGAGAAATCCCCGATCAGGGCGGCGATGCCGCCCACGACGAAACCGATTACGGCGAATGCCCAGTTCAACGCCTTGCTCCCTCTCACTATCGTTATCGTCCATCGATCGCGGATCGCACCGGATCGAGGCGGTTTCAGCACGGCCGGCAGGCGAACCGGCATGCGCGTGCGGCATGGATGGACCCTGCGGCAACGTCGCGATCAGCGTGTTTGCGGGGAATGTATCACAGCGGCCTGTCGCGGATTTCCGCGGTTGGCGCGGTACCGCGGCGTGCGCCGTCCGGTGTCGCCGAACGGTTTTTTGCACGGTCATGCTTTTTACCGGTGAATGCGACGAGCGCTTTCGTCTGAACAGACGGCCGCCGGATCGGACGTGGATTTGTCGCAAAGCGACGTGCGGCCGACACGCTTTGGCGCAAAATCTCATGCGATGCGCGCCGCGCTGCTGCGCACAAGTCGGACGCGCGATGCCCGCCGTTGCTGGGTGTGCGCGTATTGCGCCGCCGCAATCGGGTGCCGCCGCGTGGCGCGGCCCGCCAGGCGGGGCTGGAGGCCGTGTCGTATTTGCGCAAGCGTTTGTCGTAATTCGTCGGCAGGTCGGGGTTTTTTCTGGCAACTATGTAGGCACGCTATGACAAGCGCGAGTCCCCGCTACACGAGGAGAAGGTTTCGATGGATGCCCCCAAGGTCGTGGTCGAAGGTCTGTGCAAGGTGTTTGGAAGCAACCCGCAGCAGGCGCTCGACATGCTCGCCGCCGGCGCGACGAAAGACGATGTGCTCAAGCGCACCGGTCAGGTCGTCGGCGTGCACAACGTCTCCTTCGATGTGCAGGAAGGCGAAATTTTTGTGCTGATGGGCCTGTCCGGCTCCGGCAAGTCCACGCTGATCCGCCTCGTGAACCGGCTGGTCGATCCGAGCGCCGGCAAGGTGATGATCGACGGGCTCGACGTCGCGTCGGCACGCCGCTCGGCGCTGACCGCGCTGCGCCGCAAGGACATGAGCATGGTGTTCCAGTCGTTCGCGCTGATGCCGCATCGCAGCGTCGTGTCGAACGCCGCGTTCGGCCTCGAAGTCGCGGGCATGGGCAAGAAGGAACGCGAGCGCCGTGCGATGGAAGTGCTCGAGCAGGTCGGCCTCGCACCGTTCTCGCACAAGCTGCCGTCGGAGCTGTCGGGCGGCATGCAGCAGCGCGTCGGCCTCGCCCGCGCGCTGGCCGTGAATCCGTCGCTGATGATCATGGACGAGGCGTTCTCCGCACTCGATCCGCTCAAGCGCCGCGAAATGCAGGATGTGCTGCTGCAACTGCAGAAGGAACAGCGCCGCACGATCATGTTCGTGTCGCACGATCTGGAGGAGGCGCTGCGCATCGGCAACCGCATCGCGATCATGGAAGGCGGTCGCCTCGTGCAGGTCGGCACGCCGCAGGACATCATCGCGAACCCGGCCGACGACTACGTGCGTGCGTTCTTCGACGGCATCGACACCAGCCGCTACCTCACGGCCGGCGACCTGATGCAGACGGGTGCGGTGCCGATCGTGTCGAAGTGCGACGCCGCGAACGTCGCGGCGACGCTGAACGGCAGTGCCGAATACGCGTTCGTGCTCGACGCCCAGCGCAAGATCCGCGGCTTCGTCACGCGCGAGGCGATCGGTCAGGACACGCCGTCGGTGCGGCCGATCGAAAGCATCCGGCGCGACGCGTCGCTCGAACATGTCGTCGCGCGTGTGGTCGCGAGCCCGAATGCACTGCCCGTCGTCGACGACGACGGCTGCTACTGCGGCTCGGTCGATCGTGCGCTCATCCTGAAGGCCATCACGCGTTCGCGAGGCTCCCATGTCTGAAATGATTCCGCTCGGTAGCTGGGTCGACCAGTCCGTTCACTACCTGCTCGACCATGACGCGAAGACGTTCGACGCGATCGGTCAGGCGATCGAAGGGCTCGCCGCATTCGTCGAGCATGGCCTGCAGGCAATCCCGATGTGGCTGATGATGGCGATCTTCATCGGCGTCGGGCTATGGCGGGTGGGCTGGCGCTTCGCGCTGTTCACCACCGCGTCGCTGCTGCTGATCTTCGCGACGGGCTTCTGGGATCAGACCGTCATCACGCTCGGCCTCACGTTGTCGTCGACGATCATCAGCCTCGTGCTCGGCATTCCGCTCGGCATCTGGGCTGCGAAGAGCAAGTGGGTCGCCGCGATCGTGCGTCCGATCCTCGACCTGATGCAGACGATGCCGGCCTTCGTCTACCTGATTCCGGCCGCGATGCTGTTCGGTCTCGGCCGCGTGCCGGGGATCCTGTCGACGGTGATCTTCGCGATGCCGCCGGCCGTGCGCCTGACGAGCCTCGGCATCCGCCACGTGAACCGCGAGATCGTCGAAGCCGGCCAGGCGTTCGGCTGCACGCCGTGGCAGCTGCTGTACAAGGTGCAGTTCCCGAATGCGCTGCCGTCGATCATGCAGGGCGTGAACCAGACGATCATGATGGCGCTGTCGATGGTGATCATCGCGTCGATGGTCGGCGCGGGCGGTCTCGGCAACGACGTGCTCGCGAGTATCCAGCGACTCGACATCGGCCTCGGTTTCGAAAGCGGTCTGTCGGTCGTGCTGCTCGCGATCATTCTCGACCGTATCACCGAAAGCTTCGGCCGCGCGCCGGGCACCGTGAAGGCGCCGCTGTTCGCCGGTCTCAAGCAGCTCTTTCGCGTGAAGGCCGCACCCGCACAGGCCTGAGCGCCGGTGGCCGGGAATACGCTCCGGCCGCTCACCCTGAATGGATAACGACTTCCGCGGCCTCGGCCGCGGGGTTGGCCCCCTGCAACCTCCTCTAGGGTCTGTTTCCAGATGGAACGCACATGCGAATGCCCGAAATCGCTCGCAGGGCAAGAAGTGAGGAGCGCCGTTTGGCCGGGCCAAACAAGCGACGAGCGACGCCGCCATGCGGGCGATTTCGGGCATTCCCGTGGAATAAATTTCAAGTTTGGGGTTGCCACGAGAACGGCCGCTCGCCGCGTTGCGCTCCTTGGCGATACGCCAAGTATTCGCGGCGTCGCGCGCCTCGCGAGCGGCCGTTCTCGTGGCAACGCATGTGCGTTCCATCTGGAAACAGACCCTAGGAGACCGATGTGACGTCCGCCGTCGCTGTTGCGCCCGCCGCCTGCGTTTCACCGGTTTCGTCCCTTGCCCATTTCGGCTTCCTGACGCTGCCGAACTTCTCGATGATCGCGTTCTCGAGCGCGGTCGAGGTGCTTCGGATGGCGAACTACGTCGGGCGTGCCGACCATTACAAGTGGTCGATCTACTCGCTCGACGGCGCGCCCGCGCATGCCAGCAACGGCATCGCGGTGCGGCCCACGCAGGCGCTCGACTACGAGAACCTGCCCGACGTGATGATCGTGTGCGGCGGCATCCGCATCCGCGACGTGGTCGACGAAGGCGCGCGCGATACGCTCGCGGCGCTCGCCGAACGCGGGCTGCCGCTCGGCGGCATCTGCACGGGTGCGTACGCGCTGATGTCGAGCGGGCTGCTCGACGGCTATCGCTGCACCGTGCACTGGGAGAACCTGTCCTCGCTGCATGCCGAGTTTCCGCAGGTCGGCTTCGCCGACGAGCTGTTCGTCGTCGACCGCGACCGGCTGACCTGTACCGGCGGCACCGCGCCGCTCGACCTGATGCTGAACCTCGTCGGCATGCGCTTCGGCCAGCAGCTGGCCGCGCAGGTGTCCGAACAGTTCATCCTGGAGCGCATCCGCAGCTCGACCGACACGCAGCCGATTCCGGTCGATGCGCGCGTCGGCTTCTCGCGCGCCGAGCTGATCGAGGTCGTGCGGCTGATGGAGGCGAACATCGAGGAGCCGCTGTCGCTCGAGGAACTCGCGCGGCTCGTGCGATTGTCGCAGCGGCACCTGCAGCGAATGTTCAAGGTGTATCTGAACGTGTCGCCGACCCACTATTACCTGACGCTGCGCCTGAAACGCGCGCGCGACCTGCTGCGCACGACCGACGCGTCGATCGCGCGCGTGACGACGGTCTGCGGCTTTCATTCGCCGTGTCATTTCAGCAAGGCCTACCGCGCGCAGTTCGGCCATGCGCCGAGCTACGAGCGCCGGTTGCCGGGGCGCTGAACGAGAAGATGATTCGGTCCGCGACGTCGCCGGGATCGTGGCGCGCGGCTTCAATAAACGGTCCCGCATTCAAGCAAACGACATCACTTTGAGGAGAAGAAAGATGAAGCGCCTATTGATCGCAGCGGTGTGCGGGGTCGGGATAACCGCGCCGATGTCGGCCGTGTATGCGGCCGATCCGCCCGTATGCAAGAACGTGCGCTTCGCGGATGTCGGCTGGTCCGACATCGCGGCGACCACGGGCCTTGCGTCGACGATGCTGCAGGGCCTCGGCTACAACCCGACGAAGACGATCGCCTCGGTGCCGATCACGTTCGCCGGGATCAAGAGCAAGCAGATCGACGTGTTCCTCGGCTACTGGTCGCCGACGATGGACCCGATCATCCAGCCGTTCACGAAGGCCGGCACGATCAAGGTGCTCGCGACGCCCAACCTGACCGGCGCGAAATACACGCTCGCGGTGCCCGACTACGTGTACCAGGGCGGCCTGAAGTCGTTCGCGGACATCCAGAAGTACGCGGACAAGCTGAACGGCAAGATCTACGGGATCGAGCCGGGCAACGACGGCAACGCGCTGATCAAGAAGATGATCGACGGCAACCAGTTCGGCCTCGGCAAGTTCAAGCTGGTCGAGTCGAGCGAGGCCGGGATGCTGGTCGAGGTGAATCGCGCGGCGCGCGACAAGCAGTGGATTGTCTTTCTCGGGTGGGAGCCGCATCCGATGAACGTCCAGATGAAGATCGATTACCTGACCGGCGGCGACGACGTGTTCGGTCCGAACTACGGCGAAGCGAAGGTGCTGACGGCCACGCCGCCCGACTATTCGCAGCGCTGCCCGAACGTCGCGAAGTTCGTGTCGAACCTGCAGTTCACGACGACGATCGAGAACCACGTGATGTTGCCGATCATGAACAAGCAAGACCCGAACAAGGCGGCGGCCGACTGGCTGAAGGCGAACCCGCAGGCGCTCGACAAGTGGCTCGCCGGCGTGACGACGCTCGACGGCAAGCCGGGTCTGCCGGCTGTGAAGGCGTACCTCGGCGTGCATTGAGCGTAACGCGGCGGGCTTCGCGGCTTCGACCGCAAGCCTGACGTGATTTCCGGGCCGGTGGAAGCAGGGTGCGCATCCTGCTTCCACCGGCCTTTTGCTTCCAGCTTCAGGTTCGGCCCGTCAGTCGGTGGACGATGCGCTAGACTGCTCGATCCCGATCGAGGAGACGGCAATGATACGCAGTGCGCTTGAGGTATCCGGATGGCGGCAGGTGGCCGGCAGGCGGCCGAGGCCGAATGGTGCGTCGGCTTGTCGCGACGCAGGCTGCAGCCGGACGATGCCGCACTGCGGCCATTCACGCGCATGAAGCGCATCGAGCAAGTGGTGCTCGCCGCCGATCTCGCGGGCACGGCGGTGTTCGCGGTCGAGGGTGCCAATGCGGCGATCGGCGCCGGGCTCGACCTGTTCGGCGTGATGGTGCTGTCGCTCGTCGTCGCGCTCGGCGGCGGCGTGATCCGCGATCTGCTGATCGGCGCGCGGCCGCCCAGCGCCGTGAGCGACTGGCGCTATCCGGCGCTCGCGTTCGCGTCCGGGCTGTTCGCGTTCGTCTTTCATGCGCGGGTGGCCGCGTTCTCGCCGTCGATGCTCACGACGCTCGATGCGGCCGGCCTCGCGTTGTTCGCGGTCGCGGGCGCGGTGAAGGCGCTCGAGTTCCGCGTCCACCCGTTCATTGCAACGCTGATGGGCGCCGTGACCGGCTGCTGCGGCGGCGTCGTGCGCGACGTGCTGCTCGCGCGGATACCGGTCGTGCTGGTCACGGACATTTACGCGAGCGCGGCGCTGCTCGGCGCGGTCGTCGTCGTTTCGTGCCGGCGGCTCGGTTGTCCGCCGGTCATCGCGGCCGTGCTCGGCGGCATCGCCTGCTTTGCGCTGCGGATGGCGGCGGTGCGCTTCGGCTGGCAGCTGCCGAAAATCGCGGGCGGGGCGTAAACGGCGTTTCAGGCACACTTCGCGCAGCCGCGTCCGCTTGCCGCGCGAAAAGGGATCGGACAGAATCGCGACGACCGACCCGGACCATACGTCCGTTTCGCGCAGCGCAGTGGATCGCAATCGGGTATGCCTATGCCGCCTCTCGTCGAAGCAATCCTGGGTTGGGCCACGGTCGCGCTGGGCGCACTGGGCTTGATCTGCATGATGATCTGGCCGTTGACGCCGGACCGGTGGGTATTCGAGGCCGGCTATGCGTGCGTGCCCGACGGCCGGGACCTGATCCTGGCGCCGCGGCGCATGCGCATGGGTCACTTCGTGTGGTGGTCGTTCGGCTTCGGGCTGAGTGCGTTGGGACTGGCCTGCATGACTGGCGTACCGCTGCTTGCCGGGAGCGTCACCGGTAATGAATTGCATGCGTGGTACGAATGGCTCGGGCTCGGCGTGTTCGGAGTGTTCGTCGTCGGCGTGGGCGTGCTGTTGATCTGGATCGGCCGCAAGCTGATGCGCGCACGCTGGTTTGCAGGCCCACTGCACGAAGCGCGTTTCTGCTGGCGCGACGAAGAGCGCTGGATCGATATTCGCACCACGCGCCTGCTGCGCAAGCCGGTGCTGAATACCTACGCGTGCCGCGAGCTGGAGCACCTGCTGGTCGGCGGCCGGAAGAGTATCGACGGCGCGGTCGTGGGCGGTTCGCTGGTGAAGATCCAGAGCGATCTGGCGCAGCTCGTGCTCGTGTTTCGCGATCGCCCGCCGGTCGACCTGATGGGGCGGATCAACGACGGCGAGCAAGCGCGCCGCATGGCCGGCATGATCGGCACCTGGTGCGGCGTCGACGTGCGGCGGGTCGATGGTTTGCCAGGCGTGACGCCGTTCAACTTCGACCGGATCTGACTCTGCCCGCCTCGCTGGATGAGTACCACGCGCCCGCCTCACGACTCCTTCGTCGCTGCCGGCACGTCGAACACGCGATCGAACGCCCACTGGAACACGAACGCGTAACAGAAGAAAAACGCGAACAGCCCGATATCGACGACGAACGCGTCGAACCACGAGATGTCGAGCCACCACGACACGACCGGCACCAGAATGAAAATCAGCCCGCCCTCGAATCCGGTCGCATGCAGGATCCGCCGCCCGAGCGTACGCGTCGGCTGCCGGCGCGACGCTTCCCAGCGCTCGAACAGCGCGTTGAAGATCATGTTCCACAGCAGCGCGATCGCCGACATCGTCGCCGACAGCGCTCCCGAATAGACGAGATCCCGCTTGAAGATCGCCGCGATCGCGGGCGAGATGCAGGAGATGGCGATCGCTTCGTAGAGTACCGCCTGCGTGATCCTGCGCGGTAGGCCTTGCACGTTGTTCCTCCGGTTCGACGGCACCCGCCGCGGCGCCGTGCCGCAACGTTCCGCAAGGCTATCCACGTTGCACGCGCGCTTCAATTCACCTAATCTCACCCCGATTGAATCGAATTCAACCCGGCCGCTTCCGGCCCGCGAGGCCCCGTGTTCTCGAAAATTCCCCTGACCGCGTTGCGTGTATTCGAAGCGTCGGCGCGGCTCGGCACGTTCAAGGCCGCCGCGGACGAACTGTCCGTGACGCCGGCCGCCGTGTCGCACCAGATCAAGTCGCTCGAAAGCCGGCTCGGCGTGCTGCTGTTCGAGCGCGGCGCGAGCGGCGTGCGGCTCACGGACGACGGAGCGCGCCTGTTTCGCACGAGCCACGATGCGTTGCTTGCGTTGAGTCGGGGACTGGACGCGGTGCGGCCGGACACCTCCGGCGAGCGCACGCTCGTGCTGACCACCACGCCCGCCTTTGCCGCGATGTGGCTGATTCCGCGTCTCGGTGCGTTTCGACGCGTCGATCCGCATCTGCACATCAAGGTCGAAACCGGCAACATGCTCGTCGATCTCGAACGCGATGCACGCATCGACCTCGCGATTCGCGCGACGTCGCGCACGTTTCCGGCGCTGCACGAGATTGCGTTGATCGACGAGTATTTCGGCGCGTATGCGGCGGCAGGCTTCGACGCGCATCGCACGGACGCGCCGCTCGACCTGATCGAGACCGTGTGGGATACGCCGCTGCCCGTGTCGGTCGACTGGGCGTCATGGTGTCGTGCGGCGGGGCGCGAAGCGTGGCTCGACCGCGCGGTGTTTCGTCATTACGACGACGAGCATTACGCGGTACAGGCCGTGCTGCACGGGCAGGGTATCGCGCTGCTCAGCTCGGTGCTGGCCGCCGAGCATGTCGAGCGCGGCGCGTTGATGCCGATCGAGCCCACGGTGCGGCTCGACGGTGCGCGCTTCGTCGCGCTGTGCCGGCCGGGGCGCGAGCGTGAGCCGCAGGTCAGGCGGTTTCTCGACTGGCTCGAAGCGGAAATCGCGCAGACGCGCGCGGCGGTCGCGCGGATGGGAGGAGCGGGCTGAGCGGGAACGCATGGCCGCACCGCTTATCACGCGCGGGCGGATGCGGCCCCAGTCATTTCTCGATTCGTATCGGCTTCGCGAGCTTCGCGTCGCAATGCCAGCTTCGGTCGCGTATTGCCGCGATCTGTGCGACAGCCGGGCTGCGCCATGCATCGGGCAACTTGCAGGTGCGGCGGGCTGTGCGTTTCGTGGGCGCTTCGTCACCAGGCAGCGGCGCGTAGCTGTCGTGTACGTCTCCCGTCAACGCATTGACGCTCGTATGGGATTCGCTGCTGCCGCCGCCATCCCAGCGGAAGTTCCAGCTGTCCTCGTCCCATCCCGCGACGATCCATTGGCCGTTGCGGGTCGTCACGCGCCAAGTTTCGCCCCAGCGCATCGAACTGCCGCCGTAATTTCGCACGAGCAGTGAACCATGGCTGATGTCGAGCGGCTGGTACGGATCGCCCATTACGCCGCCGTCGTTCGGCCCCATCGCGATCGCGTCGTTCGTGAGCACGCGCTTGCCGCCGACGAAGATGCGCAGGCGCCGTGGGCCGTCGGGCTGCCCGCGCAGCACGTCGATGCAGGCGGTTACCAGTTGGGTCGAGCCGAACCCGCCGCGGATGCTGTCGTCGAGTGTGTAACCGGTGTCGACCTTGCCGCAGGGATCCTCGGCCGTGTTGAGCGGCCCTGCGCCATGCGCGGTGGCGGAGGCGACGAGTACCGTGACCACAAGCAGCGCGTGCAAGCTGCTCGGTGCAGCGTCCGCGCGGGGAGACGACAGGAGAAGGCGCATGGCGAGAGGGCGATGGGAGACCGGGCGTGCAGTTTAAGCGATTCGGGCACGCGATCGGGGTGCGGTTTCCGTACGAACGAGCGATCGTTCCGTGCATTTCCTTGAGCAGTCCCGAAACGGGACGCACATCGGCCCGCTACCCGAAGCTGACGCAATAGACCGGCGGCAAGTGCGCCGATACCTGTTGCCAGTTGTCGCCGCCATCGGCGGAGGTCCATAGCCCGCCGGTCGTCGACGCCATCGCGAGGCGCGTGCCGGAATCGTCCACCGCGAGCCCGTGCCGGTACACGAGGTCGTATGCCGGCGCGGCCGGCAATCCGTTCGACAGGCTCTCGAAACTGCGACCGCCGTCGCGCGTGCGCGTGACGACGAACCGGCCGTTCACCGGAATCCGGCACGCGTCCTTCACGGCCGGCACGAACCACGCGGTATCCGGTTCGTGCGGATGCACGGCCACCGCGAAACCGAAGCTCGACGGTTGTGCTTCGATCCGCCGCCAGTGCTCGGCGCCGTCGGTCGTGCGGAAGATCGCGCAGTGATGCTGCGTCCACAGCACGTCCGGGTTGGCCGCGCACTGCACGACGCGGTGCGGATCCTGCATGTTGGGCTCGCCGCGCCGCTCGGGCGGCATGTAGTCGGCTTCCATGCCCTCCGCGGTCACGCGCCAGGTCGCGCCGCCGTCGGCGGTCTGCCAGACGCCGCCGCACGAGATGCCGACCGTCACGTGCCGGCTGTCGCGCGGATCGACCATCACCGAATGGATGCCCGGCGCATCGTATCCGCCGCCGCCCCATTCGGCGCGCTCGGGGCGATCCCACAGCACGCGGTTGAGCACCCACGAGTCGCCGTGGTCGTCGGAGCGGAACAGTCCGCCGGGAATCGTGCCGGCCCACAGCACGCCCGGCTCGTCGGCGCCGCCGGCTTCGAGCGACCAGATCTGCTGCAGCGTCCACGGCGGCTGCGGTGCGCCGGGCGGCGCGTCGTCCGTGTCGCCGGTGCCGGCATGCGCACCGGCGCTGGCGGGCGCCGCGTCGGCCGGTTGCGGCGGGTAGACAGGGACCGCGCATTCTTCCCAGTCGGTCGCGCCGGCGCGCTGGCGATGCAGCTTCACGCCGAAATGGCCGAGGTTGAGCGCCGCATACAGCGTGCCGTCGCGCGGGTCGGCGAGCGCCATGCTGACGGGCTCGCCGATGAAATGCGGGTCGCCCAGCGTCCAGCCGCCGCGGCCGTCGGGTTGCAGGATGAACAGGCCCTTGCGGGTGGCGACGAGCAGTCGATCGTTCATGTGCGAGTCTCCTGAGGGGCCGGCTCGGCATTCGGGCGCCGGGTCCGGGTCGATGCATCCGTCCCTTTATCCGCCCGTCAGCGCCTGGACGACGTACACGCGGCTGGCATCGCCGAGCGCATCGGACAGGTGCTGCCGGTCGCGGATCGGCTGGCCGTCGACGAACACCGACAGGTGCTTTCGCAGCGCGCCCTGGTCGTCGAGGATGTAGCCGCGCAGCCGCGGCTGCTCGCTGAAAACGGTGTCGAATGCTTCACCGACCGTGTGCGCGTCGATATCGCGCTCGGGCGTTTCGATATGCCGCTGGATCGACGCGGCGAAGAAGAGATGCGCCATGGCGGTGGCTGGCAGGAGCCGCGCGGAAGGGACGGTCTGTAGTGTAGGCGATTCGCTGGAAGCCGGAAGCCGGAAGCCGGAAGCCGGGATGGCGCCGCGCCGGCGCGCTAGACCGGAATCGACCGCCCGCGGAACCGGATCCCGAGCCGCACGACGCCGATCACCGCATTCGACAGCCAGGTGAGCGGACGCGGCATGCCGCGCCGGCGGATATCGAGCAGCAGCACGATCCTCACGGCGTCGCTGTCGTTCCACACCTCGTGCATGAACGTGTCGTCCCACAGCAGGAAGCGGCCTTCGTCGAGCCGGTATTCGCGGCCGTCGATCTTCAGCACGGCGGCCGGCGTGCCGTCCGCGCGCTTCGGCATCGACAGCACGAGATACCCGCGCAGGATGCCGCGAAACGGCCCGCGATGCGGCGGGATGTGCTTGCCGGGCGCGAGAAAGGACAACGACGCGGACAGCACGTCCGGCGATGCCGCGACGAGCGACGCGACAGTCGGGCAGCGCGACAGGTTGCGCGGGAATCGCTGGCCGTACGCCTGCATGATGAACATCCGCCAGTCGCGTGCGTCGTTGGCCGAGATGTCGTACTGCTCGCGCATGATTTCGTGGAAGCGCGGGATGCGCGGCATGTCGCGGGCGACGGCGAGTGCTTCGGCCCGGATCGCGGGCCAGGCGCGCACGAAACGCTCGGCGTCCGGGAACGCGGCCGTGTCGAGCACGGCGCCGCCATCGATATGGCGGTCGTACAGCGTGCGAAGCAGGCCGGCTGCATAGTCGTAAGCGACGGACATGGTCGATCGGATCGCGATCCCTATGAGGTGACGTCAGTCTGCCCGAACCGCAACGGGCGCTGCGTTACGTCAGGTTACGCCGGCTGACGAATGAATGACAGTTTTATGAACGCCCGGCACGCGCAGATCGACAGGCCGGGAATAAACACAGTCCCTCCGTCGTCATACGGGTGTAGCACATCGTCTCGTTGACTTCTTAAGGAGTAGAACATGAATACGCATTGGCTGGTGGCCGCCACGGTGGCGGCGATGTCTGTCGCGGGTGTCGCGACGCAAGCGTCGGCACAGGCGCTGACGCGCGCGCAGGTCACGCAACAACTGATCGACGCGGAAAACAACGGGCTGCGCTTCGTGACCGATACGTCGTATCCGGACGTGAGCCCGCTGTTCCGGCAGCAGGCCGAACAGATGCCGCAGCGCCAGGCGAGCACGGCGGTCGGCGGCGATCCGGCCGTGTCGTCCGAAGCAGGCAAGCCGGCGACGATGTCGCCGCATCCGCGCGCTGCCGCATGCGTCGGCCCCGCGAGTTTCTGTGCGATCTATTTCGGCAGCTGACGCACCCGCCTGCATCCGCAGGTCACGCATTCCCCACGGTTGATCGATACACAGGATTGAAGGAGTTCATGATGAAAACATATATCGCACTACTGACGATGGTCGCAGCGATCGTCGGTCAGTCGGCATTCGCGCAATCGGCTGCGCCGCTGACGCGCGCGCAGGTTCGCGACGAACTGATGCGTCTGGAAGCGGCCGGGTACGACCCGGCGAAGGGCGACGACGGCGAGTATCCGGCGGACATCCAGGCCGCGCAAGCGAAGCTCGCCGAGCAGGATCGTGCGCGGATGGCGGCGTCGGCCGCGCATGCGCCGGCGCCCGGCATGCCGGCGCAAACCAGCAACTAGGTGCCGACATGATCGTGTGTGAAGTCTGGCCGTCGTGTTCGCGGGACGGCACAAACCGCATGCCCTTCGCGCCACGCGCCGTGGCCGAAGGGCGCGGGCTGCGATGCCGCTCATTGCACGCCGCTTCGCGCGGCGTCGCGATCAGCTCGTCAACCGGGCGCGCTGAGCCGGGACGTCGTTCACCACGGCATCATGCGCTGCACGACCTGGTCGCGCAGCACGAAGCGGTGCAACAGCGCGGCCGCCACGTGCAGGCAGATGCCGGCGAACAGGACCCACGCGAGGATGCCGTGCACGTCGCCCATCGCGTGACCGAATCCGGAGCCGGCCGCCGACAGCGCCGGCAGCGGAATGACACCGACCAGCGTCACGGCCCATGCGCGCGACGACGCGTTGATCCAGCCGAGCAGCGGCACGACGATCAGCAGCACGTAGAGTGCGCCATGCGTGATGCCCGACAGCGCACGCATCGCGGGCGACAGGTCGCTGGCAGGCGGGCGATGCGTCGCGCGCCACAGCACGCGGCACGCCATCGCCGCGAGCAGCGCCGTGCCGACGAGCAGGTGCGCGGCGATCAGGCCGACCGGTTGCGTGTCGCGATGCACGTCGGGCATCGTCCAGCCGATCGCATATTGCGCGACGACCAGCGCCACGATCAGCCAGTGAAGGAAACGGGCGACGGCGTCATAACGGGCGGGCGCGGACATGAAGACTCCTGGCGGGAGACGGGGGGGTGACAGGGTTCGGGCGGATTCTACGGTCGAATCCTTAACGAAACGTTAAGCGCGCGGCATCGATCCACCGGTATCCGCCGACGGCAGCGTGATGGCCACGCCGAGCCCCCGGCCGCCGATACCGGACGCGAACCGCACGCTGCCGCCGAAATACTGCGCGATGCGTGTGACGATCGACAACCCGAGCCCGCTGCCGGGCGACTGCGCGCCGCTGCCGCGATAGAAGCGGTCGCCGAGCCGTTCGTGCTCGCCGGGCGCGACGCCGGGCCCGTCGTCGCGCACGACGATGCGTTGCAGTGCGCCCTCGTCGTGCACGCCGAGCTCGATGCGCCCGCCGCGGCGGCCGTACTTGACGGCGTTGTCGACGAGATTGTCGAGCAGGATGCCGATCAGGATCGGATCGGCGTCGATCGCGCGTGCGGAGCGGTCGCCGGCCACGATGGCGATGTCCTTGTCGGCGGCCTTCGCCAGATGGCGGTCGATGGCCGCATCGACGAGTTCGCGCACGACGACCGCGCGCGTCGGAATGCGTTCGTACTCATCGAGCCGCGCGAGCAGCAGCAACTGTTCGGCGAGCCGCGCGCTGCGGTCGACGCCTTGCACGACGCGCTGCATCGCCAGCTGCTTGCCCGCCGGATCGTCGGTCGCGATCGCCACCTGCGCCTGCACCTTGATCGCGGCGAGCGGCGTCTTCAGTTCGTGCGCGGCGTCGGACGTGAACGCGCGCTCGCGCACAATCGATTGCCGCAGCCTCGCCAGCAGGCGGTCGATCGCGTCGACCAGCGTGCGCACTTCGTCCGGGACGGTCGCGATGCCGAGCGGTTCGAGCGATCGCGCATCGCGCGCGCCGATCAGCGTGGAGAGTGTCTTCAACGGCGCGAGACTGCGTCCGATCGTGACCCAGAGCAGCAGCGCGAGCACGGGTAGCGCGACGATCAGCGGCAGGACGATGCCGCGTGCGATGCCCGTCGCCAGATCGCTGCGCGTATTGACGGTCTCCATCACGCGCACGCGGCGCCCCGACGCGTTGTCGCGCAGCGCGTAAGTGCGCCACTGTGCGTCGCCGATGACGATCGTCTGCGGCGCGCCACGCAGGTCACGCGCATCGGGCAACCGGGCAGCGGCAGCGGGGAGGCTCGATGCAACGACGGTGCCTTGCGCGTCGCGCACGTCGAACAGCACGTCGCGCGGCAGGCGGTCGCCGTCGTTGTCGGACCCGCGTCGCGACGCGTCGAACGCGAGTTCGACCCGCGCGTCGGGCGGCACGCGGGCAAGGCGCTCGAGGTCGACCGGTGCGAGGTTGACCAGCAGCGACGCGGTTTCGGCGAGGCGGGCATCCTCCCATTCGCCGATCTCGCGCGTCGCGTAGTGGATGCTGCCGAACACGGCGACGAGCCAGACGACGGTCACGCAGCCGATCGCCATCAGCGACACGCGGTGTCGTATCGAGCGGGCGATCATGGGAGGTCGACGACGTAGCCGATGCCGCGGACGGTGCGGATCAGTTCCGCGCCGAGCTTCTTGCGCAGGTTCGAAACATGGACCTCGATCGCGTTGCTTTCGATGCCTTCCTGCCAGCCGTACAGGCTGTCCTCGAGGCGCGCGCGCGACTGCGGCATGCCTGGGTGGCTGACGAGCTGAACGAGGATCGCCCACTCGCGCGACGTGAGCGCGATGCGCGACGCATCGCGCGTCACGGTATGCGCGGCCAGGTCGATCGTGATGTCGCGCCACATGATTTCGTCGCCGGCCCGGCCCTGCGAGCGTCGCACGAGCGCGCGGCAGCGGGCGAGCACTTCCGTCAGCTCGAACGGCTTCGCGAGATAGTCGTCCGCGCCGTCGTCGAGGCCGCGGACGCGGTCGGCCACGGTGCCGCGCGCGGTCAGCACCAGCACGGGCACCGTATCGCCCGCGTCGCGCAGCGCGCGCAGCAGTTCCGTACCGGATTTGCCGGGCAGGCCGAGATCGAGCACGACGAGCGCGAAGCGCGTCGTCGCGAGCGCCGCGGCGGCTGCGTGACCGTCGCGCAACCAGTCGACGTGATAACCGGCCTGGCCGAGGCTGATCTCGAGGCCGCTGCCGATCAGGTCGTCGTCTTCAACAAGGAGGAGTCGCATGGTCGATTCGTGTGCAGGCATCCGCGATTGTACGAGCCCGACCGCGTGCGCCGTGCAACGGAATGTAATCGGACCCTGTTCGAATGCCGTGCGATTCTGAAGAACGCTTAAGGTTTGGCGCCGGCAATCCCGCTACCATCGGCCACGACATTTCTCGGGGAGTGCTCCGCTTCCCCTGATCCCGAACCGGCGCAGGCACGTCCGGCACGAGCCGGATGCACCTGCCCGCCAATCCGCGACCCTTTCGATCGGCGTACGGTCGATGCGTGTCGCCCGCACGGGAGGTTCATTCCTGATGGCACCCTCGACGATCGAGCGATGGCGCGCCTACCTGCTGATCGCCGCACTGGCCGGCATGTTCATCCAGTGTTTCGTGCTGGTTTCGCTGCTTGCATGGCGCATACCCGAAGCATTTTTCACCACGATGACGTTTCGCATCTGGATCGTCGTGGCGGTCGCCACCGCGATCCTGTCGGCCCGTAAGCTTGCCGGCGCGGCGTTCAAGGCCGCGATGGCATGCGGTTGCGTGCGCGTAACCGGAATCGATCGCCGCACGGTAGTTGTGTCATCTGATTGCGCGTACCGTCGGTTGGTCGTCCTTCATATCCGGCTCAACGGGAACCGATACGGCGGCGTGCACGGGTGAGCCCGCGTGCGCGCCGCCTTTCCCGGGCGTCGCGGTCGTACGGGTCACCACTGGGGAGAAGCATGGTTTTGCTGCATGTGCTGCGTGCGCTGGCCGAGGCAATGTCGTTCGTCTGCGGGTTGGGCGTGGTGCTGGGCATTGCGTACACGCTCACGGCCAGCGTGCTGGTCGGCCGGTTCTTTTCGCGGGCGGCGGCGGAGCCGCGCACGTTTCCGGGCGTCACCGTCGCGAAGCCGCTGCACGGCGACGAATGGGATCTCGTACAGCATCTCGAAAGCTTCTTCGCGCAGAATTATCCAGGGCCGGTCCAGCACCTGTTCGGCGTGCACGATGCGAACGACGCCGCACTGGCGGCCGTCGAGACGTTGCGCGCACGCTACCCGGATGCGAACATCAAGGTCGTGGCCGATGCACGGCTGTACGGGCCGAACCGCAAGATCGCCAATCTCGTGAACATGCTCGAACACGCGGAGCATTCGGTGCTCTGCCTTGCCGACAGCGACGTGGTGGTCGAGCGCGATTATCTGCGCGCCGTCGTCGGCGCGCTACAGCAGCCGGATGTCGGCATCGTGACGAGCGTCTATCGCGGCGTCGCGTCGCCGGGATTCTGGCCCGGAGTCGCCGTCGCGATGACGAACTACCATTTCCTGCCGGGCGTGATCACCGGGCTCTTCATCGGGCGTGCGCGGCCGTGCTTCGGGCAGACGATTGCGATCACGCGCGAGACGCTCGAACGCATCGGCGGGCTGACGCGTTTCGCGCATCACCTCGCGGAAGATCACGCACTCGGCGAAGCGGTGCGGCAAGCGGGCGCGCAGGTCGTCATTCCGCCGTTCGTGGTCGGGCACGCCTGTGTCGAAGAGACCTTCGCCCGGCTGTACGCGCACGAATTGCGCTGGAGCTGCACGATCCGCGCGGCGGACCGGCTCGGTCATGCGGGGTCGGTGCTGATGCACCCGCTGCCGCTCGCGCTGCTGGCGCTGCTGTTCTCCGGTGGCGCGGCCGTCGCGTGCGCGCTGACGGTCGCGGCGCTGGCGGCGCGCACACTCCTGATGCTGCGAACGAGCCGCGCAACCGGCGCCGGCCTGCGCGGCGCAGGCTGGCTGCCGTTCGTCGATCTGCTGCAATTCCTGATCTTCGTATCGAGCTTCTTCTCGTCGCATGTCGTGTGGCGCGGCACGCGCTTTCGCGTCGACCGCGAAGGCCTGCTGTCGCCGGCGGGTGAATCGTGACGACCGGGACGAACACCGACGCCGCCCCTGCGGACCGGGGCGCCACGCGCGGCGACGCACGGCTTCGCCATGCGGGGCGCGCGGCGGCGCTCGGCGGACTGGCGCTCGCCGTGTGGCTGATCTGGCGCGAACATCCGCTGGATATCCTGCATCGCCTGCAGATCGCCGGCGCCGGCCTGCTGGTCGCCGCGCTCGCGCACATCCTGCCGATGCTCGCGAACGCGTGGGACTGGCGGATGCTGATCCGCGGCCCGCGCCGGCCGTCGTTCATGACGATGCTGAAGGTCGTGTGGATCCGCGAATCGATCAACGGATTGCTGCCGGTGGCGCGCATCGGCGGCGAGATCGTGTCGTTCGGCATGCTGCGGCAGGCCGGCGTGCGCCCGGCGACCGCCGTGGCCAGCCTCGTCGCCGACATGCAGCTGACGCTGATCAGCCAGTTGATCTTCGCGCTGGTCGCGATCGGCTACGTGCTCGAACACGTGTCGTCCGATGCCGCGCGGGTGGCCGCGCACCTCGCGATCGGCATGGCCGCGCTGGTGCCGGTGCTGCTGCTGTTCGCGCTGGTGCAGCATGCGCGGCCGTTCGAGCGCGCCATGCGCGTGCTCAACCGCGTCACGAGCGGCAAGGTGGTCGCGCTGGTCGGCGAATCGGCGCGGACCGATCAGTCGATCCGGTTGATCTGGAGAAAGACGGGGGTCGTCGTGCGCTACCTGGGGATCTGGCAGACGCTGCAGTTCGTGGGCTATGCGCTGGAAATCTGGCTGGCGCTGTATTTTCTCGGTGCCGATCCGACCTTTGCGCAGGCGCTCGCGATCGAGGCGCTGATCCAGCTCGTGAGCAGCATCGCGTTCCTGATGCCGGGCGGCCTGGGCGTGCAGGAGGGCGGGTTCGTGCTGATCGGCGGGCTGCTCGGGTTCGACCCGCCGACCTGCCTCGCGCTGGCCGGCGCCCGCCGCGTGCGCGACCTGCTGTTCTATCTGCCGGGCCTGCTCGCATGGCAGTGGGCGGCCGGGTCGTCGAACCGGCCGGGCGGCACGAAGCCCGCGTCGCTGCCCATCGGGAAATCCGCCCGGCCGCGTTGACGCAACCGGGCGCGACGCGGCGCGCGATTCAGCGCCGTTCGTCGGCGATATGGCTGCGGATCACGTCGGCGAACGACGTATCGCCCTTCAGCCCGAGCGCTTCCGCACGCGACGTGTCCCAGCGGCCCGGCCAGCTGCCGACGATCTTCTCGACACGCTCGTCGGGCGCATGGCGGATCAACTTCACGACGTCGTCGCCGGCGACTTCGCGCAGCGCTTCGATCATCTCGTCGACCGAGACCGACAAGCCCGGCAGGTTGATCACGCGCTTGTTGCCGAGCTTCGCGCTATCGATCTCGCAACCGGCGACGAGCGCTTCGATCGCGCCGCGCGGCGACAGCAGCCACAGCCGCGTCGAACCGGGCACCGGGCACACGCTTTCCTCGCCGTTCAGCGGTTCGCGGATGATGCCGCTCGCGAACGACGAGGCGGCGGCGTTCGGGCGGCCCGGCCGCACGCTGATCGTCGGCAGCCGCAGCACGCGGCCGTCGACGAAGCCGCGCCGCGCGTAGTCGCACAGCAGCAGCTCGGCGATCGCCTTCTCGGCGCCGTAAGACGATTGCGGGTTCAGCGCGGTGTCGTCCTGCACGACGTCGGGCAGCGCGCCACCATACACCGCGACGGAGCTCGTGAACACGACGCGCGGCTGGTGGCCGCGTGCACGGCACACTTCGAGCAGCGTGCGCGACGCGTCGAGGTTGATCCGCATGCCGAGATCGAAATCGGCTTCGGCCTGCCCGCTGACGATCGCCGCGAGGTGGAAGATCGCGCCCGTCTGCGTGTCGATCGCGCTTTCGAGCACCGTGCGATCGGCGATGTCGCCGACGATCGACGTCACGCGTGCATCGCCGAAGTCGCTGCCCTTGACGACGTCGAGCAGCACCAGCTCGTCGATCCTGCCGGTCCGGCCGTCGGGGCCGGTCAGTTCACCGCGCTCGAGCAGCTTGCGCGCGAGACGCTGGCCCAGAAAACCGGCGCCGCCGGTGATCAGTACTTTCATGTTCGTTGCCCTCTGAGGAATGCTTTGAATTACAGGTACGGCTTCAGCCAGCCGAGGCCTTCCGACGTGCCGGCCTTCGGGCGGTACTCGCAGCCGATCCAGCCGTCGTAGCCGAGCGTGTCGATCAGCGCGAACAGGTACGGGTAGTTGAGTTCGCCGATGTCCGGCTCGTGGCGCTCGGGCACGCCGGCGATCTGGATGTGGCCGATGCCCGCGAAATCGCGCTTCAGTTTCATCGCGAGATCGCCTTCGACGATCTGGCAGTGGTAGCAGTCGAACTGCACCTTCAGGTTCGGCGCGCCGACTTCCGCGCAGATCGCCTGTGCGTCGTCCTGGCGGCTCAGGAAATAGCCGGGCATGTCGCGCTGGTTGATCGGCTCGATCAGGATCGTGATGCCGTGCGCGGCGGCGGCCTGGGCCGCATGGCGCAGGTTCGCGAGGTAGGTGTCGCGATGGCGCGCACGGTCGGCGCCCGGCGCGACCATGCCGGCCATCACGTGCAGCTTCCTGTTGCCGAGCACGCGTGCATAGTCGAGCGCCTGGTCGATGCCACGGCGGAACTCGTCCTCGCGGCCCGGCAGCGACGCGATGCCGCGTTCGCCCGCGGCCCAGTCGCCCGGCGGCGCGTTGAACAGCGCCTGTTCGAGGTTGTGCGCGTCGAGGCGCGCGCGGATGTCCTCGGCGGCGAAGTCGTACGGGAACAGGTACTCGACGGCCTTGAAGCCGTCGTACGAGGCAGCGGCGAAGCGGTCGAGGAACGCATGCTCGGTGTACATCATCGAGAGGTTGGCGGCGAAGCGTGGCATGGCAGCGGGTCCTGTGAACGAGTGGGGCGGGGCGTCGTGCACCCCGCGTCGAATGAAGGCGGCCGGATCAGCGGTTCACGAGTTTCGCGGGCGTGAGCCACACGGCGATCGCACCGATCACGAGCATCGCGGCCAGCACGTACATGCCGGATGCGGTGCTGTGCGTGGCGTCCTTCAGGTAGCCGATCACGTACGGGCTCGCGAAACCGGCGAGGTTGCCGACCGAGTTGATGATCGCGATTCCGGCCGCGGCCGCGGAGCCCGCGAGGAACGCGGTCGGCAGCGACCAGAACAGCGGTGCGCAGGTCAGCACGCCGCCTGCCGCGAGCGACAGGAACACGATCGACACCGCCGTATTGTGCGAGTACGACGCGGCGACCGCAAACCCGACCGCGCCCATCAGCGCCGGCACGATCAGGTGCCAGCGGCGTTCGCGGCGCTTGTCCGCGCTGTGGCCGAACAGGTTCATCACGACGATCGCGACGACGAACGGGATCGCCGACAGCAGGCCGATCTGAAGCGTATCGGTGATGCCGGTCGATTTCACGAGCGTCGGCATCCAGAACGTGAGGCCGTACTGGCCCGTGACGAACGCGAAGTAGATCAGCGACATCCACCACATGCGCGGGTCCGAGAACACGGCCTTCAGCGAGTGGCCGTCCTTCTGCTGTTCCTGCGGCTGCGCGGCGATCTCGTCCTCGAGGAGCTGCTTCTCGCGCTCGTCGAGCCATTTCGCGCTGCGAATGCTGTTGTCGAGATACAGGATCGTCGCGATGCCGACCAGCACGGCCGGCACGGCTTCGATCATGAACATCCATTGCCAGCCGTGGAAGCCCGAGCCGCCGTGGAAGCGCTCCATGATCCAGCCCGACAGCGGGTTGCCGAAGATGCCCGACACGGGGATCGCGGACATGAACACCGCGATGATCTTCGCGCGGCGATGCGACGGGAACCAGTACGTGAGGTACAGGATCACGCCGGGATAGAAGCCGGCTTCCGCGAGGCCGAGCAGGAAGCGCAGCACGTAGAACTGCGTCGGCGTCTTCACGAACGCGAACAGCGCGGACAGCAGGCCCCACGTGATCATGATCCGCGCGATCCAGATGCGCGCGCCGATGCGGTGCATCAGCAGGTTGCTCGGCAGTTCGAACAGGAAATAGCCGACGAAGAAGATGCCCGCGCCGAGCCCGAACACGGTTTCGCTGAACGCGAGGTCCTGCGACATCTGCAGCTTGGCGAAGCCGACGTTCACGCGGTCGAGGTAGGCGACCACGTAGCAGAGCATCAGGAACGGCACGATGCGCCAGAACACTTTCTTGTAGGTGCGGTCGAGTTCGGCCGCACGGGCGGGCGCGGCGGGCGAGCGGCTTGCGGCCGCGTCGAGAGCAGTCATCGTCGTCTCCAATGATGTTATGTGCCGGTGGCGCGTACGCCGCCGGATCGTGTGTGTGCTGACGGAAGGGCCCGCGCACACGGCGGGCAGGAAATCGGTTTGCAGTCCTGCATGAAGAATTGCCGCACGATTCGTGCGATGTGCGCCGGGCTACCAGCGCGCGCCGAAGGTCCGGCGCAGTTCGTCGAGCGCGGCGTCGGGCAGCGGCTCGGGCTTCGGCTGCGTCATCAGCCACAGCCGCGCCGTTTCCTCGAGCTCTTCGAGTGCATACGACGCCTGCGATACCGACGGCCCCCACATCACGGGGCCGAGGCGGTCGAGCAGCACGCCGCGCACCTGGTCGGCCAGCGCCGCGACTTCGGCCGCGACGGCCGGGTCGCCGGGGCGGCGGTAGCGGATCAGCGGAATGTGGCCGACCTTCATCACGTAGTACGGCGTGATCGGCGGCAGCACGTCGGTGTCGCGCCACACGCCCGCGAGCGTCAGCGCGACGAGGTGCGTCGAATGCGTGTGGACGATGCCGTTCGCTTCCGCGTTGCGTGCATAGATGCCGCGATGCAGCGTGAGCGTCTTCGACGGCTTGCCGCCCGATACGGGCTGGCCGTCCGCGCCGACCTTCGCGATGTCGTTCGGGTCGAGCCGGCCGAGGCAGGCGTCGGTCGGCGTGATCAGCCAGCCGTCGTTCAGGCGCGCGCTGATGTTGCCGGCGCTGCCGACCGCATGGCCGCGCGCATACAGGCTCGCGCCGACCACGCAGATTTCTTCGCGCAGTTTCGCTTCGTCGCTCATCGTGCGGCTCCGTCCAGCGCGCGCAGCGCCTTGTCGAAAAAGTCCGTGGTGCCGAAGTTGCCGGATTTCAGCGCGAGGCCGAGCGGCTGCGCGTCGATGGTGGCCGTGGCCGGCACGCCCGGATCGATTTGCGCGCCGATCTGCAGCGCCTTCACGTCGAGCGCCTGCACGACCGCACCGGACGTTTCGCCGCCCGCGACGACGAACTTGCGCACGCCGAGTTCGCGCAGGCCGCGTGCGATCGCCGCGAGCGTGCTTTCGACGAGATGGCCGGCCGCTTCGACGCCGAGCGCCTGCTGCACGGTCTTCACTTCGTCGGGCGTGGCCGTTGCATAGATCAGCACGGGCTGCGGCAGGTGCGAGCGCGCGAAGGCGAGCGCCTGGTCGACGACGGGTTCGCCGCGCGCCGCCGCGAGCGGATCGATGCGAAAGCTCGGCCGCGTCGCGCGCCACGTGGCGACCTGTGCGTTGGTGGCCTTCGACGCGCTGCCGGCGAGCACGGCCGACAGCCCGTCGATGCGCGGCAGCGCCGCCGCGTCGTCGCGCTCGGGCAGTTGCTCCGCGCGGCGGAAATTCGCCGGCAGGCCGAGCGCGATGCCCGAGCCGCCGGTGACGAGCGGCAGGCCCGCGCACGCTTCGCCGAGCACGTAGAGGTCGCGGTCCGACAGCGCGTCGGCGATCGCGAAGCGCGCGCCTTCCGCGCGCAGCTGTTCGATCCGCGTACGGACGGCGGCCGCGCCGAGCGCGATCGTGTCGTAGCGGATCAGGCCGACCGCCGACTTCGTCTGCCGCTGCAGCACGCGCACGAGGTTCGCGTCCTTCATCGGCGTGAGCGGGTGGTGCTCCATGCCCGATTCGTTCAGCAGCACGTCGCCGACGAACAGGTGGCCGCGATAGATCGTGCGGCCGTTCTCGGGGAATGCCGGGCACGCGATCGCGAAGCCGCCGCCGGCCGCGTCGAGCAGCGCGTCGGCCACCGGCCCGATGTTGCCCGCGTCGGTCGAGTCGAAAGTCGAGCAGTACTTGAAGAAGAACTGGCGACAGCCTTGCGCGCGCAGCCATTCGTACGCGGCGAGCGATTGCGCGACGGCGTCGGCCGCGGGGATCGTGCGCGACTTCAGCGCGACGACGATCGCGTCGGCATCGGCTGCCGTGTCGAGCGCGGCGCCGTCGGCGGGCACGCCGATCGTCTGCACGGTGCGCATGCCGCTCTTGACGAGCATGTTCGCGAGATCGGTCGCGCCGGTGAAATCGTCGGCGATGCAGCCGAGCAGGGGACGGAAAGCGGAAGCGGTCATGGCAGGAACGTCGTTCGAATCAGCGGGCGGGCGGCAGCGTGATGCCGGGGAAAGTCTTGATTACGGCGGAATCGTCTTCGCCGCCGTGGCCGGCGCTCGACGCGCTCATGAACATCTGGTGCGCGGTAGCCGACAGCGGCAGCGGGAACTTGCTGCGGCGCGCGGTATCGAGCACGAGGCCGAGATCCTTCACGAAGATGTCGACGGCCGACAGCGGCGTGTAGTCGCCGTTCAGGATGTGCGGCACGCGGTTCTCGAACATCCACGAGTTGCCGGCGCTGTGCGTGATCACGTCGTACAGCGCGTCGGCGTCCACGCCTTCGCGCAGGCCCAGCGCCATGGCTTCGGCCGCCGCCGCGATGTGCACGCCGGCCAGTAGCTGGTTGATGATCTTCACTTTCGAGCCGATGCCGTGCGCGTCGCCGAGGCGGTACACCTTGCCGGCGATCGCGGCGAGCACGTCTTCGCAGCCCGCATAGGCCGCGGCCGGGCCCGACGTCATCATCGTCATCTCGCCGGAGGCCGCTCGCGCGGCGCCGCCGGACACGGGCGCGTCGAGCATCTGCAGGCCGGCGGCCTCGATGCGGGCGCCGAGCGCGACCGCGAATTCGGGCGCGACGGTCGCGCTCGCGATCACGACGCCGCCCGGCTTCATCGCGGCGACCGCGCCGTGTTCGCCGAACAGCACCGTTTCCGTTTGCGCGGCATTGACGACGAGCGTGACGACGACGTCGCACTGCGCGCCGAGTTCGGCCGGCGTCGCGCAGGCCACGCCGCCTTCGGCGGCGAACGCCTGCAGCACGGTATCGCGCACGTCGCATGCGTGGACGCGCAGGCCGGCGCGCAGCAGCGAGCGGGCGACGCCGAGGCCCATCGCGCCGAGGCCGATGACTCCAACATTTCGTGACATGGTCAACCTTGATCGATTCGGTAGAGGTTCTGGACAACGGCGGCGGGCGCCGCCGGCTTCAGCAGATGCCGGCTTCCGCGAGACGGCGGGCCGCGTTGTACATGTGCGTGCGTGCTGCGTTGCGGGCGGCCATCGGGTCGCGTGCGCGGATCGCGTCGGCGATCGCCGCGTGCTCCTCGCGCACCTGCCGCGAGAAATCCTCGCGCGTCGCTTCGTTGCTGCGCGTCACCTTCACGCCGGCTTCGAGGTACTGGTTCAGGAACTGCAGCGTCTTCAGGAAATACGGGTTGCCGGTGACGGCCGCGATCGTGCGGTGGAATGCGACGTCTTCCGCGACGCCGTCGCGCCCTTCGGCCACCGCATCGTCGATCTTGCGCAGCGCGTCGTCGATGTCGGCCATGTCGTCGGCGGTGTGGTGCAGCGCGGCTTCGGCCGCGACTTCAGCCTCGATCGCACGGCGCACCGCGAGCAGGTGCGGCAGCGAGCTCGCCTCGACGGCTTCCGCGTAGTCGATCCGCAGCGGCCGGATCGCGCCGTGCTGGTTCACGAACACGCCGCTGCCCTGGCGCGGCTCGACCACGCCTTCGTTCTTCAGCCGCGAGATCGCCTCGCGGATCACGGTGCGGCTCACGCCGAATTCCTGCGCGAGCACGGCTTCCGTCGGCAGCTTGCCGGTGGCCGAGAAACTGCCGACTTCGATCTGCTTGAGCAGTTGCTGCGCGACATGGTCGCTCATCGCACGGGCGGGGATTTTCTCGAACATGATGCTCAGGTTTGTAAGGTGATGTGGTCATCATACAAATTTGAATGAGCATCAGCATCCGGGATAACCCTCGATTTACTGTGGACAACGTCGGCGAAATTGAATGAAACCGGTTCCAAAAGCGACGAAACCGGCGCGAACGTGTGTCGTTCTACGATCGATCGGGAAAGGGGCGCGTGCCCCGCGGCCGTCAGTCGGCGATGTCCTCGACGGGGTCGGCCGTCGCCAGTTCGCCGGCCTCGGCGACGTCACCGCCACGCTCGCGATAGGTCGCCGGCGGCACGCCGAACTGCTTGCGGAATTCGCGCCCGAGGTGCGATGCGTCGGCGAATCCGCAGCTCGACGCAATGTCGGCCACCGTGCGGTCCGAACTCGTCAGCAGCCACGCGGCCGTGCGCAGCCGCACCTGCTTCGCGAACGCCTGCGGGCTCTTGCCCGTCTCGGCCTTGAACAGCCGCTCGAGCTGCCGCGTCGACAGGTCGAGCTTGCACGCGAGCTCCTCGAGCGGCAGCGCGCGCCCCACGTGCTGTTCCATCAGAAGAATCGCGCGCTTGACCTTCGGGTGCGTCGCCGGCTCGAGGCCTGGCGGATGCGGCTGCGGCGCATTGCCTTTCTGCATCTCGCCGACGAGCAGGATGCGCAGCGCCTTTTGCACCGTGGCGTGATCGAAATGGCGCAGCAGGATCGCGGCGGCGACGTCGATCGACGCGCGGCCGCCCGAGCAGGTGATTCGGCGCCGGTCGATCACGAACAGCCGGTCGGCGATCAGCAGGTCGGGATCGGCTGACGGAAAGCGCTCGATGAAATCCCAGTAGTGGAACCAGCTCACGCAGGTGCGGTAGCCGTCGAGCACGCCGGCGCGCATCAGCGTGAACACGCCGGTGCAGATGCCGACGACCGTTGCGCCGCCCGCCGCCGCGCGGCGGATGAAGTCGAGCGTTTCCGGCCCGGCCTGCGGCCCCGAATGCAGCAGCCCGCCGACCACCACCACATAGTCGAACGGCTCGGCCGCGTCGAACGTCTCCCACGGCGTGATCTGGATCCCGCAGCTCGCGCGCACCGGCGCGAGCGTCTCGCCGATCACGCTCCAGGCGCAGCGCACGGGCTTGCTGTAGTCGCCGTCGTCGGCCGACAGCCGCAGCATGTCGACGAAGCCGGAGAACGCCGTCAGCGTGAAGTTCGGCAGCAGCACGATGCCGAAGCGGATGCGCCGCGGCGCGGGTTCAGCGAGGGGGGAAGCGGGTACGTCGGGTGTCATCGCGGCCAATCTCGTCACGCCGGGCAGGCGGTCTCACTCGTTTCACACTGTTTGCGGGTTGCGGCTGCCGGAGGCGGCGCGGATGAAGCCAGCGTCGCCGATCGGCCCAGGCCGGACTTGTGGTTTTCCGTCGCGAACCATCGCCAAAACGCACTTTCGGGCCGGCCGGCACGGTGCTTGGCGGCGGTATCCCACGCCGATGCCGTTTTTGTTCTATCGGCCGATTTTACGCTTTGATGTACTGGTGCCCAACGTCATTCCACGCATGTCACCCTGAGGAAGCCAGATGAACGTCAGCGCGTTCGACCTGTTCAAGATCGGCATCGGCCCGTCCAGTTCGCATACGGTCGGCCCGATGATCGCCGCGTGCCGCTTCGCGTCGCACGTGGAGGACGCGAACCTGCTCGGCTTCGTGCGCCGCGTGCGGGTCGAGCTGTACGGCTCGCTCGGCGCGACCGGCAAGGGCCACGGCACCGACAAGGCCGTGCTGCTCGGCCTCGAGGGCCACCTGCCCGACACGATCGATCCCGACCTGATCGAGCCGCGCCTCGCCGCGATCCGCGCGGAAAAGTCGCTGTCGCTGCTCGGCAAGCAGACGGTGCGCTTCGAGGAAAAGGAGCACATCGGCTTCTTTCGCAAGCTGATGAGCGGCACGAGCATCGTGCACCCGAACGGGATGCGCTTCCAGGCGTTCGACGAGCATGGCCAGCTGCTCGTCGAGAAAGAGTATTACTCGGTCGGCGGCGGCTTCGTCGTGAACCGCGACGGCGATCGCGTGAACGGCGTGCGCGCGGCGGTCGAGGTGCCGTACCCGTTCCGCACCGGCGACGACCTGATGCGCCAGTGCCGCGAGCACGGGCTGTCGATCGCCGAACTGATGATGCGCAACGAATGCGCGCTGCGCGCCGCCGACGAAGTGCGCGCCGGGCTGCTCGCGATCTGGCGCACGATGGCCGCCTGCGTCGAGCGCGGCTGCAAGGTCGAGGGCGACCTGCCGGGGCCGATGCGCGTGAAGCGCCGCGCGGCCGAAATGAATCGCCACCTGCGCGCCCGTTCGGAAGAATCGCTGCGCGACCCGCTGTCGATGCTCGACTGGGTCAACCTGTATGCGATGGCCGTGAACGAGGAGAACGCTGCCGGCGGCCGCGTGGTCACCGCGCCGACCAACGGCGCGGCCGGCGTGATTCCCGCGGTGCTGCACTACTACGTGAAGTTCGTGCCGGGCTCGAACGAAGCCGGCATCGTCGAATTCCTGCTGACGGCCGCGGCGATCGGGATCATCTACAAGGAAACGGCGTCGATCTCCGGCGCGGAAGTCGGTTGCCAGGGCGAAGTGGGCGTCGCGTGCTCGATGGCCGCCGCCGCGCTCGCCGCCGTGATGGGCGGCACGCCCGACCAGGTCGAGAACGCGGCCGAGATCGGCATGGAGCACAACCTCGGGATGACCTGCGATCCCGTAGGCGGGCTCGTGCAGATCCCGTGCATCGAGCGCAACGCGATGGGCGCGATCAAGGCGCTGAACGCGTCGCGCATGGCGCTCAAGGGCAACGGCCAGCACTACGTGTCGCTCGATTCCGTGATCAAGACGATGCGCGAAACCGGCGCCGACATGAAGACGAAATACAAGGAAACGTCGCGCGGCGGTCTCGCCGTGAACGTCATCGAATGCTAACGAAGGACCACAACATGAGCCGCTACTCGATATTCAGCCTGTTCCGCAACGGTCTCTCGTATCACGAGAACTGGGAAAAGCAGTGGAAGAGCCCGGAGCCGAAGAAGGAATACGACGTCGTGATCGTCGGCGGCGGCGGCCACGGCCTCGCGACCGCGTACTACCTCGCGAAGGAACACGGCATCACGAACGTCGCGATCCTCGAGAAGGGCTGGATCGGCGGCGGCAACACCGCGCGCAACACGACGATCGTGCGCTCGAACTATCTGTGGGACGAATCGGCCGCGCTGTACGAGAAGGCGATGAAGCTGTGGGAAGGGCTGTCGCAGGACCTGAACTACAACGTGATGTTCAGCCAGCGCGGCGTGATGAACCTGGCCCACACGCTGCAGGACGTGCGTGACACCGAGCGCCGCGTGAACGCGAACCGGCTGAACGGCGTCGACGCGGAATTCCTGACGCCCGCGCAGATCAAGGAAATCGAGCCGACGATCAACCTGAACAGCCGCTACCCGGTGCTCGGCGCATCGATCCAGCGCCGTGCGGGCGTCGCGCGTCACGATGCGGTGGCGTGGGGCTTCGCGCGCGGCGCGGACCGCGCCGGCGTCGACATCATCCAGAACTGCCAGGTGACGGGCATCCGTCGTGAAGGCGGCGCGGTGGTCGGCGTCGATACGGTGAAGGGCTTCATCAAGGCGAAGAAGGTCGCGGTGGTCGCGGCCGGCAACACGACGACGCTCGCCGACATGGCCGGCGTGCGCTTGCCGATCGAAAGCCACCCGCTGCAGGCGCTGGTGTCCGAGCCGATCAAGCCGGTCGTCAACTCGGTGATCATGTCGAACGCGGTGCACGCGTACATCAGCCAGTCCGACAAGGGCGACCTCGTGATCGGCGCGGGCATCGACCAGTACACGGGCTTCGGCCAGCGCGGCAGCTTCCACATCATCGAAAGCACGCTGCAGGCGATCGTCGAGATGTTCCCGGTGTTCTCGCGCGTGCGGATGAACCGCCAGTGGGGCGGCATCGTCGACGTGTCGCCGGATGCATGCCCGATCATCACCAAGACCGACGTGAAGGGCCTCTATTTCAACTGCGGCTGGGGTACCGGCGGCTTCAAGGCGACGCCCGGCTCGGGCTGGGTGTTCGCGCACACGATCGCGCGTGACGAACCGCATCCGCTGAACGCGCCGTTCGCGCTCGACCGCTTCTACACGGGCCACCTGATCGACGAGCACGGCGCAGCCGCCGTCGCGCACTAACCGCACTGAAGGAGAAAGAAACATGTTGCTGATCGAATGTCCGTGGTGCGGGCCGCGCGCCGAATCCGAGTTCTCGTGCGGCGGCGAAGCCGACATCGTGCGCCCCGTCAACAACGAGAACATGACCGACCGTGAATGGGGCGAGTACGTGTTCATGCGCGAGAACAAGCGCGGGCTGCACAAGGAGCAATGGCTGCACACGCAGGGCTGCCGCCGCTGGTTCAAGGTCACGCGCGATACGGTGACCTACGATATCAAGGGCTACGAAAAGTTCGGTAGCGCGGCTGCCGGCAACGCACACGAAGAGGGTACGAGCAAATGAGCCAGAAAGACCGCCTCGGCACCGGTGGCCGCATCAATCGCGCGATTCCGTTGACGTTCACGTTCAACGGCCGCACGTATCAGGGCTTCCAGGGCGACACGCTCGCGTCCGCGCTGCTCGCGAACGGCGTGCACTTCGTCGCGCGCAGCTTCAAGTACCACCGTCCGCGCGGGATCGTGACGGCGGATGTGGCCGAACCGAATGCCGTCGTGCAGCTCGAATCGGGTCCGTACACGGTGCCGAACGCACGCGCGACCGAGATCGAGCTGTACCAGGGGCTCGTCGCGACGAGCGTGAACGCCGAGCCGACGCTCGAGAACGACAAGTACGCGATCAACCAGAAGTTCTCGCGCTTCATGCCGGCCGGGTTCTACTACAAGACGTTCATGTGGCCGCGCAACATGTGGCCGAAGTACGAAGAGAAGATCCGCGAAGCGGCCGGCCTCGGCAAGGCACCTGAAGTGCTCGACGCCGATCGCTACGACAAGTGCTACGCGCACTGCGACGTGCTCGTGGTCGGCGGTGGCCCGTCGGGCCTCGCCGCCGCGCATGCGGCAGCGACCGCCGGTGCCCGCGTGATCCTCGTCGACGACCAGCGCGAACTCGGCGGCAGCCTGCTGTCGTGCCGCGCGGAGATCGACGCGAAGCCCGCGCTGCAGTGGGTCGAGAAGATCGAGGCCGAACTGCGCAAGCTGCCCGACGTGACGATCCTGTCGCGCAGCACCGCGTTCGGCTACCAGGACCACAACCTCGTGACGGTCACGCAGCGCCTGACCGATCACCTGCCGGTATCGATGCGCAAGGGCACGCGCGAGCTGCTGTGGAAGGTCCGCGCGAAGCGCGTGATCCTCGCGACCGGCGCGCACGAGCGGCCGATCGTGTTCGGCAACAACGACCTGCCGGGCGTGATGCTGGCCGGCGCAGTCTCCACCTACGTGCATCGCTTCGGTGTGCTGCCGGGCCGCAACGCAGTCGTGTTCACGAACAACGACCGTGCGTACCAGACCGCACTCGACCTGAAGGCGTGCGGCGCGAAGGTGACGGTCGTCGATTCGCGTGCGTCGTCGAACGGCGCGCTGCCGGCCGCTGCGAAGCGGCAGGGCGTGACGGTGATGAGCGGTGCGGTCGTGATGGCCGCTTCGGGCAAGTGGCGCGTATCGTCGGTCGACGTCGCGTCCTACTCGAACGGCCAGACCGGCGGCAAGCTGCAGACGCTGCCGTGCGACCTCGTCGCGATGTCGGGCGGCTTCAGCCCCGTGCTGCACCTGTTCGCGCAGTCGGGCGGCAAGGCGTGCTGGAACGACGAGAAGGCGTGCTTCCTGCCGGGCAAGCCCGTGCAGGCGGAAGCGAGCATCGGTGCGGCAGCCGGCGAATTCGGGCTGGCCCGTGCGCTGCGGCTCGCGGTCGATGCCGGCGCGGAAGCCGCGAAGGCCGCGGGCTTCACGGCCGCGCAGCGCCCGGTCGCGCCGCAGGTCGCCGAAACCGTCGAAGGCGCACTGCAGCCGTTGTGGCTCGTCGGCAGCCGCGAGGCAGCCGCACGCGGGCCGAAGCAGTTCGTCGACTTCCAGAACGACGTGGCGGCCGCCGACATCCTGCTCGCGGCGCGCGAAGGCTTCGAGTCGGTCGAGCACGTGAAGCGCTACACGGCGATGGGCTTCGGCACCGACCAGGGCAAGCTCGGCAACATCAACGGGATGGCGATCCTCGCGGGCGCGCTCGGCAAGACGATTCCGGAAACGGGCACGACGACGTTCCGCCCGAACTACACGCCCGTGTCGTTCGGTACGTTCGCGGGCCGCGAGACGGGCGATTTCCTCGACCCGATCCGCAAGACCTGCGTGCACGAATGGCACGTCGAGCACGGTGCGATGTTCGAGGACGTCGGCAACTGGAAGCGGCCGTGGTATTTCCCGAAGAACGGCGAGGATCTCCATGCGGCCGTGAAGCGCGAATGCCTCGCGGTGCGCAACAGCGTCGGCATTCTCGACGCGTCGACGCTCGGCAAGATCGACATCCAGGGCCCGGACGCGGTGAAGCTGCTGAACTGGATGTACACGAACCCGTGGAACAAGCTCGAAGTGGGCAAGTGCCGCTACGGGTTGATGCTCGACGAAAACGGGATGGTGTTCGACGACGGCGTGACCGTGCGCCTCGCCGACCAGCATTTCATGATGACGACCACCACCGGCGGCGCGGCGCGCGTGCTCACGTGGCTCGAGCGCTGGCTGCAGACCGAATGGCCCGACATGAAGGTGCGGCTCGCGTCGGTCACCGATCACTGGGCGACGTTCGCGGTGGTCGGCCCGAAGAGCCGCAAGGTCGTGCAGAAGGTGTGCCAGGACATCGACTTCGGCAACGAAGCGTTCCCGTTCATGAGCTACCGGAACGGCACCGTCGCGGGTGCGAAGGCGCGCGTGATGCGGATCAGCTTCTCGGGCGAGCTGGCCTATGAAGTGAACGTGCCGGCGAACGCGGGCCGCGCGGTGTGGGAAGCGCTGATGGCGGCCGGCGCCGAGTTCGACATCACGCCGTACGGCACCGAGACGATGCACGTGTTGCGCGCGGAGAAGGGCTACATCATCGTCGGCCAGGATACCGACGGCTCGATCACGCCGTACGACCTCGGGATGGGCGGCGTCGTCGCGAAGTCGAAGGACTTCCTCGGCAAGCGCTCGCTCGCGCGGTCGGACACGGCGAAGGAGGGCCGCAAGCAGTTCGTCGGCCTCCTGACCGAAGACGAACAGTTCGTGCTGCCGGAAGGCGCGCAGATCATCGCCAAGGACACACAGGTGTCGGCGGTCGATCCGACGCCGATGATCGGCCACGTGACGTCGAGCTACTACAGCCCGATCCTGAAGCGCTCGATCGCGCTCGCGGTGGTGAAGGGCGGCCTGAACAAGATGGGCGAGAGCGTCGTGATTCCGCTGGCCAACGGCCGCCGCATCACCGCGAAGATCTCGAGCCCGGTTTTCTACGATACCGAAGGGGTGCGCCAGCATGTGGAATGAAACGAGAAACCAGACGCAGGTGGCGGGTGCGGGCGGCGTGACGCTTGAATCGCCGTTCGTCGGCGCGGCCGACGTGCTGAAGCCGCACCAGGCACGCGCATCGAAGAAGTTCGCGCTGCGCGAGCGGCCGTTCCTCGATCTCGTCAACGTGCGCGGCGAGTTGAGCGATCCGGCATTCGTCGCCGCGTTCGAGCGCGTGGTCGGCTGCCGGCCGCCCGCGGAGCCGAACACGGTTGCGCGCGGCGCCGAGTACGACGTGCTGTGGCTCGGCCCCGACGAGTGGCTCGTGCGCTCGAACGGGCCCGTGCCGGCCGGCGTGCTCGAAGCGAAGCTCGCGGAAGCCGTGCAGGGTTCGTATGCGGCGGCCGTCGATGTCGGCAGCGGCTATACGGTCGTCGAGATCAGCGGCGAACGCGTGCGCGACGTGATCGCGCGCGGCTGCCCGCTCGACCTGCATCCGCGCGTGTTCAAGCCGGGCCAGTGTGCGCAGTCGCACTACTTCAAGTCGCCGATCACGCTGATCCCGACCGGCGACGACACGTTCGAGATCGTCCTGCGCCGCAGCTTCGCCGACTATTTCGTGCGCATCATGCTCGACGCCGCGGCGCCGCTCGCATCATGAAGCCGTTCGACGAACCGTTCGTGGCGATCGACGCGCCGCGCCTGCGCGGGCGCGGCTGGAGCGTGTTCGTCGACGAACTGAAAGTGCCCGCGCGGATCGGCATTCATGCGCACGAGCATGAAGCGCCGCAGCCGATCGTGATCGATGCGCGGCTCGGGTATCGCTGCGAGCCGAGCGAGCAGGGCGAGTGGATCGATTACGACGGCTATTGCGCGCGCGTCGCGTCGTTCCTGTCGCACAAGCCGCATACGCGGCTGCTCGAAACGCTCGTCGCCGATATCGCGGTGCTGTCGTTCCGTGAATGGCCGGCGCTGGAATCGCTGACGCTGTCGGTGTACAAGCCGAAGATCCGGCCCGGCACGAGGCGCGTCGGCGTGTCGCTCGACTGGACGCGTGGGGATTACCTGCGGTGGACGGGGGCGGCGGGGCAGCTTTGATCAAAGGGGGCTGGATCAAGGCGCGAGGGAGGTGATCCGGCGACTCCATGGGACGGCGGCGCGAATGCGCCGCCGTACTCGTTTACCGTTCCTGAAATATGAGAATAATGGGTCGCCGCCGGCCTTTGGTGCTTTTATTCCTGAAATATCGGAACAATTGGCGATCTGGCCGACGAGCGATATGGCACGGCCGGCGGTCAGTTCGGCTGCGTCAGTCGACGACGGCGAAAGCCGATACAGGGCCGGCCGACAGCGCAGCCATGGCGAGCAGCCGGGCCGCGCAGCGTCGGACCGGAGCCGTGCGAATGCGGGTGGCCATTGCTTACTTCGCGTTGCGGTTCGCGGCCGGCGCCGCTGACGGATCGCTGACCGGCACCATGTGCGCCTTCCCATTGTTCGCATTGTTCGCATCGCTCGCGGTATTCGCGCTTTTCGCATCGTCCTCGGGTTCGAGCACGAACCGGAACGAATCGACCCGCTGCATCACTTTCGCCGCATACGCACTGGATCCGCCGCTGTAGCTCCTCAACCCTGCCTGCACGTTGCCGCCGGCCGCCTTCACGTAGCCCGACAGAATGCGCGAGCCGGCTTCGACGTTCGCATTCGGCTCGGTCAGGTCCTTCACGTTGCGCAGCATGCCGCGGTGCGCAGACGGCACGACCTGCATCAACCCGGTCGCGCCGTGCTGGCCGCGCGCTTTTTCCTGGAAGCGCGATTCGATCGAAATAATGGCGTAAACGAGTGCCGGCGGCAGCGAATATTTCGTCGCAGTGACGCTCACGATATCGGCGAGCTTCGCGGCGCGTTCTTTCGCGACGCCGAATTTCTTCGTCAGGTAGGACGTGATGCGGCGGTTTGCTTCGTTCGGCTGATCGTTGGCATCCGCGAGCGGCGCGGAGGCGACGGGCGGCGCCGATGCGACCGCTTCGGGCGCCGATGCAGGCAGTGCGGGCGCTTGCTGCGCCGATGCCTGTTGCGCGATGCCGAGCGAAAGCACGATCAGCCAGAAGAACCGTCGTCGCATGGTCGAGTGCGGGGAAATGGGAGGCGCATAGTATATCGACCAATCGCGGCGAGTGGTCGAGCGCCGGCTCGAATGAAAGCGATGTGTAGGTTTGTGGCTTTCGCAACGATCGATGCACCGATCGTTGCGCGGACACGCATCGGAGTCCGGATCATGGGTTCGCTTGTCCCGTTCCGCCTGTAGTCCTGGCCCTGTACGCGGATCGGCCGAACGGAACGCTAGTTGATGATCTCGCCCATGCCGGTTTCGATGCGGATCCTGAGTTGCCGGATGAACTCTGGATCGTAGGGTTCCCAGCTATCGAGTTCGCCGACGATTTTCAACGGCAGTGTGCTTCGATACGATCGCGTCGGATTGCCCGGGAATTTCTTGTCCGTGACGTTCGGGTCGTTTTCGAATTCCCCGGTGGGCTCGACGACGTAAACCCGCGGCTTGCCGTCGCCCCTGGCCATTTCCGCCGCAAGGCCGGCGCCTTTGGACAGGGCCGTGAAATAAATGTGATTCATCACGACACTGTCCCGATAATTCGACCTGAAGCCTGCTGTCAGCAAGTCGCCGATCCGCAAATTCGCTTTCGTGCCATGAAAAAACGGGCCGGTGTCCAGGGCAGCCATGGTTGCTCCTTCGAAAAATTTCGCAACGGCTTTTACGCGCGCCGTGCGCTCGCCACCCGCGCAAGCGCGCCGATCGCATCGCTGACGAGCACCGCGAGCAGCCCGACGATCACGCCGCCTTGCAGCACGAATGCGGTATTCGACGTCTGCAGGCCCGCGATGATCACGTCGCCGAGCCCGCGCGCGGCGACCGTCGAGCCGATCGTCGCGGTGCCGAGATTGATCACGACCGCGAGCCGGATCCCGTTGACGATCACCGGAAACGCGAGCGGCAGCTCGACCGACACCAGTTGCTGCCAGCCGCTCATCCCCATTCCACGTGCGGCATCGACGACGTCGCGCGGCACGTCTTCGAGCCCCGCGATCGTGCTTTCGAAAACCGGCAGGAGCCCGTACAAAACGAGCGCGATCAACACCGGCTTCAAGCCGAAGCCGACGGCCGGCACCGCGAGCGCGAGCACGGCGACGGGCGGGAAGGTCTGGCCGATATCGACGACGCTGCGTGCGAGCGGCAGGAAATCCGCGCCGGCCGGCCGCGTGACCGCGATGCCGGCCGCGACCGCGACGATCGTGCCGATCAGGCTCGACAGCGCGACCGTGCCGAGATGCGCGAGCGTGAGATCGAGCAGGCTCGCACGATCGTAGATCACCGGTGCGCCGTTGTCCGCGAACGGCGCGAACAGGCCCTGCAGCCACGCGGGGCGCAACAGCAGCACGAGCAGCAGCGCGAGCGCCGCGGCGCGCGCGACGTACGCGGGAAGTGCCGAGCGCGTGGATCGCACGCTGCCGTGCGCCGTCATGCAGGCTTCCTCGCGTGCGCACGGATCGCGTCGAGCGTGATGCGGCGCGCGCCGTGTCCGTGGCGGTTGCCGTCGGCCGTATCGTCGACGGGCAGCGCATCGACACCGCGCCACAGCAGCTCGGACACCGCGTCGCGCAGCGTGCGCGTCGCGGCGATCGGTTCACCGTCGGCATGGCCGGGTTCGGCCACCGTATCGATCGGCGTCAGCGCGAGCAGGCGCAGCGGCCGGTCGACGCCCGCGACGAGCTGCTCGACGACGCCGGCTGCCGGCTTGCCGAGAATCTCGGCCGGCGTCGCGACCTGCAGCAGCCGGCCGCCGTCCATCACCGCGATCGTGTCGCCGAGCTTCAGCGCTTCCTCGATATCGTGCGTGACGATCACCACCGTGATGCCGAGGCGGCGCTGCAGCGCGAACAGGTCGTCCTGCGCCTTGCCGCGAATGATCGGGTCGAGCGCGCCGAACGGTTCGTCCATCAGCAGCATCGCCGGCTCGGCCGCGAGCGCGCGTGCCACGCCGACGCGCTGCTGCTGGCCGCCCGACAGTTCGTGCGGGAGTTTGCCCGCGAACTCGGCCGGCGCAAGGTGGAACAGGTCGAGCAGCTCGTTTACGCGCGCGTCGATGCGATCGGCGGCCCAGCCGAGCAGGCGCGGCACGGTCGCGATGTTGCGCGCGACGCTCCAGTGCGGGAACAGCCCGTGCCCCTGGATCGCGTAGCCGATGCCGCGCCGCAACTGCTCGGGCGCGACGGTCGCCGTATCGACGCCGTCGATGCGGATCGTGCCGCTGGTCGGCGCGATCAGCCGGTTGATCATGCGCAGGAGTGTCGACTTGCCGCTGCCCGATGCGCCGACGAGTGCGGTGATGGTGCCGCGCTCTATCGTCAGCGACACGTCGTCGACGGCGACCACGTCGCCGAAGCGTTTGCCGGCCCGTTCGATCTCGATCATGCGGTACGTCCCTTCGCGAGCGACGTCGCGGCTTCGAACACGACGGCGGCCGCCAGTGCGAGCGCGATCGTCGGGATCGCGCCGAGCAGCACGAGATCGGCGGCCGATTGCCCGATCCCCTGGAAGATGAAGGTGCCGAACCCGCCGCCGCCGATCAGCGCGGCGACCGCGGTCAGGCCGATGTTCTGCACGAGCACGATGCGCAGGCCGCTCAGGATCACCGGCAGCGCGAGCACGAGATCGACGCGCAGGAGCCGCTGCGCACGCGTCATGCCCATCGCGCGTGCGGCTTCGGTCACATGCGGCGGCACCTGCCCGAGCCCGACCACGACGCTCGATGCGATCGGCAGCAGCGAATACAGGAACAGCGCGAGCACGGCCGGTGCGATGCCGATCCCGCGGATGCCGAGCGCGGCCGCGAGCGGCACGTGCGCGGCGAGCAGGCCGAGCGGCGCCATCATCAGCCCGTACATCGCGATGCTGGGGATCGTCTGCACGACATTGAGCACGGGCATCGCGATGGTGCGCACCGTCGAGATGCGTGCGCAGGCGATACCGAGCGGCAAGCCCGCGACGAGCGCGGCGGCGACCGATCCGCCCGCGAGCGACACGTGGCGGATCGCCTCGCGCCAGAAATCGTCGCTGCGCACCGCGTATTCGCGCATCACGGAGAGGCTGTCCCACCAGCCGCCGGCGAGCGGCACCGAAATCGCTGCTATCGCGACGACGAGCGCGACGAGCCGCCGCCACGGGCCGAACGCGAGCCGTGCGAGCGCGTCGGCGATGAGCACGGACCACGCGAACAGCAGCAGCCAGACGCCGGCGTCGGGGGAGACGCGCGCGAGCATGTCGTCGGGTGCGACGACGTGCGTCGCGGCCGCGCCGACCGCATACGCGAGCGTGGCGAGCCCCGCGCAGCCGGCCGCGAGCCGCCGCGCGGGACGGCTCGCCGTCATCGCCCACAGCGCGCCGACGGTCCACAGTGCGGCGAGCGCGGCGCCCTGCACCGGCGGCAGCGCGGCGAACACCGACAGCCCGGTGCCGGCCGCGATCCGGTTCGGCCGTAGCACCGCGAACGGCAGGCCGAACACGGCGACGATCGTCAGTACCCCGATCAGGATGCCGACCTTGTCGAGCGTGACGCGCCGCGCGGACGCCGCCGCGCGCTCGGTCATTTCACGAAGCCCTTCGCTTTCAGGTAGCTTTTCGCGACGCCGGCGGCCGGCTCGCCGTTGATCTGGATGCGGGCGTTCAGCGACTGCAGCGTCTTCAGGTCGAGGCTCGCGAATACCGGCTTCAGGTAGTCGGCGATCTGCGGATGCGCTTTCAGCACGGCTTCGCGGATCACCGGCGCCGGCGCGTAGACGGGCTGCACGTGCTTGTCGTCGTCGAGCACCGCGAGGCCGCTCGATGCGATGCCGCCGTCGGTGCCGTAGACCATCGCGGCGTTCACGCCGTCGGTCTGGTTCGCGGCGGCCTTGATCGTCGCGGCCGTGTCGCCGCCGGACAGCACGACGAGCTGCTCAGGCTTCAGCTTGAAGCCGTACGCCTTCTCGAACGACGGCAGCGCGGACGCGCTGTTCACGAATTCGGCCGATGCCGCGAGTTTCACCTTGCCGCCGCCGGCCACCCACTTGCCGAAATCGGAGAAGGTCTTCAGGTGCTGCGACTGCGCGACAGGGGCGAGCAGTGCGACGCCCCAGGTGTTGTTCGCGGGCGCCGGCGCGAGCCACACGAGATGGTTCGCCGCGTAGTCGAGCTTCTTCGCGGTGTCGTAGCCTTGTCCGGCGTCCTTCCACGCGGGGTCGTCGGCCTTGTTGAAGAAGAACGCGGCGTTGCCCGTGTATTCGGGGTAGATGTCGATCTCGCCGCTCGTGAGCGCCTTGCGCACGATCGGTGTCGTGCCGAGCGCGATCTTTTCGGTGACCGGAATGCCGTGGGCTTTCAGCACCTGCGCGATGAGATTGCCGAGCAGGTTGCCTTCGGTGTCGATCTTCGACGACACCACGACGGGTGTGTCGGCGTGTGCGCCGGGCGCGACGAGGGCGGCGGCGAACGCGAGGCCCAGGATCCGGGCGGGCAGGGCGAGCTTCATCGGGGCCAATCTCCAGGACGGGGGCGTACGCCGAAAGTTACTTGACTGAGCCGGCTTTGGCAAACCGCGTGCGGCGGCGTGCCCACAGCCGGTGTGGGGATAACCCGCATCCGTCACGCGCGCTTGTTACACTGAAATTCGTTCCTGCCTGTGGACACTTGCTGACATGAAGCCCGAGTTGCTGGTCCTCATCGCATTGCGCGGCGACGCGCAGCGCGAGATCGCCGCGTCTTTCGACGTGCGCCATGCCCCGACGCCCGACGAACGTGCACGCGCGATCGCCGAACACGGCAGCACGATTCGCGCGGTGCTGACCAACGGCAGCACGGGGCTCACCGCCGCCGAGATCGACCGGCTGCCGCAACTCACGTTCGTCAGCGCGCTCGGTGCCGGCTACGAGCATATCGACGTCGCGCATGCGAAGGCGCGCGGCGTCACGGTCGTCACGGGCGCGGGCACCAACGACGATTGCGTTGCCGATCACGCGTTCGCGCTGCTGCTCGCGGCGGTGCGCAACGTCGTGCAGCTCGATGCGAAAACCCGCGCGGGCGTGTGGCGCGACGGACTGTCGATGCCGCCGAACGTGTCGGGCAGGAAGCTCGGCATCGTCGGGCTCGGCAAGATCGGCGAGAAGTGCGCGCGCCGTGCGGCGGGCTTCGACATCGAGATCGGGTACCACAACCGCTCGGAGAAGCCCGTGCCGTACCGCTATTTTGACCGGGTGGATGCACTCGCGCAGTGGGCCGATTTCCTGATCGTCGCGACGCCGGGCGGCGCGGGCACGCGTCACCTGATCGATCGCACCGTGCTCGACGCGCTCGGCCCGGGCGGCTTTCTCGTCAACGTGTCGCGCGGCAGCGTTGTCGATACCGCTGCTTTGGCAGACGCGTTGCGCGAACGGCGCATCGCGGGCGCGGGGCTCGACGTGTACGAAGGCGAGCCCGAGCCGCCGCGCGCGCTGACGGATTTCGACAACGTCGTGCTGACGCCGCACATGGGCGGCTGGTCGCCCGAGGCGCTCGACCGGTCGGTGCAGCAGTTTCTCGACAACGCGGCGCGGCATTTCGCGGGGCAGCCGGTGTTGACGCCGGTGTGATTGCCGAAGGGCGGGCGCGAATCAGCCCGCCTGTCTGCAGAACTCCCAATAGAAATCCGGCAGGTTCGCCGGCTTGCCGCCATCGAGGTCGATCCAGCCGAACTGGTTGTGCTCGTCGCTCAGGACGATTTCGTGCCGATCGACCCGACACTCGAAGCACACGATGAGCACGCGCTTGCCCGGCACGACCTCGCACGAGCGGCTCGCCACGTAGCGGATCGCCGAGGCGACGATCCCGCATTCCTCCTGTAATTCGCGCGCGACGGTTTCCTCGAGCGATTCGCCGGCTTCGGGCCAGCCGCCCGGCAACTCCCATTCGTCGCGTGGATTGCGCAGGAACAGGACCGAGCGTCCGTCACGGACGATGGCTTTCGCGCTGAGGGGGATCATGAAGGTGCACCGTTGGCGTTCGACTTTCGCAGCGTAGCGCAGGTGTCCCGTTTCTGCAGCGATCCCCCGCCTGCGCCGACGGGCGCGCAGGCGGGGGCGGCCGTGCCGTCATGCCGGCAGCCGGCGTGCGACTACACGCCCGCCGATGGCGAAGCCAGCGGCACCGTCACCGACGTGCCAGCCGGATCGAGCGTCAGGCCCGTGCCGGGCGTCGGCCGCAGCGTCGCCTCGTAATCGCTGGAGAGGACGACGAGCCCGAGCCGGTGGCCGGCTTCCAGCTTGTAGTCGCGCGGCATGAACGTCAGCTTCAGGTCATACGGCAGGCCGGGCAGCACCGGCTCCGACAGCCACTCGGACAGCCGGTTGCGCGGGTCGGTCCAGGCGCGCGTGACGATCGTGGCCGTGCCGTCCGGTGCGCGATCGACCAGCAGCGCCGTGACGTTGGCGACGCCGGTGAAAGTCAGCCTGACGCGTGCGGTCGCGGCGCCGGACAGGCGTGCTGCCGCCGTCAGCGGGGCCGTCTCGAAACGGCTGCGGTTTTCGCCCGTCGGCGTGTTCGCCAGCGTGAGCGCGGGAATGCGCGCATCGTCGGTGAACCGCGTGAGCGGGCCGCCGCTTGGCAGCCGCAGCAGCGTGCCGGTGCTGGCGCCGTCGCCGCCCGCGAAGTACGTGACCGGCGTCGCACGGCGCGCGGCCCAGTCGGCTTCCTTCAGCAGCGTGCCGTCGGCCTGCTCGATCACCGCGCGCGGATCGCCTTCGACGCCGTTGTTGTAGCCGATCAGGTAGCGCGTGAACCAGCGGTTCACCTCCGCGGTCCACGCTTCGCCCATCGCCGGCACGCGCGTCGGATCGGTGTGCTTCAGGCGGTGCAGCCACAGCTGCGTCGGCACGCCCTGGCGCCGCATCGCGAGATACCACGACGTCGACTGGTCGACGCGCACGTTGTCGTCGGTCAGCCCCTGCGCGACGAGTGCCGGTGCGACCGCGAATCCCGTCGGGATGTCGCGCGCGGCCCAGAACGGCGAATAGTCGCCGGTCTTGCGGTCTTCCTGCTGCAACGCTTCGTCGATCAGGTGCGTGCAGCGTTCCGGATGCGCGTTCGTCAGCAGCGCCTTGATGTACACGTCGACATCTTCGCCCTGATAGCCTTCCGGCGCGCGCACGAGCCCGCCCGAGCGGTAGTAGCCGTACATGTTCGTCAGCCCGGCGATCGGCACGATCGCGTCGAGCCCGCGCGTGCGCAGGCTCGCGACCATCTTCGGCAGCGTGCCGTCGTACGACACGCCGTACATGCCGACGTGGCCCGTCGACCAGTTCGCGACGACCGTCTTGCCGTTCGCGTCCTTCGCGGTCGCGTCCCGGCCGAGCCAGCGGATCACCGACGCCATCGCGACCGATTCGTCGCGCGTCAGGATCGTCGGGCAGCCGTCCGAGCCGGCGGTGCCGAGCGAATCCGCGTAGACGATCGTGAAGCCGCGCGGCACGAAGTAGCTCTCGATCCACGAGCGGCCGGCGGCAGCCGCCTCGACCTGCTGCAGCATCCGCGACTGCGGCGCGGCGGCCAGGATGCGGGTGGACGCCGATGCCGGTGCGCCGGCGGCCGCGGCCGGATGCGGCGTGCCGTCGAGTTCGACGTCGACGTCGTGGTCGGGGCTGTCGGCGAGTCCTGCATAGTACGGGCTCGCGAGCACGATGACGGGCGTGCGCGCGCCGTTCGCGGTTTCGGACGGCCGCACGATGCGCACGTGGATGCGGTCGCGTGTGCCGTCGCCGTCGGAATCGACCGGCGTGTCGACCCAGGCGTTCTCTTCGATCGTGCCGCCCGACAGCGACGGCTGCACCTGGCCGTTGCTGATCACCGGCTTGTAGCGACCGTTGCTGGCCGGATTCGCGTACGGGACGCCGGACGGCGACACGTGCGACGCGAGCGACTGCGAATCGGCCGCCGCTGCGGCGGCCCCCTCCTGCTGGCCCTGCGCGAGTGCGGATGCACCCGCCACGCTGCCGCCGTCGTCGCCGCCGCATGCGGCGAGCGTCGTGGCGGCCACGAGCGCGGGAAGCCACGCGCGCCGGAATCCGGTTCGATGAATGTTCATTGAATCGACCTCGTCTCTTGTGATTGTCTGGAACCGGCACGGCTCGCGATACGCCCCCTGCGGCCTGGCCGGGTACTGCGTCGGATGAAGCGGAACTGCACCATCAAAAGCGGCGGGCGGGACGGATGAGGATCTCGCCCGGTGCCGGCGCGCGTCAGGCGGCGCGCATCCGGCCGGCGTCGAGGCGAGCGGATCGCCCCGAACGGAAATCGTCAGTGCGGCGGCTCGCTTAGAATGCAGGAGTACGAATCAAATACGGGCATGCCCGAGCTTCCTTCAGGTTTCGGATGAAACGGAACGGCACGATGCGATGAGGCGGGAATGTTGCGAACGGCGGTGCTGCAACGGCAGGAAAGCGCGACGCGAGTCGGCACGGCTGGCCGGATTGCTTTCCGGAAGCTTGCGCAAAAGTTATCCCAGTGAAATCTTCATGTCAAACTTTTTTAGCCTAAATCAAACAAAGTTTCGGTGGGGGTGCGGCATGCGCGCTTAACTTCCCGGCAATCCGTCCGTAAACAGGGAAAAACAGGCTGAAAACGAGAGAGAAAAGAGGGCAATGACGATACCGGTTACGGCGGCGGGCGGCCTTACGCTCGCGCAAATGGCGCAGGCGGCGCTCGACGGGCGCGAGACGCCGGACACGACGGTGTCCGGCGCGCAGCAAGACGAGCCGATCAGCGTCCGGGCAATCGATCCGCAGGCGCTGCAGGCTGGGATAACGAAACAGCTGTCGATGGTGGGCGACCTGACGTTGAAGCTGCGCGGCGTCACCGATGCGCTCGCGACGAGCCTGCAGGACATCGTCGCGAAGCGGCCGGACTTGGCCGATGCGCGGTTCGACTTCATGACCGACGACGGCCGGATCAAGGTCGTGTCGAAGACGATGACGGACAGCGATCGCGCATGGGTCGAATCGACGCTGAACGCGAACGCCGGCCTCGTGCGTGCGACGCGCGATTTTCACGAGCAGGCCGTCGATATCGCCGCGCAAGGCGCGGCCGTGCGCGGCGACACGTTCACGGACAGCGACCGCGCGGCGGCGAGCCAGGGCGCCGATGCGCGCTTTCACTTCATGAGCCTGCTCAACCGGTCGGTCGCGGACAACCCGCCGCCCGTCGCGCCCGGCGGACACTTCACGACGCAGGACGGCACGACGCTGACGATCGAGCCATCGGCCGGTACGGCGCGCGGCACGCTGGCGCTGCTGAACACCGCGCGCCAGCTGTCGTCGGGTGCGGCGATCTTCGTCGACGCATCCGGCAACAAGTCCTACGGCATGCGCGTGGAACTCGTCAACGTCGGCTTCGACGTGCTCGCCGGCTACACGCCCGACGGCGGCAACAGCGTCGGCTTCCACGAGATCGCGTAACGCCGCGCCGATTGCGCCAATCGCGCCTATTCGTCGCGCAACGCCTCGGCCGGCCGCACCCGCGCGGCGCGCCAGCTCGGGTATAGCGTCGCGACGCACGACATCAGGAATGCGGCCGCGGCGATCTCGATCACGTCGACCGCCGCGAGCTTCGACGGCAGCGAGCTGAGGAAGTACACGGACGGCGTCAGGAAGCGGATGCCGAGCAACTGTTCGATCGCCGGCAGCACCCACGGGATGCTCACCGCGATCGCGCAGCCGAAGGCGACGCCCGCAAGCGTGCCGGCAAGGCCGATCGTCATCCCCTGGATCGCGAAGATCTTCATGATCGACCGCGGCGGCGCGCCGAGCGTGCGCAGGATCGCGATGTCGCCCTGCTTCTGCGTGACGGTCATCACGAGCGACGACACGAGGTTGAATGCGGCGACCGCGACGATCAGCATCAGGATCAGCGACAGCATCCGCTTCTGCAGCCGCTCGGCTTCGAACCACGTACGGTTCTGCCGCGTCCAGTCGCGGATATACAGGTTGCCGGACAGCGTGCGCGACAGCGCGAGCGCGATCTCCGGCGCGCGCTGCAGATCGTCGATGCGCAGCCGGATGCCGGTCGGCGCGTTCACGTTGGACAGTTGCTGCGCGTCGCGGATGTGGATGTACGCGAGCGCGCTGTCGTACTGGTAGTGGCCCGACTCGAACGTGCCGACCACGTTGAACTGGCGAAACCGCGGCAGCGCGTCGCCGAGGCGCGCGGTGTTGCCGGGCGCGAAGAACGTGATGCGGTCGCCGATCTTCACGTGCAGCGCATCGGCGAGCGCGGCGCCGAGCACGATGCCCATCTCGCCGGGCACGAGCGCGTCGAGGCGGCCGGTCTTCAGCTTGCGCGCGATCTCGGATACGCGCGGCTCGAGCACCCGATCGATGCCGCGCAGCGCGACGCCCGTCACGCTGCCCGCGTTCGTCAGCAGCGCCTGCGCGTCGACATAGGGCGCGACGGCGCGCACCGCCGGGTTCTGCAGCGATTCGTGCGCGGTCAGCCGCCAGTCGGGCATCGAGCCCGACGGTGAGAAGATTTCCACGTGCGCGAGCACCGACAGCATCCGGTCGCGCACCTCGGTGCGAAAGCCGTTCATCACCGACAGCACGACGATTAGCGCGGCCACGCCGAGCGCGATGCCGGCCATCGCGGCGCCGGCGATGAACGATACGAAGCCGTCGCCGGCCGAGCGCCGGCCGCCGCGCGCGTAGCGCAGCCCGATCTGCCATTCGAACGGGAGTTTCAAGCGGTTTCCTTTCATTTCGATTCGATCCTGCCGAGCCGCGCATTCTAGCGAACGCGGCGCGACCGTGGGCAGAGGTTGCGCCGCGGCCCGAAATCCGCCCGACCGGCCGGTCGTCGGGCGGCGTTGCGCGCCGGCACACCGATATTTCCATCGTTTCGGGTCTGATCGATAATGGCGGCCAGCATCCGGTCGAACATACCAAGCAATACGGCGCAACCGGGCCGCGCCGTCACAGACCCATAACAATTCGGGGAAGGTTGCCGCATCGGCAGCATGTCCTTGACAAGGAAATAACAAGATGGATTTGCTGCGCTTCCTGCTGCTCCTGCCGATTCGTGTCGCAGGCTTCGTCTGGTGGCTGCTCGGCTGCGCGCTGCGGCCGCTGGTCGGCGACGTGTCGTGGACGGCGCCCGCGTGGATGGGCGTCACCGCCGCGGCCGTGCGCCGCCGTCCGTGGCATGCGGGCGGCCTCGTGCTGCTCGCGGCCGCGCTCGGCTACGGCGGCTATTGGTTCAAGCACCGCCCGAAGCCGCCCGAGCCCGAAACCGTCAGCTTCACCGTGAAGGCGCCGGCGATCACGACCTACGAGGTCGACGACACCGACAAGCCGAAGATCACCGTGCATCCGCTCGAAGTGGCGTTCGCGCAATCGGCCGCGCCGATCGAGCGGGTCGGCAAGCCCGCTGGTGACGGGATCGAGATGACACCGGCGCTGAAAGGCGCGTGGGAGTGGGCCGACGACAAGACGCTGCGCTTCACGCCGGCGGCCGACTGGCCGGTCGGCGCGCACGTCGAGGTGCGTTTCGCGGTGCACCGCGTGTTCGCGCCGCAGGTGGTCATGCGCGACGATCGTTTCGCGTTCGACCTGCCGGCGTTCGCCGCAACATTCGGCAACAACGAGTTCTACCACAACCCCGACAATCCGGCGGAGAAGCAGGCGCTGCTGCAGTTGCGTTTCAACTACCCGGTCGATCCGGCCGAATTCGAGAAGCGCATCGGCCTCGTGCTGGTCGGCCGCGACGGCAAGGCCACGTCGCCGCTGCGCTACACGGTCAACTACGACAAGATGAAGACGAGCGCGTGGGTCTACTCGCAGCCGCTCGAGATCCCGCGCGATCCGCTGTCGGTGCGGCTCGACGTCGACAAGGGCGTGAAGAGCGCGCGCGGCGGCAACGGCACGCCGGACGTGCTGCATGCATCGGTCGGCGTGCCGGGGCTCTACAGTTTGTCGATCGGCAACGTCGCGCCGACGCTCGTCGACAACGAGCGCTACGAACCCGAGCAGGTGCTCGTGGCCGAAACGTCCGACGGCGTGCGCAGTGCCGATCTCGCCGCACGCGCGAAGGCGTGGGTGCTGCCGAAGCGCAAGCCCGGTGTCGAGCAGTCGGACGACGATCCGCCCTACGAATGGAACGTGGCCGACATCAGCGACGCGGTGCTGAAGCAGTCGAAGCCGCTGCCGCTCGAAGCGGTGCCCACCGAGAACGATTTCGCGACGCTGCAGAGTTTCAAGTACCACGCGACGCCGGGCGACCGCGTCGTCGTCCGGTTCGAGGGCGACCTGAAATCGGCCGGCGGCTACCTGCTCGGCAAGCCCGTGACGAGCGCATTCACGGTGCCCGACTATCCGAAGCTGCTGCGCTTCATGGCCGACGGCTCGCTGCTGTCGATGAGCGGCAGCAAGCGGCTGTCGGTCGTGTCGCGCAACCTGCCGGGGATGAAGGTCGAGATCGGCCGCGTGCTGCCCGACCAGATCCAGCATCTCGTGAGCTTCAACAACGGTACGTACGCACGTCCCCAGCTGTCCTATTCGTTCAGCGAGGACCACATCGTCGAGCGCTTCGTGCAGACGCGCGCGTTCCCGGCCGGCGAGCCCGGCCGTGCGCATTACGAAGGCATCGATCTCGGCCAGTACCTGAAGGGCGGCAAGCGCGGCGTGTTCCTGCTGCACCTGTCGAAGTACGATCCGGCGGCCGAGAAGAAGAAAGCCGACGATGCGAAGGATGGCGATGCATCGTCCGGCGACGGCAGCCAGGATGCGTCCGACAACGCCGATTCGGGCGACAGCAGCGGTAACGGCGACGACAGCGACAACGCACTCGGCGATACGCGCCTGATCGTCGTGACCGATCTCGGGATGCTGGTCAAGAAGTCGCTGGATGGCAGCCAGGACGTGTTCATCCAGTCGATCCGTACCGGCAAGCCGGTTGCGGGTGCAACGGTATCGGTGCTTGCGGTGAACGGGCAGGCGCTGTTCACGCAGACCACGAGCGCCGACGGCGTCGTGCATTTCCCCGCGTTCAAGGGGCTCGACCGCGAGAAGCGGCCGCAGCTGTACGTCGTGAAGAAGGACACCGACCTGTCGTTCCTGCCGGTGGCCGGCCGCGACCGCCAGCTCGACTTCTCGCGCTTCGACGTCGACGGCGAGCGCAATGCGACGGGCCAGGGTCAGCTGTCCGCGTACCTGTTCTCGGATCGCGGCCTGTACCGGCCGGGCGATCCGTTCCACATCGGCCTGATCGTGCGCGCGGCCAGCTGGGCGCGCAGCCCCGCCGGCGTGCCGCTGCAGGCGGAGATCGTCGACCCGCGCGGCATCACCGTCGAGCGCAAGCCAGTGACCGTCGACGCGACGGGATTCACCGAGCTCTCCTATACGACCGCCGAGACGGCGCCGACCGGCACGTGGACGGTCAACCTGTATATCGTGAAGGACGGCCAGCCGGGCGCCGAGCCGATCGGCAGCACGACCGTGCAGGTGAAGGAGTTCCTGCCCGACCGGATGAAGGTCGACGCGAAGCTGTCGCAGCAGGTCGTCGAAGGGTGGGTGAAGCCGAAGGGGCTGAAGGGCCTCGTCGATGCGCAGAACCTGTTCGGCACGCCGGCCGAGAAACGCCGCGTCGCGGCGACGCTGACGCTGCGCCCCGTGTGGCCGTCGTTCCGCAGCTGGCAGGGCTATCACTTCTTCGATGCACGCCGCGCGAAGGAGGGCTACACGACGACGCTGCAGGACGGCACGACCGACGACAAGGGCCATGCCGAATTCGACCTCGATCTCGACAAGTACGCGGACGCGACCTACCAGCTGTACTTCCAGGCGAAGGCGTACGAAGCGGAAGGCGGCCGCAACGTCGCCGCGAACGCGCAGACGCTCGTGTCGAACAACGACTGGCTCGTCGGCTACAAGTCGGTCGACGACCTCGGCTACGTGAAGCGTGCCAGCCCGCGCACGGTGCGGCTCGTCGCGATCGACCCGGGCGCGAAGGCGATCGACGTGAAGGACCTGCGCGCCCAGCTCGTCGAGGAACGCTACGTGTCGGTGCTGACCAAGCAGGACTCCGGCGCGTACAAATACGATTCGCGGCTGAAGGAAGTGCCGGTCGACGAGAAGCCGCTGGCGATTCCGGCGGCCGGGCTCGACTTCGCGCTGCGCACCGATAAGCCGGGCAGCTATGCGCTCGTGATCCGCCGCGCGGACGGTACCGCGGTGAACCGGATCGAGTATTCGGTCACGGGCGCCGCGAACGTCACGCGCTCGCTCGACCGCAACGCCGAGCTGCAGGTGAGCCTCGCGAAGCACGACTTCAGGCCGGGCGAGCAGGTGGAAATCGCGATCCGCGCGCCCTACGCGGGCAGCGGCCTGATCACGATCGAGCGCGACAAGGTGTATGCGCACGCATGGTTCCATGCGGATACGACGAGCTCGATCCAGCACATCACGGTGCCGGCCGGTTTCGAAGGCAACGGCTACATCAACGTGCAGACCATCCGCGATCCGTCGTCGGACGAGATCTTCATGAGCCCGCTGAGCTACGGCGTCGTGCCGTTCTCGGTGAACCTCGACGCGCGCCGCAACGCGGTGAGCGTCGATGCGCCGGCACTCGTGAAGCCGGGCGACACCGTCAACTTCACCGTGCATTCGGCGAAGCCCGCGAAGGTCGTCGTGTTCGCGGTCGACGAGGGCATCCTGCAGGTCGCGCGCTACAAGCTCGGCGATCCGCTGAAGTTCTTCTTCCGCAAGCGGATGCTCGAAGTCGGCACGTCGCAGATCCTCGACCTGATCCTGCCGGACTTCGAGAAGCTGATGGCGATGGCCGCGCCCGGCGGCGACGCCGACGACGCGATCGGCCGCCAGCTGAATCCGTTCAAGCGCAAGCGCGACAAGCCGGTCGTCTACTGGTCGGGGATCGTCGGCGTGAACGGCGACACGCGCCTGAGCTACACGGTGCCCGACTACTTCAACGGGAAACTGCGTGTGATGGCCGTGTCGGTGTCGCCGGACCTGGTCGGCACGTTCGAAGGCGCGACGACGGTGCGCGGCGATTTCGTGCTGTCGCCGAACGTGCCGACGACGCTGGCGCCGGGCGACGAGGCCGATGTCAGCGTCGGCGTCGCGAACAACCTGACGGGCGTCGGCAACCAGCCGGTGCCGGTCGCGGTCACGCTGAAGACCGGCCCGCAGCTGCAGGTGATCGGGCCGGCGACGCAGAACGTCGTGCTCGCGCCGCAGCATGAAGGCGTCGCGCTGTTCCGCGTGAAGGCGACCGATATGCTCGGCTCGGGCGCGCTGTCGTTTGGTGCGCGCTACGGCGCGAAGGGCGCGCAGCAGCGCGTCGACGTGTCGGTGCGGCCGGCCGCGGCGTTCCGCACGCAGCTCGACATCGCGCGCGTCGATCCGGGCAAGAAGGCCAGCGTGCCGAACCTGCGGTCGATGTACGACGCGTACGCGTCGCGCGACGCGAGCATCTCGACCGCGCCGCTCGTGCTGTCCGAGGGGCTGTCGTCGTATCTCGTCAACTTCGACCACTATTGCAGCGAGCAGATGGTGAGCGCGGTCGTGCCGCGCGTGTTCGCGGCGAAGTGGCTGTCGGTGCGCGCGCTGACCAGCGCGATGCACGCGCCCGAAGCCGGCACCGATGCGGCGAACGCGAGCGCGATCGCGCAGTTCCTCGGCGTGCTGCGCAGCCGGCAGAACGCGCAGGGCGGGTTCGGGTTGTGGAGCGCGACGCCCGATGCCGATCCGTTCGTGTCCGCGTATTCGATGCACGTGCTGCTCGATGCACGCGATCGTGGCGTTGCGGTGCCCAAGGACATGCTCGACGCGGGCAATGCGTATCTGCAGAAGCTCGCCGCGAACGACTCGCTCGGCTCGCTGGACCTGCTGCGGCAGCGCGCGTACGCGGTGTACCTGCTGACGCGCCAGGGCAACGTGACGACCAACAGCCTCGCGGCCGTGCAGAAGCGGCTGCAGGATGCGTATCCGAAAGACTGGAAGAGCGATCTCGCGGCTGCGTGGCTCGCCGCGTCGTATCAACTGCTGAAGCAGGACAAGGAGGCCGCCGCGCTGATCGCGGGCCCGCAGGCGTTGCTCGAACGCAAGCGCGCGTCCGACGGCGATGACGCGACGGGCTACTACATCGACCCGCTGACGCGCGACGCGAGCGTGCTGTACCTGCTCGCGAAGCACTTCCCGGAACGTGTGAGCAAGCTGTCGCCGCGCGCGATGGACAACCTCGCCGCGCCGCTCGTCGACAACCGCTACAACACGCTGTCGTCGGCGATGACGATCCTCGCGCTCGACGCATATGCGGCGTCGAATGCGGGCCAGCTCGACCAGCTCGCGATCGACGAGGTGCGTGCGGGTGCCGGCGCGAAGGACGTGTCGTCGATCCACGCGAACCTCGTGCGCTCGGGCACGTGGGCGGCCGGCGCGTCGCGCGTCGACTTCGTGAACGGCAGCACGTTGCCCGCGTGGTGGGTCGCGAGCCAGTCGGGCTACGATCGCGGCACGTCGACGAAGGCGATCAAGAACGGGCTGGAGATCGTGCGCGACTACACCGACACGAACGGCAAGCCGCTCGACAAGATCACGCTCGGCCAGGAGATCGACGTGCACCTGAAGATCCGCGCGACGGGCTCCGCGAACGTCGGCAACGTCGCGATCGTCGACCTGCTGCCGGGCGGCTTCGATCCGGTGATCGCGCCGCCGCCCGTGACCGACGCACAGGACGGCGACAGCAACGGCGGCACGCCGGCGCCGGTGGCCGATGCGCCGTGGCGTTCGCCGATCGGCGTGACGGGTTCGACGTGGCAGCCGCAATTCGCGGACGTGCGCGAGGATCGCGTGGTGATCTACGGCACCGCGACGACCGACGTGCGCGAATTCGTCTACCGGATCAAGGCGAGCAACGCGGGCCGCTTCATTGCGCCGCCTGCTTACGGCGAATCGATGTACGACCGCCGCGTGCAGGCGCAGGCGCCGGGCGGCATGGCGCTGACGGTGGAGCGCGTGCGATGACGAGGTGGCTGCAGCGGCGTTGCCGGCCACGTCGAAAGCCGGGAGCATGCGCGCGTGGCTGAAGCATCCAGGCTCCGGCGCGCGCTGCACGGCGCCGGCCGCTGGCTGCATCGCTGGCAGAACTGGCTCGTCGGCGTGCTGCTCGTGTTCGGCGCGCTGGCCGCGTGCCGGTTGTGGCCGCATCCGCCGCTGCGCGACTGGAAGCCGTCGTCGGTTGCGGTGACGGACGCGCAGGGCCGGTTGCTGCGCCTGACGCTCGCGAAGGACGACCGCTACCGGCTGTGGGTGCCGCTCGACCGAATGTCGCCGCAGCTCGTCGAGGCCGTGATGCTGCACGAGGACCGCTGGTTCTGGTGGCATCCGGGCTTCAACCCGTACGGGCTCGCACGCGGCGCGTGGATCACGTACGTGCGCGGCGGCAATCCGCAGGGCGGGTCGACGCTGACGATGCAGCTCGCGCGCTCGCTGTGGAAGCTGAACACGCGCACGCCGGCCGGCAAGCTCGCGCAGGTCGCGCGCGCGATGCAGCTCGAACTCTTCTACTCGAAGCGGCAGATCCTCGAAGCCTATCTGAACGACGCACCGTACGGCCGCAACGTCGAAGGCGCGGGCACCGCGAGCGTCGTCTATTTCGACCGGATGCCCGATGCGCTGACGCTGCCCGAGGCGCTCGCGCTCGCGGTGATTCCGCAGGACCCGGCGCGGCGCGTGCGCGGCGGGCAGGACGAAATCAACCGTGCGCTGGCCGTGTCGCGCAACCGGCTGTATGCGCGCTGGCTGACGAAGCATCCGGGCGATGCGACGCTGAAGCCGCTGTTCGCCTTGCCGCTCGCGATGCGACCGCTGTCCGCGCTGCCGTTCGACGCACCGCATGCGGTCGGCCAGGCGCTCGCCGCGCGCAGTGCGTGGCGCACGACGTCGGGCGGCGCCGCGGAAGACGGCGGCGAAGGAGCGCGGCTCGTCACGACACTCGACCTCGACCTGCAGCGCACGCTGGAGCGGCAGATCGCACGCTATGTCGCGCGCAACGACACGCGCGGCGTGCGCAACGCAGCGGCCATCCTCGTCGATACGCGCGACATGGGCGTGAAGGCGCTGGTCGGCTCCGCGAACTTCTTCGACCGTTCGATCGACGGGCAGGTGAACGGCACGCTCGCGCGGCGCTCGCCGGGCTCGACGCTCAAGCCGTTCATCTATGCGCTCGGCTTCGACCAGGGCGTGCTCCATCCGCAGACGGTGCTGCGCGATGTGCCGATTTCATTCGGCCCGTATGCACCGGAGAATTTCGACGGCCACTTCCTCGGGCCGATCACCGCGACCGACGCGCTGAACCGCAGCCGCAACGTGCCGGCCGTGTGGGTTGCGTCGCAGCTCAAGTCGCCCGACCTGTACCAGTTCCTGCAGGAAGCCGGCGTGCGCCGCCTGGCGAGCGCGCAACATTACGGGCTTGCACTCGTGCTCGGCGGCGGCGAGGTGACGATGCAGGATCTCGCGGCGCTGTACGCGATGCTCGCGAATCGCGGCGAGTTCCGGCCGCTGCGGCTGCGCGCGGACGAGCCGGCGCCGCCCGGCCGGCGCCTGCTCAGCGCCGACGCGAGCTACATGACGATGGACATGCTGCGCCAGCACCCGCGCCCCGACGAGACCAGCGGCGCGCAGCCGTCCAGCGTGCCGGTGTACTGGAAGACCGGCACGTCATGGTCGTTCCGCGATGCGTGGACGGCCGGCGTGTTCGGCCCGTACGTGCTGGTCGTGTGGGTCGGCAATTTCGACAATTCGACGAATACGGCCTTCGTCGGCGTCGATGCGGCCGCGCCGCTGTTCTTCCAGGTCGTCGACGCGATGAATGCCGAGCGCACGCTCGTCGAGCCGCCGCGCGCGGTGCCGCCGCGGCTCAAGCGTGTGCGGATCTGTCTCGCGAGCGGCGATCTGCCGAACGAGTGGTGTCCGCAACAGGGCTGGACGTGGTTCATCCCGGGTACGTCGCCGATTCGCGTGAGCACCGTGCACCGGCCGGTCGTGATCGACGACGCGACGGGAAAGGCCGCGTGCCCGCCGTACGACGGCAAGCGCACGCATACGGAGATCTTCGAGTTCTGGCCGTCGGATCTGCAGCAGGTGTTCGCGCAGGCCGGCATTCCGCGCCGGCGGCCGCCGCAGAATGCGGACTGTCGCGATGCGGGGCAGGTCGAAGGCGATCCGCCGCGCATCACGTCGCCGCTGCGCGGCAGCACATATGCGATGCGCGTGAAGAGTACGGAGGAGACGCGCATCGCGTTCAACGCGACGGCCGATGCGAGCGCGCATGCGCTGTACTGGTTCGTCAACGATGCGTATGTCGGCCGCAGTACGCCGGGCGACGCGTTGTTCTGGCAGCCGCGGACGGCCGGCAACTATACGGTGCGGGTGGTCGATGACCACGGGCGCAGCGACCAGCGGCCGCTGGGGGTGGGGCTGGAGCAGTAGGCGCGGCCGGCCCGGCCCCGCCGGTTCAGACGCTGTAGCCGATCCGCAGGACACCCCACGGCCGTCCGCCGACGACGATCGGCGCGGACACGTCCTTCATCAGCACGAACTGGCCGTTGCCCATGTCGCGGCGATAGGTCTGCAACAGGAACGGCTTGTCATGCGCCACGGACATGCGCGCCGTCCGGTCCGTGTAGATCCGGCGGTTCCGGCAGTTCGCCGCGTTCCAGGCTGCGTCCGCGCGTTGGGGCAGCGAGAACTTCCGGTTGTGGGTCGGCAGGTAGCACTGCCGATCGAAGCTCGCGCAATAGACGACGCGTGCGTCGACGTCGAGCACCGGCTCCTGGACGGCCGGCAGCACGCGATCGGTGAATGCCGTGAAGCGCGTCATGAACTGCTGCGGGTCGGTGCCGGGAATCGGTTCGTAGTGCGTGTCGAACAGCGCGTCGAGTGCGATATCGCCACGGCCGACCGCGTCCTCGAAGAGTTTGCTGATCGCGGCGGCCGTGTTCCGCGCGGTGTCGATCAGGCGCGTGTCGGGCGATTCGATGCCGGTTGCAGCGGTGAGTTCGATCAGCGTCTCGGAGACGGTCAGCAGATTGCCGAGCCGGTCCTTGGCCTGCGAGAAGTTGTCGGCCGAGTTCTCGACGCCGGACGCCATTTCGCCCACCTGCTCGTCGAGACGGTGGCACTGCGCCTCGATCTCGTCGGTCAGCGACGCGATCTGTTCGGCTTCACCCGCGAGCTCGGTGATCGCATGGCCGGTCGCGTGCACGACCTCGCCGATCGTGCGCGTGCCCTCGCGCACGCGATGCGCGCGCGCGGCGTTGTCGGTGCCTTCCGCGAGCAGGTGTTCGGTCTGCTCGGCGAGCCGCGCGAGGGTCGTCTCGATCTGGGCCGTCGCCTGCCCGGTCTTCGCGGACAGGTTCTTGACCTCGGCCGCGACGACCGCGAAGCTGCGGCCCGACTCGCCGGCGCGCGCGGCCTCGATCGCGGCGTTCAGCGCGAGCAGGTGGGTCTGGCGGGCGATGACGGAGATTTCTTCGGACACGGCCCGCACGTGACCGAGCGCATCGCGCAGCGCGCCCATCTGGTCGCTGATCGTGGTGACGCCCTCGACGAGGCCGTGAATGTCGGCGAGCGAAGCCTCGATCGTCTGCTGCGACTGCCGGACGGCATTCGACGCGTTGGCGCTGACGTCGCGCACCTGCTGCGCGGCCTCGGCGATCCGGTGGTTGCCGCGCAGCGTGAGGGCGGCCGATTCGCGCAGCGTGTGGCAGACCTCGGCCTGCCGGGCGACGCGGGCCGCGACTTCCTCGACGTGGCCCGACACGTCGCAGATCTCGATGCCGAGCCTGCCGGCCTGCTCGGCGATATCGCCGACGAGCGCGCGAGACGAACGGCGGCCGCGGCCGATTCCGAAGAAGTTCACGTTGGTGGGTCTCCTTGAGATCATGCGCGCCGCGTTCCCGGCGGATGTTGGGCGTGCCTTCCCGACTTGACGGCCGCGCGGCCGCGGACTTGAGGTCGGGTAAACATCGAGATCGGTATGCCGGGCGGCCTGACCGGCACCGGGCAAGGCGCGTTTGCGCCACGTTTCCGTGGCGGCCGCGCCGCGATGCGGAGCCGGACGCGCGGCGCGCGGCGGCCGCCCGTGCACAGGCGCTGCGTCAGAACACGTGATGGATGCCGGCGTTGACGCCGACCGTCGTGCCCGGCAACCCGTACAGCGCGCCGCCCGTGATGCCGAGGCCCGTATTCATCGCACCGTGGTTGTTGACGACGCCGACCTGCGCATACAGGCCCGTTCGCTTCGACAGGCTGTAGTCGGCGCCGATCGCGGCAAGCAGCGAATGATTGTGCGAATCGTTGCGGTCGGTCGTGTACCACGCGCCGGTGTTCAGATCGAGCGCCGGCGTGACGCGATAGTCGAGGCCTGCGCTGTACACGTTGTTGCTGAACGAGCCGGCGACCTTGTAGCTCGTGAACGACGCCTTGCCGGTGACGGGCCCGAACGTATAGGCGGTACCGATCGTGCGGCCGACGAACGCGACGGTGCTCGGAACCGGTGTCGGCGTCGTGCCGCCGTTGCCGTCGTAGAGTGCCGCATTGAGCATGAAACCGCCGTTCGTATAGGTGACGCTGCCGGAATACTGGCGTCCCGCCTGGAAGTCGCCGGCTTTCCCGCCGAATCCGAACATCGCGCTCGCCGTCAGCCCGGCGATCGTCGGGCTGGTGTACGAAATCGCGTTCGGGTTGAAGAGCCCCGTGACGAGCACGTTGTCGACATACGGAACCAGTGCCGCGCCGAAATGCGAGACGTTGCGCGGATCCGATCCGAGTATCGCCAGCACGAACGGCGAGAACTGCAGGCCGACCTTCGTTTCGCCGAATCCGCCGTCGAACCCGACCCACGCCTGGCGGCCGAAGAAGTTGCCGTTCGAATGGCCGAACGCGCCGTCCGTGATGTTGAAGCCGCTTTCCAGCTTGAATCTCGCGTGCAGCCCGCCGCCGAGATCCTCGGTGCCCGTGATGCCGAAGTTGGTCGGCGTCATGCCCGTGTCGGTCAGCGCGAACTGGCGTCCGGCGTTGCCGCCGGTCGCCGCATCGAGCGATCGGCTCGTATAGAGCAACGCGGCATCGAGGTCGCCGTACAGCGTGACGCTGCTCTGCGCGAAACTGCTCGTGCTTGCCGCCGCGCCGAGCAGCGCCGCGCAAATGGTCCATGTCCTGCTCTTCATCGTCTGTCTCCGTTTTTTGAGTGTTGTAATACGTACGACTAATTAAAACTTCGATGGCGGAGTCGATGCTGGCCGCCTGCATGCCGTGCCGTCGGGGAACGCACGGCGCTGCTTGTCGTCGGCGCGAAGGCGGCCGCGAGCCCGACGTGGGAAGCGGGCAGGCGGCCGTGCTTCGGTGCCGCGGTGAAGCGATGCGCCCGCCGTGGCGGGCGGTGTTACATCGAGCGGTTCAA
>NZ_CAJPGH010000034.1:0-78451 GCF_905339605.1 Burkholderia sp. BCC1972 | reverse complement strand
AGCATGGTCCTGCGTGCGAGCCTAGGCGCCCGACTTTGCGCCAAGTCGCTCGCCTCCCGGTCTTGACGAATTTGTGTGCCCTGGGGGACTTCTGTTGCCGCGCAGGCGAACGCTGGCTCACTACCGTTTGTGGGCAAAATCTCGAGCTGGCACTGCCGCCGGTTCAGCGGTTTCGTCGAAGCGCCTATGTGCCTCGGTTATTGCAATCTGGTTGTCGTTTGCCCAATTGACCAGCGCCATTACCGGCCCCAAAAGAGTTCTCCCCAATTCGGTGAGTTCATAGTCGACGCGTGGCGGGATGGTTGGATACATCGTCCGGAGAATTAGTCCGTCACGCTCCAGGCCACGCAAGGTCAGCGTCAGCATGCGTTGGGAGATGCCATCGATCCCACGCCTCAGTTCGTTGAATCGCCGCGTTTCCTGAGCCAGCGACGCGATGATGTACAGACTCCATTTATCGCCAATGCGATCGAGAATTTCGCGGGTAGCCCGGCAACCACCGGTCTCAGAGTCCGGCATCTCACTAGGCGGATCTGTGTGACTTAGTGACATGCGTGTGCCTTCTTGTGCAATGGAGATAGGAACCATACCATCCTTTGTATAGTTTTGTAATCCAGTTATGTAATGTTACTAAGTGCTGGATTTAGCCTAGGAGCCTGTCATGAACCAAACTCTGTTGATCACGTCCAGCCCTCGCGGACCCGAAAGCCTCTCCACCCGTTTTGCGACCCAACTCGCGGAAGGCATCACGGGTCGGACGGGCGGTACGCTAACTGTTCGCGATCTTGCTGCGGACCCGACACCGCACATCACGCCGGCCTATATTCACGGTCGCGTCACGCCGCTGGAAGCTCGTACCCCGGAGCAGGCGGAGGCGGTACAGATTGCCCAGACGCTGGTTGATGAGTTGCAGGCTGCCGACGTGATCGTAATCGGCTCCGGAATGATGAATTTTGGCCCGTCTTCGCAGCTCAAGGCCTGGCTCGATCACGTCACCTGGCCGGGCGTTACGTTTAGCTATGCCAGTGGTGCTCCCCAAGGGCTGCTCACGGGCAAAAAGGTCTACCTCGTCACCGCTACCGGTAGTGTGTTTTCGGAGGGGGCCAACGCACCGTTCGATTTCCAGACCAGCTACCTCCTGCATCTGCTCGGTTTCATTGGACTGACTGACATTGAATTGGTCCGTATCGAAGGCACGATGCTCGGTCCGGATGCAGCCAAGGAAGCCGCCGCCCGCGCCGAGACGGTAGTGCAATCTCTACTTGCGAAAGCGGCGTGACATCATGGCCGCAAAAAAAACGATTGCTCTCTTCGGAGCAGGTACAGGCTTAGGCACCTCGCTGGCTGCCCGATTTGGGCGCGAAGGCTATCAGGTCGCGTTGGTCGCGCGCCGCGCCGAGCAACTCGCCCAGCGCGTTGCCGAACTCGCTAAGGCCGGAATCCAAGCCGCCGCATTCCCGGCTGATCTGACCGACATTGCCGATATTCCTGCACTCGTTCATTCCATCGAAGCGCGCTTTGGCGCAATCGATGTCGCGGTCTACGCGCCTGTCCCATCCGGCCTCGGTGCGGTGCCCGCAGTGAATCTCGACGCAGCTACGCTCCGGTCTTTGACCGAAATATTCACTTACGCACCCATCGAAGTAGTCCACGCGGTGGTGCAAGGTCAACTCACGCGTGGTGACGGCGCCGTTGTCATTGTCGGTGGGCTCGCGGCCGTGGTTCCGATCCCCGGTATGAGTGGAGTCGGCCCGGCAATGGCGGCGACACGCAACTATGTCCACACGCTCAATGCCGAAGTGGCCGCTAGGGGCGTCTACGCCGGCACGATGAATATTGGAGCGATGATTGAGCGCTCGACGGGTCTACGTGCTGTGCAGGCTGCAGGGCACGAATTGGCTCCCAACCTGCCGCGCATCGACCCCGACGTGATCGCGGAAGAAATCTGGTCACTTGTGACAAAACGCGACCGTGTCGAATCGATTCTACCGGCCATGTCTTCCAACCATATGGAGGGATGAGATGAAGCTCTCTCTATTTGGAGCGACCGGACCGACCGGAAAGCACATTATCGAAGAGGCCTTGCAGCAAGGCTATACCCTGTCCGTCTATACGCGCGATGCGAAGAAGCTCGAATCGTTTGCAGGGAAAGTCGAAATCGTTGTGGGCGACCTGCAGGATAGGGATGCCATCGCACGATGCATCCAGGGGGCTGATGCCGTAATCAGCGCCTTGGGGCCTAATGGTCTCAAGATACAGGGCGACAGGCCAATCATGCACGGCCTGTCCAACATCATCGCAGTGATGAAGCGGTGCGGTGTTCGTCGCCTCGTACAAATATCCACGGCAAGTTATCGCGATCCAAAGGACGGTTTTGACCTGACATCACGCGCGACCGCACTGATGTTCAAGGTGACTGTCCGCAAGGCGTACGACGACATCAAATCGACAGGCGATTTGATTGCCAACTCAAACTTGGACTGGACGCTGGTGCGGATTCCGTTCCTCAAAGATGGTCCCGTGAACGGAACGATTAATGTGGGCTGGTATGGGAAAACCAAGCTCAGTACGAAACTGTCTCGAGGAAATTTGGCGAAATTCCTGGTTGATCAGGTCACTGACAAAACGTTCGTACGAGCTGCACCCGGCATCGCCAATAGCTGAAGAAGGAGAAAGCTAACATGTTGCGAATCGACCTCTATACCGAGATTAGCTGCCCCTGGTGCATCATCGGCCAGTACCGCCTCGACAAAGTTCTACGCGATCGTTTTCCCGATCTTGCCGTGGATATCCGTCATCATCCTGTCCTGCTGCTGCCGGATACGCCCGCTGACGGACTTTACATTCCTGATTTGCTGCGTAGCCGATACGGTGTGACTGACCCAAAGGTGGCGTTTGCGCGGCCCGAAGCAGAAGCCCGTGCGTCTGGACTGGATCTCGACCTTAGCCGTCAGCCTTACAGCTATCCGACACAGGCCGCACACGCGCTTATCCAAGCCGCAGAAAAATACGGAACCCAGCACAAAATCGCAGTGGCGATCACGGAAGCGTATTTTCTGGAAGCAAAGAATATTGGCAATGCTGATGTACTTGCTGATATCGCTGTGACGTGTGGATTCGAGCGAGACACGGCCGTTGCCATTGCACGCGATCCAACTTGGCGAAAAGTTGTAGAACGGGAAGCGGCAAACTCTGTCGCTGCTGGTGTGCGGTCGGTGCCACACTTCAATTTTGGTGGTCGTATCGAAATCAACGGCGGCCGCAGCGAAGACGAGATTGCTTCTGCAATTAGCGAGGCAATCCGCGTCACGGCGGATAACCAATCGGCAAATAGGTGACGTACAAGACGCGACTCGCGATGATGTTCTTGCCTAGTGGCTCGGTGGTCGTCTTTGAGCCAGATGGTTTCGGCGGTTCGATGCATTGCGTCGAGCCGACCTACATCATAGGAATCCACATGAATGGAATTACGTCATCTACGCTGCTTCCTGGCCGTCGCTGAAGAACTTCATTTCGCCCGCGCGGCGGAGCGACTGCATATTGAGCAGTCACCGTTGTCGCGCGCAATCAAAGAACTTGAAGAGGACCTTGGTGCGCAGCTCTTTGTGCGAACCACGCGCAACACTCGGCTGACTCGCGCAGGCAAGTTATTCCTGGAGCACGTTCCACGCGTCTTCACTGCCTTGCAGCAAGCACGCGATAGCGTGAAGGCGGCTGCCAATGGTTTTCACAGCCAGTTGCGAGTCGCACTCTCCGATGGCATCCAGCCATCGCGATTCTCGACCTTTCTGGCATTGTGCCGCCAAGAAGAACCTGAGATCGAAATACGACTATCCGAGATTCCATTGGCGCAGCAGATCAAAGGGCTGAACGATGACTCGTACGATGTTGGGTTCGCTCGGTCGGATGAGGTCGGGGACGGCATCGTTGCTGAGCCAATCTGGGATGATCCACTGATGGTGGCCGTGCCTGCCCGTCATCCTTTGCTGACACACAAGCGCATCCCGTTGGAGGAAGTGCTGCGGTATCCGTTGGTGCTCGCAGATCCCCACGCTTGTGAAGGTTATGCGCGGCAAATAGAGCGAGTGCTGAGGCGGATCGATCAAGAACCAATGATTGCGGAACGCGTGGCCTCTGTGGACCTAATGATGGCACTGGTGGCAGCAGGCTTCGCCTTAGGCTTGGCCGGAGCCTCACAGATCGCGGCCTGTCGTGAGCCAGACGTGGTAGCCCGACCGCTGGCCGGGCGCACACCTATGCTCACCACCTATCTACTGCGCTTGGACTGCGATCCCTCGGAAACGCTGGCTCGCTTCATCGAAAGAGTCAGTACCCTAGTGGAATCGTCTGCTACAAAAAAGCCCACTGTATTACCGGGTCTCAACCCTTCAGAGGAAATCGAGCCATGAATAAGATCATGTTGCTTCCGCTTGTCCTGGTATTGAGCGCCTGTGGTAAGTCGCCTCCAACCGATACGGTGGAATCGCTAGTCAATCATCCTGATCGTCTACGTGAAGTCGAGCAGCAATGTGCGAACAGCGACGCGAAATTGCCGTCTACCGAATGCAATACTGCGTCAGAAGCGCGTCATCGCTTGTTTATGGGTAGCGGATCGCAGTACACACCTCCCAAAGATCCGCCCAAGTTCTGAATCGTTTGCTATGCAGCAGATAAGTTGACTTCATTGCCGCCTATGCTGCGGCATTCGCAAATGCGCCGTTATACGCTACGCATTTTCTCAGTTGGAAATCTTGCTTTTTTCTCGCTATTTCTCCCGATAAAGGTCTTTGACCGACACTGAGCACGGCACCGATGCTCCTGGTCATGCGGCACGTCTTCGCCGCATGACGCAGGAAAAATTCGGAGGCTGGCATGAACGGGACCAGTGTGTTGTTCGGCCAGATGCTGACGGTGTTCGGCATCGTGGTCGCGGGAACTTGGGGCGCTACCCAATGGACCGCTGCACACCTGGGCTACCAGTTACGCCTTGGCTCGCCCTGGTTCGACTTTCTTGGCATTCCGTTCTATCACCCGTGGCGGCTGTTCGAGTGGTGGTACTGGTACGACGCCTATGCGCCGCGCCTGTTCCTCAAGGGCGGTACCATCGCGGCGACCAGTGGTGTTGCCGCCGCCTTCGTTGCCATCGGCATGTCGGTATGGCGTGCGCGGCAATCTCGCCTCGTCACCACCTACGGCTCGGCACGCTGGGCCGACTCCCGTGACATCCACAAGGCGGCCCTGACACAACCGGCGGGCGTCTTCCTCGGCCTGCATGACGGCCAGTACCTCCGGCATGAAGGTCCGGAACACGTCCTGACTTTTGCGCCGACGCGCTCCGGTAAGGGCGTTGGCCTCGTGATTCCCACGCTGTTGAGCTGGCCTGCGTCTGCCGTCATCCACGACATCAAGGGCGAGAACTGGGCCATCACCGCCGGCTGGCGCTCGCGTTTCTCGCACTGCCTGCTGTTCAATCCGACCGATCCGAAATCGGCCGCGTACAACCCACTGCTCGAAGTCCGGCGCGGTGCGCACGAAGTACGCGACGTGCAGAACATCGCGGACATTCTGGTCGATCCCGAAGGCGCACTTGAACGCCGCAACCATTGGGAGAAGACTTCGCACGCACTGCTGGTCGGTGCGATCCTGCATGTGCTCTACGCGGGCGAGGACAAGACGCTACGCGGCGTCGCCAACTTCCTGTCCGATCCGGCGTGCCCGTTCGAGCTGACGTTGCACCGGATGATGACGACGAAGCACTTGGGCGATGCACCGCATCCCGTTGTCGCATCGGCTGCGCGCGAAGTGCTCAACAAGAGCGACAACGAGCGTTCGGGCGTGCTGTCCACGGCCATGTCGTTCCTCGGCCTGTACCGCGACCCCACGGTGGCCGAAGTTACCTCGCGCTGCGACTGGCGCATCGCCGACCTGATTGCGTCCGAGCATCCCGTCTCGCTGTATCTGGTTGTGCCGCCGTCCGACATCAGCCGCACGAAACCGCTAGTGCGCCTGATCCTCAATCAGATCGGCCGACGTCTGACCGAATCGCTCGACGGCAGTGACGGTATCGCACGCCGTCACAAGTTGTTGCTGATGCTCGACGAGTTCCCCGCACTAGGCCGGCTCGACTTCTTCGAGACGGCACTCGCTTTCATGGCCGGCTATGGCATTCGCAGCTTCCTTATCGCGCAGTCGCTCAACCAGATCGACAAAGCCTATGGCCAGAACCATTCAATTCTCGACAACTGCCATGTACGCGTGACGTTCGCCACCAACGACGAACGCACGGCTAAGCGCATTTCCGAAACGCTCGGCACCGCGACCGAACTGCGCGCACAGCGCAATTACGCCGGCCACCGACTCGCACCGTGGCTCGGGCATCTGATGGTGTCGCGCCAAGAAACGGCGCGTCCACTGCTGACGCCAGGTGAAGTGATGCAGCTCCCACCGGACGACGCGGTGGTGATGGTGTCCAGTCTGGCGCCCATCCGCGCGAAGAAGCTACGCTATTTCACCGACGCTAATTTCCGGCGTCGCGTGTTACCGCCGCCCGTACTCGTTGCCGGGCGCTACACCGATGCGCCGCCGTTGCGACCCAACGACTGGAGCGGTTTGGCAATACCCGTCGTACCGACAGCACCCGTTACCGCTGGCCTCGTCGGCGATGACACGGGCACGACCGACGACGGCGGGCCACGCCGGCAGCCAGAACTATCGGACGTCTCCGAATACAGCCCCGAACAACAGCCTGCCGACAGCGACCTCGCGCTGCTCGATGACGACGACTTGCCGTTGCCGCTCCCTCGCCAGTTCGACCCGGCCCTGCAACGCACGGCCCGGCTGGCGTCCCTCGACCGCGACGACGGACTCCAGCTATGAGCCAGTATCGCCTCAACCTGTTCATCCCGCCCGAGCACGCCCGACGCCTTGATGAGCTGGCGACGAAGAAAGGCGTGTCGAAGTCGTCGATCGTCGCGGCGGCGCTCGCGTCCTGGCTTTCGCCCGATGCGGGCGATCAGCGCGAAGCGGCGATTGCCAAACGGCTGGATCGACTCTCGCGCCAGTTCGAGAAGCTGGAGCGTGACCAGAACATCGAGATCGAGACGCTGGCGCTGTTCGTCCGCTATTTCCTCACGGTCAGCACGCCCGTTCCCGAAGCGCAACAGGATGCCGCTCGCGCGCAAGGCAAGGTGCGGTTCGAGCAGTTTGTCGAACAACTCGGCCGTCACCTGATGCGCGGGCGCAGCCTCGTGCGTGAGGTGGTGGAAGAGCTGAACCCCGACGCCGCACGGCTGGATGATGCGGCGGCGCAGGCCGAAGCGCAGGAGCGTGCCTCATGAGCGCGCAGCCGCAGTCTTTCGCCACCACGGCGCTCGATCGGCGCATCCGCATGTTGCGCACCGCGATGGGGCCGCTGATTGCTGCCGCTCTCGAAGACCCGGACGTGGTGGAAATCATGCTCAATCCTGACCACACGCTCTGGATTGATCGCCTGTCGTCCGGTCGTGCACCGATGGGCGCGGAACTATCCGAGGAAGACGGCGAACGCATCATCCGCCTGGTCGCCGCGCATGTCGGCGCAGAAGTACATCGCGGCCAGCCGCTGCTGACCGCCGAGTTGCCGGAAACCGGCGAACGCTTCGAGGGCATTCTGCCGCCGGCGGCTCCCGGCCCGGCCTTCGCATTGCGGAAGCGCGCGGTCGGCGTCATCCCGCTGGATCGCTACGTCGCCGACGGCATGATGACCGCCGAACAGGCTGCATTCCTGCGTGATGCGGTGCGCGAGCGGCTGAACATCCTCGTCGCCGGCGGCACCAGCACCGGCAAAACCACGCTTGCCAACGCCTTGCTCGCGGAGATCGCCGCCACCGGCGATCGCGTGCTGGTGCTCGAAGACACCATCGAACTGCAATGCACGGCGCACGACCACGTACCGCTACGCACGCGCGCGGGCGTCGTATCGATGACCGAGCTGGTGCGCGCCACGATGCGCCTGCGCCCCGACCGCGTGATCGTCGGCGAGGTGCGCGGCGGCGAAGCGCTGGATCTCATCAAGGTCTGGGGCACCGGCCATCCGGGGGGTATCGCCACGATCCACGCGGGTTCCGTGCTCGGCGCACTACTGCGACTCGAACAACTGATCCTCGAAGTGGCCGTGAACCCACCGCGCGCGTTGATCGCCGAGGCGGTCAACGTCGTCATCCACATCGCCGGCCGCGGCCGGCGTCGCCGCATCGAGCGCATCGCTCGCGTGACCGGCTTCGATGTCGCTTGCTACCAACTTTGCGACGCCTTGCCGTCGCCATCCCCATCCGTGCTTCCCTCTGGAGAACTCTCATGAGCTACGCCCATGTTCTGCGCTTTTCCGTAAACCCGCTTGCACGTCTTCGCAGCCTGGACCAGCCCACACGGCATGGACTCATGCTGGCGGTCGTGATGGTGGCGCTGACCGGCACCGCGAAGGCCAGCGGCTCGAACATGCCGTGGGAAGCGCCGCTGCAATCCATCCTCGACTCGATCCAGGGGCCGGTCGCCAAGATCGTCGCCGTCATCATCATCATCGTGACCGGCCTCACGCTCGCGTTCGGCGACACCAGCGGCGGATTCCGTCGCCTGATCCAGATTGTGTTCGGGCTGTCGATCGCCTTCGCGGCATCGAGCTTCTTCCTGTCGTTCTTCAGCTTCTCCGGTGGCGCGGTGGTGGCATGAACGAGCCCGCCGCCATCACCCTCGGTTTCGAGGTGCCGCTGCATCGGTCGCTCACCGAGCCGATCCTGATGGGCGGTGCGCCGCGCACCGTGGCAATTGCCAACGGCACACTGGCCGCTGCCGTCGGGCTGGGCCTGCAACTATGGATTCCCGGCATCGCACTGTGGCTGATCGGCCATTCGCTCGCAGTGTGGGGCGCGAAAGTCGATCCGCAGTTCATGCAGGTCTTCGCACGGCACCTGAAACACAAGTCGCTGCTGGACGTGTGAGGACGACGCCATGTTGTACCTCGCCGAATATCGCCAGCGTCCCGCCATGCTTGCCGACTGGCTGCCGTGGGCCGGACTCATCGCGCCCGGTGTGGTGCTGAACAAGGACGGCAGTTTCCAGCGCACCGCGCGCTTTCGCGGGCCGGATCTCGATAGCGCCACGCAGGGCGAACTGATCGCCACGACCGCGCGCCTGAACAATGCGCTGCGCCGTCTGGGATCGGGCTGGGCCTTATTTATCGACGCCGAGCGCCGGCCGGCGGCCGACTATCCGCACTCGGATTTTCCGGAGGCGTTGTCGTGGCTGGTAGATGAAGAACGTCGCGCCGCGTTCGAGCAGGCCGGTAGCCACTACGAGAGCGGCTATCACCTGACGCTGGTGTACCTGCCGCCGGAAGAATCGCGCGCACGCGCGGCGAAGCTCCTGTACGAGAACACCCCCACCTCTGGCGTGGATTGGCGCGAACGGCTCGCCGCCTTCGCCGCCGAAACCGACCGCGTGTTCGACCTGCTCGACGGCGTGATGCCGGAGATCGTATGGCTTGACGACAGCGAGACGCTGACGTATCTGCACGCAACCATTTCGACACGGCGCTACCGCATCGGTGCTCCGCAGGTGCCGTTTCATCTCGACGCGCTGCTGGCCGACTCGGCATTGATCGGCGGTCTTGCTCCCATGCTCGGCAACCAGCACCTGCGGGTCGTGACGGTGCGCGGTTTTCCGACCGCGACCTGGCCAGGCCTACTCGATGATCTCAACCGCCTGGGTTTCGCCTATCGCTGGTCCACACGGTTCCTCTGTCTGGACAAGGCTGAAGCCGAGAAGGAGTTGACGCGGCTACGTCGGCAATGGTTCGCCAAGCGCAAGAACGTTATCGCGCTACTGCGTGAAACGATCTTCCAGCAGGAATCACCGCTCGTCGATACCGACGCCAGCAACAAGGCGATGGATGCTGATGCCGCTCTGCAGGAACTCGGCAGCGATCAGGTGGCGTTCGGTTACGTGACGGCGACCGTGACCGTCATGGACGCAGATGCGGCGGCGGCCGACGAAAAGCTGCGGCGAGTGGAGCGCACGATCCAGAGCCGGGGCTTCGTCACGATCCCCGAAACCCTCAATGCGGTTGAAGCGTGGCTGTCGTCGATTCCGGGGCACGCCTACGCCAACGTGCGCCAGCCGAGCATTTCCACGCTGAACCTTGCGCACCTGATGCCGCTGTCTGCAGTATGGGCCGGGCCGGAGAAGAACAAGCATCTCGATGGGCCACCGCTGATCGTCACGCGCACGGACGGCGACACGCCGTTTCGCCTCGTGACGCATATCGGTGACGTGGGCCATACGCTCGTGGTCGGCCCGACCGGCATGGGTAAATCGGTCCTGCTCGCCACGCTGGCGATGCAGTTCCGGCGGTATCGCGGCTCGCGCATCTTTGCCTTCGACATGGGCCGCTCGATGCGTGCCACGATCCTCGGTCTCGGTGGCGAGCACTACGACCTCGGCTCCGATGGCACGATCGCGTTCCAGCCGCTCGCACGCATCGACCGCGAAGGCTATCGCACCTGGGCCGCCGAATGGGTCGAAGGCCGCCTGCTGCACGAAGGCATCGCCGTCGGCCCCGACGAGAAGGCCGCCGTATGGTCGGCACTCGGCAGCCTCGCCGGTGCGCCCATCGAACAACGCACGCTCACGGGCCTGTCGGTACTGCTCCAGTCCAATGCGCTGCGCCAGGCGCTCGCGCCTTACGTGCTCGGCGGTGCTCACGGTCGGCTGCTTGATGCCGATCATGACCGGCTCGGCAGCGCCGACGTGCAGGGCTTCGAGATGGAGGAACTGATGCCGAGCAAGGCGGCAGTGCTCGCCGTGCTCGGCTACCTGTTCGCGCGCTTCGATGAGCGGTTCGACGGTGCGCCGACACTGCTGATCCTAGACGAGTCTTGGCTGTTCCTCGATGACCCAGTGTTCGCCGCGCGTATCCGCCAGTGGCTCAAGACGCTACGCAAGAAGAACGTCAGCGTGATCTTCGCCACGCAGTCGCTCGCCGACATCAAGGATTCGAGCATCGCGCCCGCAATTATCGAGAGTTGCGCGAGCCGCATCTTCCTGCCGAACCCGCAGGCGACCGAGCCGCAGATTCGCATGATCTACGAAGGGTTCGGCCTCAACAGCCGACAAATCGAGATCGTCGCCACCGCCGAACCCAAGCGCGATTACTACTACCAGTCGCGTCTCGGCAATCGCCTGTTCGACCTCGACCTCGGGCCGGCCACGCTGGCATTCGTCGGCGCCTCGACACCACAAGACCAGCGCGACATCGACCGCGTGCTGCTGAACGCCGGCACGCCCGGCTTCGCGGGTGCCTGGCTGCGTCATAGCGGCCTCGACTGGGCCGCTGACCTCATGCCTTCGTTCCTCACGCCATCGGAGATTCAGCCATGAAGAAGACCGGGCTGGCCGTCGCCACGGCCGTGCTGCTGTCGGCGTCGTCCGCATGCTTCGCGCAGTGGGCGGTGTTCGACGCGGCCAACTATTCGCAGAACCTGCTGACCGCCGCGCGCGAGCTGCAACAGATCGACAACCAGATCCAGCAGTTGCAGAACGAGGCAACGATGCTGGTCAACCAGGGCCGCAATCTCACGAGCCTGAACTTCAACTCGCTGTCGCAGTTGCTGTCCACGCTGGCGACGACGAACCAGTTGATCTCGCAGGCGCAGGGGCTGACGTTCAACGTCGCGCAGTCGCAGGCGACGTTCAACCGGCTGTATCCGTCGTCCTACGGCGCGGGCACCAGTAATTCGCAGATGGTGCAGGACGCGCAGACGCGCTGGCAGACCTCGGTGCAGGCATTGCAGACCTCGACGCAGATGCAGTCACAGGCCGCGCAAAACCTGCTGTCCGACCAGGGCGTATTGAGCAGTCTGGTGACGCAGAGCCAGGGCGCGGTCGGTGCCTTGCAGGCCAGCCAGGCGACCAACCAGTTGCTCGCGCTGATCGCACGTCAGGCGATTCAGTCGCAGCAACTCACCGTGTCGCAGCAGCGCGCCACCGCACTGGATCAGGCGCGTGCCGCGGCCGACGAGGCGCAGGCCCAGCAGGTCCGTACCCGCTTCATCGGCAGCGGCCCGCAATACACGCCGCAGTCGGTGAGCTTCTACGGGAACTGACGGCCATGCGCCGCGCACTGGTCCTGTCTATCGTCGTCGTGCTGACCGCTTGCGGTCGGCGTGAGCCGGCGTTGACGATCGATGCGCTCGCGCACGATCCGCAGCAGCTTTACGCGCTGCGCCATCACTGTGCCGTTGCACATCCAGACTCGGACAACACCACATGCCGCATAGTGGATGCGGCGTATGCGCGGCGTTTCTTCCTCGGGCTGGGCGGTGCCAGCGAGTACCAGACGCTCGCCGAACTGCTGCCGATCCCGGCGAGCTTCGAGGCGTCGCAAGGAGATCGGCCATGAACGATCTCTCCGTCATCGACCAGTTCCTGGCTGTCTTCTCACAGTACATCGACTCGGGCTTTGGCCTGTTGCACGGCGAAGTTGCGTACCTCTCGGCCACGCTGATCGTCATCGACATGACGCTCGCGGGCCTGTTCTGGGCGATGGGTGGCGAGGAAGTGCTGGCCAAGCTGATCCGCAAGACGCTCTATGTCGGTGCCTTCGCCTACATCATCGGCAACTTCAGCACGCTTGCGGGCATCGTGTTTCGCTCGTTCGTGGGCCTTGGCCTGCTCGCCACGGGTTCGTCGCTGAGCATCGGCAACTTCCTGCAACCAGGACGCCTGGCCGCCGTCGGTGTTCAGGCGGGTCAGCCGATTCTGCAACAGGTCGGCACGATGTCTAACGGCATCACGGCAGTCTTCAGCAACATCGACATGATCGTGATTCTGCTGCTTGCCTGGGTCATCGTGGTCATCAGCTTCTTCATCCTGGCCGTGCAGCTTTTCGTGACGCTGATTGAGTTCAAGCTAACCACGCTCGCGGGTTTCGTGCTGGTGCCGTTCGCGCTCTGGAACAAGACCGCATTCCTCGCCGAGAAGGTGCTCGGCAACGTGGTGTCGTCGGGCATCAAGGTACTGGTGCTCGCCGTGATCGTCGGTATTGGTTCAACGATCTTCGGGCAATTCCAGACGCCGGCCGGCGCCGATCCCTCGCTGAATCACGCGCTCGCCATCATGCTCGCCTCGCTGACGATGCTGGGACTCGGCATCTTCGGACCGGGCATTGCGACGGGCCTGGTGTCCGGTGCCCCGCAGCTCGGTGCTGGTGCTGCTGCGGGTACAGCGTTGGGCGTCGCGGGTCTTGCCGTCGCCGGCGGTGCCGCCGTAGCGACCGGCGGTGCGGCAGTCGCAGCCGGCGCACGCCTTGCCGCGCGCGGTGCAGTCGGCACGGCACGCGCAGCCAGCGGTGCCGCATCGGCTTATCGCGCCGGTGCAACCGCGTCCGGTGCGACGGGCGCGCCTGCTTTCGGTGCAGGCGTTGCCAACGTCGTGCGCAGCGGCGCGCAGGCTGCCGGCGAGCGGGTTGCGGCAGGTGCTCGTGCTGTGCGCGACCGCGTAGCGCCTGCTGCCAGCACAAGCGGCGCATCGTCCACGTCGCCCGAAGCTGCAGGCAAGACATCCACGTCGGCGACTGCCGATAACACATCCCCAGCATCCACCGATAAGTCGCCCGACTGGGCGCAGCGCCTGCAACGTCGCCAGCACATCGCGCATGGCGCTTCGACGGCCGCGCATGTCGTGCGCTCAGGCGATCACGGCGGCGGCGGGACCGCGCCGGACATCAACGATTCCTCGAACGAGTAAGGGAGGCGAGCCATGCGCTTCACACGACCTGGCGTGCGCTACAGCAATACCCCCGTGCCCGCCACGCCTTATCAGGCCGCCGCACAGGTATGGGATGAACGCCTCGGCAGCGCGCGCGTGCAGGCAAAGAACTGGCGATTGATGGCCTTTGGTTGCCTGGGCCTTGCGCTGCTGATGGCGGCGGGCCTCGTCTGGCAATCCGGTCAGTCGCGCGTCACGCCTTACGTGGTCGAGGTCGACCACGCCGGACAGGTCCGCGCGGTCGGCGCGGCCGTCACACCGTACAGGCCGACCGATGCACAGATCGCGTACCACCTGGCGCGCTTTATTACCGACGTGCGTTCGCTGTCGATTGACCCGGTGGTCGTGCGCCAGAACTGGCTCGAAGCCTATGGCTACACCACTGATCGGGGCGCGGCGACGTTGAACGACTACGCCCGCGCGCACGACCCATTCGCTCATGTCGGGCAGGACTCCGCATCGGTGGACGTGACCAGCGTGGTGCGCGTCAGCGACACCTCGTTCCAGGTGCGCTGGACCGAAAAGCACTTCAACGACGGCACGCCCACCGGCACCGAGCAGTGGACGGCGATGCTCACGCTCGTCATGCAAACCCCGCGCACCGAGCAACAGGTGCGCCGCAACCCCCTTGGTATCTACATCAACGGGCTGTCCTGGAGCCGTGACCTAGACGCGCCGGAAGGAGCGAAGAAGCCATGAAACTGTCGATCACTGCCATTGCTTTCCTCGTCCTGTTGGGCGGCCTTGCGGGCTGCGCAACGCAAGGCAAACCGCCGCCGGCGATCTCGCTGGACGAATCGGTCAAGGCACAGCCGCTGCCCGAGCCACCCAAGCCGGTCACGGTTGTGGAAGTGCCGAAACCCTTGCCGTTGCCTGACCAGATGAAGCCGCTTCCGGGCGCAGCCGATGTGAAGCCGACACCGGAACCCGCAGACGCGAAAGTCCGTGTCGAACGGGCCAATGCGGAGGCCAGTGTGGTGCCAACACGCGAGGGTTACATCAATGCGATCCAGGTCTGGCCGTTCTCCGATGGCGCGCTATATCAGGTCTATACCAGCCCCGGTCGCGTGACGGTCATCAGCTTGCAGCCGGCCGAGGAACTGGTGACGGTCGCCGCAGGCGACACTGTGCAATGGATCGTGGGCGATACCGCGAGCGGCAGCGGCACGAGCCGGCGCGTGGCTGTCATGGTCAAGCCGGTGCGCGCGGGGATCAGGACGAACCTCGTCATCACCACAAACCGGCGCACCTATCTGCTCGAACTCACATCCACCGAGAAGGCATGGATGGCGTCGGTATCGTGGGAGTATCCGAAGGACCAGATGTTGGCCTTGCAGGCCCAGGCACAGGCCGCCGATGCGGTCGCGCCGGCGGCCAATGGCTTGTCGCTCGACCAGTTGCATTTCCGCTATGCGATCACGGGCGACAGCCCGCCGTGGAAACCTGTGCGTGCGTTCGACGACGGGCAGCATGTCTATATCCAGTTTCCCGCTGGAATCGCGCAGGGCGAATTGCCGCCGCTGTTCGTAGTCGGGCCGGATGGCAAGGGCGAGCTGGTGAACTACCGTTTCCATGCGCCTTACGACATCGTGGATCGCCTGTTCGGTGCGGCCGAACTGCGCCTGGGCGGTGATAAGGCGGCCGTGGTACGCATTGAGCGCACCGATGGTGTCGCTGCGGGAGCCGGTCATGGGCACGACTGACCACGAAGCCCAGTCCGCGCCGAAGGTTGCCCCGGAAGGCGTTGCTTTGCGTGCAGCGCCGCGCGCGGTCACGCGACTCAACCGTCGCACGCTGGCCGTTTCCGCCACGCTGCTCGCAGTGGCTGTGGCCGGCGCGTCGATGTGGGCGCTCCAATCCAAGGGCCGGCGCGGCGCGGGCGATCAGACCAACCTCTACAACGTCGATCGGATCGCCAGAGCCGACGATCTTGACCAGTTGCCGTCCGACTACTCGAAGCTACCGGCGAAGCCCTCGCCGGCGTCGCCGGCCAGCGTGCCGCAGCTCGGGCCACCGTTGCCCGGCGACTGGGGCGCGGCGTCGGCCATGCCGCCGCTACCGGGTGGCAGCGTCAATCAGGGGCCATCGGCCGAGAACATCGACCGGCGGCGCCTGGCTGACGAGATTGCACGCTCGGCGGTGTTCTTCCACACCGGCAGTGATGCCGGCAAAGTCGATGCGGTTTCCACGTCGACGGGGGCTACACTGGCGGCGAATGCCGCGGCCGGCGCATTTAACCCGATGGGTGCCGGGCCGGCATCCACGGCCGCGCAGCCTAACGACCCAACGGCGATCCAGAACCGGCAGGACCAGAAGGAAGCATTCATGGCCAAGGGCGGCGCTGCTGTTACCAGCAACACGGGCAGCTTGCAGACACCGGCGTCGCCGTACACGGTGATGGCCGGCACGATCATTCCGGCCGCGCTGGTGACAGGCATCAACTCCGACCTGCCGGGAGAGATCATCGCCGAGGTCACGCAGCCCGTGTACGACACGGCAACCGGCCACTATTTGCTGATCCCGCAGGGTTCTCGCCTGATCGGCCGTTACGACAGCCAAGTCGCGTTCGGCCAGCAGCGGGTGTTGCTGGTATGGCTACGCCTGGTGCTGCCCGATACCTCGTCAATCGCGCTCGACAAGTTGCCCGGCATCGACCCCGCCGGCTATGCGGGCCTGGAGGATGGCGTGAACTGGCACTGGGGCCGCATTCTGACGGGTGCCGTGCTGTCCACGATGCTCGGAGTTGGCTCCGAGCTGGCGGTCTCGAATCAGGGCAGTGCCAACGGCAATACCGTTATTGCGTTGCGGGATAGCTCGCAGGACACAGCCAATCAGGTCGGTCAAGAAATCACGCGCCGCGACCTGAGCATCCAGCCGACGCTAACCGTGCGGCCGGGATTTCAGGTCAACGTGATGGTGAACAAGGATCTGGTACTGCGACCATACCAGCCGCTCTTTATCCAGCGAGATCCGATGCCATGAGCACGACGCGCAAGCTACGGCTGGGACCGCTGCCGAAGACCGAAAGCATCAAGCTGACCTTCGCGTGTCCGGCTAGACTCAAGGTCGATCTTGACCGCTACGCAGCGCTGCACGCGCAGACCTATGGCGAAGCGGTCGACGCGGTGACGCTGATACCCTACATGCTGGAAGCGTTCATGGCCCGGGATCGTGGCTTTAGGAGCGGAGCAAAAGAGCACGCGGTTCAGATTCGTAGTACGGTCGCATAGCTCGACAACCGAAGGACGTATTGGAGCGAGAAGACCGATAGTTCGATCAGCCTCACGTATCAACAGATTCGAAAGACTGAACGGACCGTCCGACTGCTGGGTGAGATTCCCACTAACAACAAGTCCCGTACCGTAACCAACGCACTTCAAACCAAGGAGGTGACCATGAAGCAAACAAACTTCAGGCTCAGTTTCGTGGCAGGTTGGGCTGTGGCACTGTCGGTCTCTGTTGGCGCTGGAGGTGCCCAGTATATCTGGGCTCGATCCAATACGTCTTTGTAGTTGACTGCGGTGAACGAGGCGGTTCCCGGGCAGCTTCAAATGTTTCGGGAGGCGATGCGATTTCCTGCGCTGGAAAGGGCCATGGCTGGACGGGTTTTCCCTTTGGCAGACGGGCGAATCTGTGCTGCGTTTAGTTCACTGTGCTCTGCGCTCGCGCGAAGGAAAAGAAGCGTTCAAGTGCATCCGGAGGTGCTTCTTTTAGATGCCAGAGCGATGACCGGGTGACGAGGTTGAACGCTGGCTCTTCGTTAGACAGGACAGCGGCGGCGGTGGTCGAGATGATAAAGCCATCGCACTTTCCATCCATGATAGCTCGCTGAAGGGTGTTGCGGTGGCGGTCGACGAAAGCCATGTTGAAATCACCGAGAAACTTCTTCGCGGTCATTCTATCCGGCTGCGCGACCACGTGCCCTGCCGGCGTCAAGTCATCCAGATTCAATGCAATGATCCCACCGTTTGCGAACGACTCCAGTTGCTTTGCTCCCTTTTTGACGTGCTTCTCCACCCCGTTTTCCGACCATATTTTTTTGCAGGCGATGGGGTAATCACCCCTGCCGAAGTTGACTACGATGTCCGGCTCCGCGGCGGTGCCGGTCAAACCGTTCTTCCTGAGGTCGGCGAGGAGCACCACCTCCCAAAGGGCGTCCTTTCCCTGTGAATTGTTCCTGTCATCGGGTTGCATGACGTTGCCTGCCATCCGTCTTAACGCTTCCTGAATCCCGGGTTCGGCGGGCAAGTAGGTGATGGCGTCCGCCAGTCGATTCACGTAGGCAGCCTCGGATAGAACTCGAACAGCTGGCACGCGCTGCGCCTCCCATTCGCGGCTCAGGATATCCGCCTGGTTGAGAAGCTGCGAAAGTGCGCTACCGTTCCCGAGTCTTACATTGCGCTTCTGCAAGACGTCTCGCACAAGCTGGGCTTTTGCTGCTATCCCTTCATAGGTGTCAATCCAGGCGCGGTCTACGACGTTAGCTCGATTCAATTCAGGCTTCAGGTTCATCTTCAGTTGTGCCTCGCTTTGGTCAGCCCTGAATGTGCGCTACCACCCGATCGCAGATCAGTGCGAATGCAATGGCGTAGCTATGCAACGCGATGGGCAATATTACGCCGTCCGTGCGAATGCGTGCCCGTGAAAACACGATGCCGAGGGCGAACAAAAGCAGGTAGGTTGTCAGGTAGTCGTAGTGCCGGTGCTGCACTGAAAAGAGAAGCGCTGTTGCAGCTACAGCGGCTATAGCAATCTTGCGGTTTGCTTTGAACGGTAGCGTCGACAGAAGGAAGTGCCTAAACGCGAGTTCTTCCACTATTGGGGGGAGTGCGAGCAGACTAATGATCATCACAACATTCTGGGTCGGTGTCTTCAGGCTATAGAGCGATACCATGGTTGCCTCTCGCGGTTGCCCGAGGCCATACGCCGTGCCGTATGCAGCGATGTAGAGCACTGAGACCGCCAGCATGCCGCGGATCACATCCTTTCGCCGAATGTTGCCGACGACGTGGATATCCGGAAAGCAGAATCGCTTGTGGAGTGCGAACAGGGCCAGCATCAGCAATGCTGCAGGTCCATAGTAGACAGGGATGCCGTAATGGATCTGTGTTGAAAAGTCGAACTGTCGGGCGATCAGCGGATTGACCAGCCTATATCCAACATAGACGAGCAATCCAAAGACGAGCGACAGGCGCCAGCGAGTCGCAAAGGGTTCTCCGATACCGAGAATGTCCACGTGTCGTGGTGCATCCATGCGTGCGTCCATTTTCTCCCTCGTTCGCATTCGAACACATCGAGCCGTAACGATAACCGAATTGATCCACTTCCCCGATAGGCGTGCTGCATTGCCCTGCTACGAATCGAGTCGCCACACCTTTCTGTAGTAGAGACAGTCGAGGCTTGAGACAAGGAAGGATCCGAGAATAGCTACGCTTGTCTTACTGGGTAGAATAGCCGGACAACGGGGCGCGCCGGGGGTTCAGTGTCCCGCCTTGTGTTGAATTAACTTGAACGGCGGGCTGACCGGGCAGGCTCGGCACGCGCGAGAAATGTATATGGACGACAGAATCAAGGCGCTAGCGGCCCAAAAGCGGCTCATCGAGACGAAACAGGCGCAGCTGGCCGAGAAAGCCGTCGCACTCGAAGCGAAATTGGCTGACGCGTTCGGCGAGGCCGGTGTTTATGCATCCAGTGCCAGCGTGACACTGGAAGAGTGGCCAGACGGGCACACCTATGGATGGCTGTCTTACGCGTTTGGGCGGCTTAGGGTTGGCCACCGCACGTCCGACGACGATATGGCCGACGCGCACGCTGGTATCCCCGAGGATGAAAGAACGAACGCTTACCAACCGCTGGCGAGCTGCTCGCCGAATTGGCTGGTACGCCTGCTGGATGAAACGATGATCGGGTCGTTGCTGGATGACATCGCGGCAAGACTTGACCAACAGGAGCTCCGGCTCGATGGCTCGCTGTCGGCCCTGCAGACCGTCCTTTCGGCGGAGGCCGCCAAGCTCGACGAGCAGCTGGCTGAAAATCTCGAGAGGATGAACAGCGAAACGTTGAAAACGCGCTCGGACGAACTGCTGGATGCGATTCATCTTCACACGGGGGACGGTCTGACCCGCAGCAGCAGTTTCCTGGAGTCGGTCTGCGCAGAAATCCTGCGGGAGCGTGGCGTCACGCTGCCGAAGGACAAGTCAATTTCGCCCCTCGTTGATGCGTGTATCGACTGCCTGGAATGGCCGGACAGGGATGCACTGGAAGACGCGAAACGATTTTTCGCTGGTGTGAAATCAATCTGTGGGGGAATCGGTGCCCTACGTACTCACTTCGGGACGGCGCACGGGGCGTCAAGCCATCGGCCACCGCTCGATGCCTCGTACGCGATGTTCGCAAAAAACGCCAGCGTTGCGGTCGCTATCTTCCTGATCGACTGTCACGCCAGACGTTCCGAAGCGCCGCTCGATGGTGGGACCAAAGAATCGTTGTCGTCCGTGGAGCAACTCATCTCGCCACCAGAAAAAGCATGACCTAGAATCGCTGTCCATCGCTCAAACGCCACGCGGAGTGCACATGGAGAAGCAGGTTGAAACTTTGAAAGAGCTGCGAACGGTCATTGCGGCGCAACAGGAGCTGTTGCGCATCGCGTTGTACATGATGACGCAAGGACCGATTACTTTCAGCGATCAAAGGTTGAAGTGCATCCTGGAGCAAGACCAGATGCGCGCAACGTGTGCGGTTGCCATGGGCGCTGGTCAGTCGCTCAACACCATCCTGAAGCTCTCAGACGATCGGGGCATTGGTGTCCGCGACCTGTATCCGATTGCTCGCTCGGTTGTGGAAGGCTTTATCAATGCAGCCTTCTTCGTAACGCAGCCCGTTGAAATTTCGCGCCGTGCACTGGAGCACCGGCACTTTGCGGCGTGGAAGCACCACAACCGCATCATTGGCAACGGCGACATCATGATTGCGATTGGCGCAGCCGATCCCAAGCTGGAAGCAGCGAGGCTGTTCCCAAATTTCGCGGGGAAGGGAAAGGAATCCTGGACCGCACTAAACGCCGTGGATCGTATTGGCAGAATAGGCAAGGTGGTCAAGGCGTCTGCTGGTGCGTTGATCGGTGCATACGGTGGCATCTACGCCGTATCCTCCGAAATCATCCACGGCTCTGTGTACGGTATGAGCTACTTTTACAGCGCTCATACCCGGGAACAAACCGTTGAGGGTTTCAAGTCGGGAACCGTCGAGCAGGTCATCGACATACTGATAGCTGTCTCGCACGCATCCAGTGGCTTCCTGTCCGCATTCTCAAACGTACAGAAGCTTGGTCCTCTCGTCCTCGTCGAACACGACATCTTTAAACGCTTGTTCAAGGTGGCGACAGGCGACGAATGGGGAGGGCAGGACGAGTGATTTCCGCGCGCGTGTCACGCAGCATCGTGGCGAACATCGCTCGTGCCTGTGCTTGAGACTTCCCGCCAAAATTCCCCGAGTTGTCGGCCTGACCGAGTGTGAGTTAACGCCCGTTGAACCTAACAATAGACGCGAAATCTAGTGATCTCTTCCCACATTGCCGACCGACTTGCGTTCCATCGCTCTACACCGAAGATCACGATCGACGAGTATGAGCGACGCCGCGTGATCGAACTCGGCGAGTGGGTGGCAGGGCGAGACCGTATCTATCTCGATAAGTGCTTCTGGATTCACCTGCGCTCCGCGCGCACGCGCGCGCCAAGCCCACCGGGCGCGTCGGATCTGCTGGATTCACTCGTGACTGGTGTCTCAGCCGGACGGCTGGTGTGTCCTATCAGTGATGCCCTGTTTCTTGAGCTAATGAAGCAGTCGGACCCGGCAACCAGGGGCGCTACGGCCGAGCTGATTGACGAACTGAGCTGCGGCATCACGCTTAGTTCAGAACCGGTACGTGTGGCGATGGAGGTGGCGCACTTCCTTCATGCGAATGCTGGGTACAGCGTTCATCCGCTGGAGCACCTGGTCTGGACAAAGGTCCCGTACATTCTGGGGAGTCAGCATCCGGTCGCCACAGCCTTCTCAGAGGATGAGCGACTCGTCATTCAGAAGGCGTTCTTCGACCACTTTTGGGAGGTTTCTCTATCGACGATGGTTGCGACCATCGGGGACGCCTGGCCGTTCGCTTCGACATTCGTCGACATTGCCGATCGGCTGAACCGTGACAACGCGGCGCATGCCCCATCGATGAAGAACTTCGCGCAGATTTATCGTGACGAGATCAATGGCGTTCTGGAACTCGCAGCTCCGATCGCCGCTGACGTGTTGCACGACATGACCGTGAAGTCCCTGGGCCTTGACATCCAACCGTCGCCGGATGAGCGGGAAGGAATCACGAGGCAGTGTCTCTGTTTGCTACGGGCAGCAGTTCGGAAACCCGCCGGTCGGCGGGCTCTGCGCACGCTGCAAGTCGGGGCTCTGTTGCATGCAGCGCTACGCTGGAATCGTACGCAAAAACTGGATGCTAACGATCTATTCGACTTCCATCATGCTGGGGCCGCGTTAGGCTACTGCGACGCCCTCATGACTGACGGTCCCATGCACACGCTTCTGAAGCAGCGGCACTTGGCTATCGAGCGCGATTTCCCATGCCGAGTCATGTCTTCTGTTGAAGAGGCCGCCATATGGGTCCGACATCGCATCGCGTGATCGGCCGGAAGTAGCGCTCGAAGCTGCTGAAGTTCGGCGCCTTGTTCGGTATGATCTGTGTTGATTGATCATGGTGTTGCTGGAGTCGTCGCCCCGCAGTCAGGGCCATCTCCCGCGCCAGCAAAAGAGTTGTGCTTTTGACGGTAAAAGCGACGGTAACGGCCCATGGCGATCACAGCCAATCCCTTTAACCACGGGGGTTTGGGCGATCTGTTGATGATTGAGTGGGAGTGACTCGACGTCCTTCAGGGACTATCGCCAGCCGCCGAAAAAATCGTCGTGACGTATTGATTTGAAAATGCGTCGCGGCACGTATCGGGGGTTATCGCCGGCCAGCAAAAAGGTTGGCGATAAAACCGGCGGCAAGAATCGAGGGCGGACTGAGACGCTCTCATTCACCATTCGGACTTTTACCGTCCTTGACGGTAAAAGTCTTCTCGGGAAAGCGGGTGTTACGCCGCAGTCCCAGATTGACGAGGCTTCTGCCCGGCGCGGCGCCGTGCGCAAGCCCATATCGCTCTCGTTGACCTCAGCACATCGGCGACCACGCTTCAGGCAGGCAGATGGTCGAGGTCGCCTTTTCGATCTGCTGGGGGCCGCCCTTGGGTGGCCAGAGCCCCGCGGAATAATGCTGCGCGCGCAGGTTCATGCGTTCTTCCAGGCTCGAGAATCCCCAGATGTGGGTGATGCGAGGCGGGCCATCGAGCGCGTACATGTTTGCGACCAGATGCGACGTGTAAGCCTTGGCCGGTGCGATGGCCTGCTCCCAGGCGGCGATGGTCGGCGCGATTCCACCGGGTTTCAACCAGTAGCGGCGAAGTTCGTAAAACTTGCCGAACGTCGCGGGTTGAACCTCGGGCAAAAAAGGAAACAGCGCATAGCTTTCCATATCCAGCCGGATGTGCGGGTTCGTTACATGAAACGGCTGTCCGGCCAAATAAGCGCGTTCACGTTCGCGCTGGAGTTCGTGCAGGTTCTCGAACTTGCGCAACACGATGATTTGCCCGAGCTCGCCGATTTCCGTTCGCCATGAACCCAGGAGCGTGCCAGCCGCGTCAGTGTCCGACACCCAGCGGCGGGCGTCGTCGGATACGGTGGCCTGCTCCAGAAGCGAGCACGAAAGGGTCGTCAGTTCATACAGCATGCCAATGCTCCTTTCCCGGTTCCGAAATGCATCCGTTCGTTTCTTCATCGAAAGGGTGAGCCGGGCAGGCGATCTTTTCGAGACCGGACGACAGGCCCCCCGACCTAACCGACGGTGTGATGATCCACCGCGCCCACGTCCTTGACGAAGGCAAGCAGGTGTTCGGCGAGTCGAGCCGGCTGCTCCTGCTGGATCCAGTGACCGGCGCCGTCGATCAGCTCGATGCCCGCCATTCTCGTCGCCGCCTTCGTCCTCATGAGATCGAGCGAGCCAGGCGCGGAATACGTGCCCCAGTCGCTTTTCCCGCCAATGAAAAGCGAAGGGACATCGATCGTCTTGCCCGAGAACAGGCGCAACTCGGCGTTCAGGCCAGGATCGGAAAAGACACGATAAGCCTGCAGCGCGCCTTGAAACCCCGTGCGGCCGTACTCCGCCGTGTACACCGCGAGTTCCGGCTCGGTGAGCCATGTGCAGGCCATGACCTCGGCGGCGGAAGGGTGGAATGGTGCGACGGTCTCGGGCATCGTCTTGCCGAGATCCATGACGTAATAGGTGGGCATCCGTGCAAATTCCGCGGCGGTTGGCGCCTGCAACGGATGCGGCTTGTTTCCCGGCCAGTCGGCGCTCTTGACGTGGAAAAATGCACGAAGTAACGCGTGCAAGCCTTGAGGCGGGTGCCACATGTCAGGGTTCGCCGCTCGTGAGCTCAGGTATTGCTGGTAATACTGCCTCGGCGGATCGAGTGCCGCCAGCGCGGCCGCCAACTTTTGCATGCCCGTGTTCGGCTGAACCGACGAGACTTCGTTTTCCGCGACGTCGAACGGAAACGTCGGCGGACCGGGGAACGGCGCGCTCATCAGCACCACCGACGGAAAGACGTCAGGTCGGGCCAGCGCACAATAGGCCGCCACGGGCGAGCCGAGATCGTACCCGGCGAGCATCGCCGTACGCCGATAACCCAACGCGAAAACCAAGCCCAGGGCGTCGCGCGTCATGTTCAGCAGGCTGAAGGGCGCAAGCGGGGCGTCATAGTCGTTCACGGAACCGGTGGTGCGGCCACAACCGCGCTGGTCAGGCGCCACGACGTGGTAGCCGGCGTCCGCCAGCAACGGGATCACGTGCCGCCAGCCGTAAGCCAGATCGGGGAAACCATGCAGAAGCAGGGCGAGCGGCCGACCGGGGCTTTCGTAACCGGCCTCGAGGATATGGACGTCGAGGCCGTTGACACCATGGACCATCCGCGAGCGCACCCCCGTCGGAAGGGTTCCGTCGCCATACATTGACGTGGTCAAAGCAGTTCCTCCTATCGGGGTTGCGCCGGCAGCAGGTCGAATTGAAGCCGCAACCAGGCTGGCCGCGCCCATCGCCAGGAAGGCTCGACGGGACGCCGATGGCTTGTCGGGGTCATGGGGCATCGTCGGGGCTCGAAATATGGTGATCACCATAGTATGGCGGTCACCATAGCGACGTCAAGCGAGACGTGGTACGTTTTCGGAATGACACGCAAGACTGACGCGCGCGACCGCGCGATTGCCACGGCCGAACGGCTGTTTCGCATCCAGGGCTACACCGCGACGGGATTGACCCAGATCCTGAATGAGAGCGGTGCGCCCAAAGGATCGTTCTATTTCCACTTTCCACGCGGCAAGGCGCAACTCGCGGAAGAAGCAATCGACAATTACATCGCGGCGCGAATGGCGGTACTGCGCAACATCTCGTCGGAGACGACGGGCGATGCGCTGAATTTTGTCCAGCGACTGTTCGGCACATTCGCGGCTGAAATGGTTGCCGCTGATTTCCAGTATGGATGTCTGATGCAGAATCTGGCGAATGAGCTGCCCGCGCTCGACGCCGACCTGACCCAACGGGTAGCGCGCGGATTCGTTGCGTCCACCGAGATCATTGCGCAGCATTTCAGGGGATGCGGTTTCGCTCCCGCGCGCGCGTCGTCTACCGCGGCCGCATTGGTCGCGGCCCTCGAAGGCGCGCGGACGATCGCCCGCCTGGAGCGTACGCCCGCCATATTCGAGGCGCTGGCGGAGGTGAGTGCCCAACGATTGGCTGCTCCCGGCGGGTGATCCGGGTCAATGTTCCCGGTCGGATGAAACGGGTATCGGTCGCCTTGGGGAGCGCGTCGCATCTTTGGCGAATGTCCATTCGCAGAAGCAACTTCATGGATTCAGGGGCTTCCGTGGTCGGCGCGTCGCGATGGTCCGCAAGCGGATTGGCGATTCGGTTGGCTGGTTGTCCCCGTTTCGGGCGGAGGCAAGAAGCGACCCGGTTGTCTTGCGCTAACGCGCGAAGTCGGTCAGACAACGCCGCGTTGCCGTTCCTGGGCCGGATTCGTCACGCATGCGCCCGCACGAGCGACCGCAGGTACATCGGCACCTTCGCCTTGGTCGTCACCTGAACACGCGACATCAACGCGTGATCGATCCGCTCCAGTCCATAAGTCCGCGAAATATCCTGCTGCAACCGGCACCACAGATGGCCGGCCATCTCGGCATCGACCATCGCGCGGTGCGCACGGCCCGTTTGCGGCAGCCGCAGCATCTCGGCGAGGCTCGACAGGCGGTGACTCCGCGCATCCGGGTAGATCCGTCGCGCCACCAGCATCGTGCACGCAAACGCATGGTCGGCCGACATGCCGAGCAGCCCGAGTTCCGACTGCCAGAAGCGCTTGTCGAAACCGGCGTTGTGGGCCACGACCGCATGCTTGCCGACGAACGCCGCCGCTTCCTTCATGACTTCGGACGCGGGCGGCGCCGCTGCGATCATGTCGTTCGTGATGCCGGTGAGCGCAACGACATCGGACGGGATGCGTCTGCCTGCATTCATCAAGCTCTGGAAACGGTCGACGACCTGCCCGTCGCGCAGCAGGATGACGGCAATTTCGGTCGCACGGTCGCCCAGGTTCGGCGACAGGCCGGTTGTTTCGAAGTCCAGTACCGCGACGGTTTGCATGGTTGAATTCGGGTGCTTCATCAGAGGGTGTCGAGTTTGGCCGAGAGGGTAGCATCTTCGGGCGTGCGGCGAAAATCCCGCACCAGGCCATTCGAACGGGCTGCCGCGACTCAACCGACGCTACCCGGATTCGATGCGCTGCCGCCGGTTCCCGTGCACTGCTTCTTTTTCGCCGTGATGCCGGATCCGGCCACGGCTATGCGCATGTCGCAAGTGCGCTGTCGTTTTCAGCGCATCCGGACCGGGCGCGTGCAGTGTCTCGTCGTTGCCCGGACGTCGGCTCAGTCCCGATCGTCACCGCGATAACGAAGGTGTATCAGCGGATAAGGTCGCCCTTGTCCATCCAGCGCCGATCGCCCGCAGCGCTCGAATCCGAGCCGTTCATAGAATCGCGCCGCCGCCTCGTTCTGTTCGTTGACGTCGGTCGACAGGCCGGGGTGGCGCTTGAGCGCTTCTTCGACCAGTCGCCGCCCGACCCCCGCGCCATGGTGGGCGGGATCGACGAACAGCGCCTCCATGTGGCTGCCGTCGAGCAGCATGAAGCCGATCGGACGATCGGTCTCGTCGACGGCCAGATCGAGCGGTGCGCCCGGCAGAAACGCGACGACTTCGGATTCGATCGAACGACGATCGTCGTCGCTCAGGAAGTGATGCGTGGCATCGACTGCGGTGCGCCAGATGTCCAGCACGCGTGTGCCGTCGGCCTTGGTGGATCGGCGAATTCTGATCATGGTTTGATGGGTGATGATGCGGCGCTCGGCGGGTAGCCGGCGCCGTGATGAATCGAACGCGTCGCGCGCAGGGTGACGCGCAAGCGGCAGTGGTGTGTCAGGCGGATGGTGGACGCGCGTTGCCCAGCATCGCCGCCCGCTCGAGCGCCCGTCGCGCGACGTCGCGCACGCCGGCGCTCATCGGCAAATCGTCGCGGTCGAGTTCGGCGATGCCGAACCAGCGCGCGTCGAGCGCGTCGTCGCCGGCGGCCGGCGTGCCGCGCAACCATCTGCACAGCACGGCGACCATGACGAAATGCTGGCGCACGGCGCCGTGCGCATCGTAATCGAACGCGTCCAGCGCGGTAAAGGCGTCGAGGGCCTCTACGTCGATCGTCGTTTCTTCCGCGATCTCGCGCACGACCGCATCCGCGAGCGGCTCGCCGGGCTCGATCTTGCCGCCGGGGAAGCCCCAGCAGCCCGCATCGGGCGGATTCGCGCGGCGCACGAGCAGCACGTCGCGCTCGCGCAGCACGATGCCGATCACGGCGGGAACGGGGCGCAAGGAAGCAGCGTTGCCGGTTGCGGAGGTGCCGGTTACGGACATGGTCGCGCCTACCTGTCGGCGCGATCGAGCGCGTGGGCGGGCACGCGGCTCATCGCGCGTCCCCGGTACGCTGTTCGATCGCACGGATCACGGCGACCATGTCGGCCGCGCCATGTCCAGCCTGCTCGGTTTCGCCGTAAAGCGCATGGCAGATGTCGAGCAGCGGCGAAGCGATGCCGATGCCGCGTGCCGATTCGGCGACGAGGCGCGCGTTCTTCAGCACGTCGGTGATCGCGGCCTGTACCGAGAAATCTTCCGCGACGAGCTTGCCGAGCTTCACGCGCGACACGTCGCTGGCCATCGGGCCCGCGTTCAGCACGTCGGCGAAGCGCGCGAGGTCGATACCGTGGCGTTGCGCGAAATGTGTGGCTTCGGCGAGACCGGTGACCATCGTGATCAGGAACAGGTTGACGGCGAGCTTCATCGTCAGCGCCGACGGCACGTCGCCGCATACGAAGCTGTCGCGGCACAGCGGTTTCACGAGCGCGCGCACCGCATCGACGTCGTCCGGTGCACCGGCCAGCATCACGACGAGCTGGCCAGCTTCGGCCGGCTTGCGCGAGCCCGACACGGGCGCCTCGACGTAGCGGCCCGACGCGGCGGCGATTTCATCGGCGAGCGCGCGCGAGTATTCGGGCGCATTCGTGCCCATGTTGACGATCGTGCGGCCGCCGACGCGAGCGGCAAAACCGGGCATGCCGCGCGCGAGGACGGCATCGATAGCCGCGTCGTTCGCGAGCATCAGGATCACGGTGCGGCAGGTCGCGAATACGTCGTCGACGTCCTCGGCGACGTGTGCGCCGGCGGCGCGAAGTGCGTCGTCGCTGCCGTGCGAACGGCTCCATGCGACGAGCGGCGTGCCGGCCCGCGCAAGATTGAGCGCCATCGGCGTGCCCATCACGCCGAGGCCGATGAATCCGACTGCGGTCTGCATGTCCTGGCTCCCACGGTGGGTGAAGACGATCGTGGGCGCCAGTATCGCAGCGTTTGCGCATGCCTGCATCCCGCTCGTACGACCGCGGTAGCCGCATGACGGGCGCTAGGCGATGCCCGCCAGATACGGCCACGGATAGATGCCGCGCGCGTGGCCGTCGCCGAACATGAAGCGGATGCCGTAGCCGGCCGGTTCCACGCCTTCCAGCGTCAGGTCGGGCCGTGCATCGACGCGACCGCCGTCACGCCGGATCCGTCGGCATTCCGCGCACGGGCAATCGCCGCGCAATTGCGCGTAGCCGATGCGCTGCGTGTTGCCGTCCGGCCAGCGCAGCGTCAACGCGCGTGACGGATGATCGAGTGCGATTTCGGTCGGCGCGCTCATCGCGGAGCGTCGCCGATTTGGCCGATCGCGATCCGCACGGCCTTGCGGACTTCGGGGTCGCGATCTTCGAGCGCGTCGGTCAGCGCCGGCAGTGTTGCACGGTCGCGCAATTCGCCGAGCGCAAGCGCGGCTTCCTTGCGCAGATTGCTGATCGCATGCGAGAGCAGTGCGACGACGGCCGGCGCCGCAGCCGCATCGCGCAACTGTCCGAGCGCGCGCGCGGCACGCAGGCGCACCTGCCAATATTCGTCGTCGAGCGCGGCGACGAGCGGCTCGCGTGCCGTCGGCACGCGCAGCTTGCCGAGCGTCGTGGCGGCTTCCTCGCGCACCTGCCATGCGCGGTCGCGCAGCGCGGCGAGCAGCGCGTCGACGACGGTCGCATCGTCGGCTGCCGCGAAGCCGATCGAGCCGACCGCGGAACGTCGCACGTCCGCATCGGTGTCGGCCGTCGCGATGCGCGCGAGCGGCGCCAGGGCGCGCGGATCCTTGAGCCAGCCGAGCACCGCAACGGCTTCGGCGCGCACGGCCGGCAGCTCCGCATCGAGCGCGCGCAGCGCGGGTGCGAACGCGCCGGGGTCGCGCAACTCGCGCATTCCCCGCAGCACGGCACGGCGCACGAACGGCTCGGGCCGGTCGGCCCAGCGGCCCAGCACGGTACCCGATGCCGCGTCCTTCAGTTCGGACAAGCTCTGTGCGGCGGCGGCGCGCACGTCTTCATCGGGATCGAGCAGCGCGCCGCACAGTGCGTCGACGACATCGGGCTGTTCCCATGCACCAAGTACACGGGCGGCTTCGCCGCGCACGTCGGCCGACGGGTCGGTGCGCAGCACGGCAACGAACGACGGCACGAGTTCGGGATCTTCGAGATCCGCGAGTTCGAACAGCGCGACGCGGCGCACGGACGCGTCGGGCGCGGCGAGGCGGGCGACGAGTGCGGCCTGGTCGTGCCCGTATGCGCCGGGTAGCGGGGAAGCGAAGGAGGAGTCGGTCATGAGCGAGGGAGAAGGGCGCTGAAGCACGCGGTCAGCGCAGCAGGTAAGGGATGTCGACCTTGACCGCGCCGGTCGGGCAGTCGCGTTCGCACGGCATGCAGTACCAGCATTCGTCGAACTGCATGTAGGCCTTGCCCTTGGCGACGTCGATCGCGAGCAGGTCGAGCGGACACACGTCGACGCACACGGTGCAGCCCTTGTCGGCGATGCACAACGACTCGTCGATCGTCACGGGCGCGCTGCTGCGCTGGAAGATGTCGTGCGGGGTATGGGGCATGGCAAGGTTCCTCAAAGGGCGGCCGCGAGCGCGGCCGGTTCGCGAATGCGCAACTGCGCGTAGGCGCCGCGTTCGTCGTCGGCAAGCGGCACGACGTACGGTTCGACCGGCCGCTTTTCGCTGCGCATCGCGCCCGCGGCATCCTTGCGCAGCCACGTGTGGCAGAACCATTCGGCGTCGTTGCGGTGCGGAAAGTCGACGCGATGGTGGTACAGCCCCCATCGGCTTTCGGTGCGGAACAGCGACGCGCGCGCGGCCATTTCGGCACAGTCGCGGATCGCGCGTACTTCGGCCGCGCGCATCAGTTCGTGCGGGTTGTCGGCCTTTATTTTTTCGATATCCTCAGTAATTTCGTCAAAACGCTGCAGCCCGATTTCCATCTTGCGCGTCACCTTCGGCGGTTGCAGGTAGTCGTTCACCATGCGGCGCAGCTTGTACTCGACCTGCGCCGGCGCCAGGCCGCGCTCGCGCAGCAACGGCGCGAGCACGCGGGTGCGCTCGGCGTCGACCTGTGCGTCGTCCACCGGGGCGTGTTCGCGGCCGGCCACGTAATCGGCCGCGTTCTGCCCGGCGAACCAGCCGTACGTGAACGCACCGAGCATGTAGTTGTGCGGGACGGCCGCCATGTCGCCGGCGGCGTAGAGCCCCGGCACCGTCGTCTCCGCGCGTGCATTCACGTACACGCCCGATGCGCTGTGGCCGCTGCAGAAGCCGATCTCGGAAATGTGCATCTCGACCATCTGGCTGCGGTAGTCGGTGCCGCGCCCGGCATGGAAGCGGCCGCGGCTCGGCCGCTCGTTCGTATGCAGGATCTGCTCGATGGTCTGGATCGTTTCCTCCGCGAGATGGTCGAGCTTCAGGAATACGGGGCCGTTGCCGCTCTGCAGTTCCTGGTAGAACTCCCACATCATCTGGCCGCTCCAGTAGTCGCATTCGATGAAGCGCTCGCCCTTGCCGTTCGCGGTGAAGCCGCCGAGCGGGCCCGTCACGTACGCGCATGCGGGGCCGTTGTAGTCCTTGATCAGCGGGTTGATCTGGAAGCACTCGAGATTCGCGAGCGCGGCGCCTGCGTGATAGGCCATCGCGTAGCCGTCTCCCGCGTTGGTCGGGTTCTCGTAGGTGCCCATCAGGTAGCCCGACGCCGGCAAGCCGAGACGGCCGGCGGCGCCGCAACAGAGGATCACGGCCTTCGCGCGGATCACGTGAAACTCGGCGGTGCGGCAGTCGAAGCCGAGCACGCCGCTCGCGCGGCCCTGCGTGTCGGTCAGCACCCGCGTCGCGACGATCCGGTTCGTGATCGCGATGCGCGCGCGCTTCAGTTGCCGATACAGCACCTTCTTGATGTCGTGTCCTTCCGGCATCGGCAGCACGTACGAGCCCATGTGATGGACCTTCTTCACCGCGTAGTCACCGGTGCCGTCCTTCTCGAACTTCACGCCCCAGCGGTCGAGCTGCTCGATCGTCGCGAAGCTGTGCGTCGCATACGCGTACACGGCTTCCTGGTCGACGATGCCGTCGTTGGCGATCGTGATCTCGCGCGTGTACTGCTCGGGCGTCGCATGACCGGGGATCACCGCGTTGTTCAGGCCGTCCATCCCCATCGAGATCGCGCCGCTGCGCTTCACGTTGGCTTTCTCGAGCAGCAGCACGCGCAGGGACGGGTCGCGCTCCTTCGCCTTGATCGCCGCCATCGGGCCGGCCGTGCCGCCGCCGACCACGACGACGTCGTATTCATGAACCTGGGTCGTCATTGCTGTTTCCTTGCAGATTTGCGTGCCTTTTGCCGGTCGATGCGCAGCCGGTACTGGAATGCGTCGCCGCGGAAGTAGAGGTATTCGTAGTCGATCGGGGCACCTGACGCGTCGTGCGTGAGGCGCTCGATGCGCAGCACGGGGCTGCTTTCCTCGACGTGCAGCGCGTCGACGATCTCATCGTCGGCGAGGATCGCGTCGATCGACACGTCGGCATGGCCGAGCGGGATGCCGCAGTCGTTTTCCAGCACGAGGAAGATGTCGCGGGTCGCGAGATCGGCGCCCGCGAGGCGCTTGCCGAGCGCTTCGGGCACCCAGGTCTGTTCGAGCGACACCGGTTCGCGGTTCAGCAGCCGCACGCGGTGGATCTCGACGAGCGGCGCGCCCTCCGGCACGTTCAGTTTCGTCGCGAGATGGCGGTCGGCCTTCACGGTGCGGAAGCTGCGCAGCTGGTTGACGATCTCGTAGCCCATCGACGACATCGCCTCGGCGAAGCCCTGCAGCGACGTCACGTTCTGGAACGCCTTCGGCTTCGACACGAACGTGCCCTTGCCGTGCAGCTTGAACAGCAGTCCTTCCTTCTGCAGGTCGCCGAGCGCCTGGCGCACCGTGATGCGGCTGACGTCGAACATCGTGCAGAGCTCGTGTTCGGACGGCATCCGGCTGTGCGGCGCGTAGGTGCCGTCGAGAATGCGCGCGCGCAGCGTGTCCTTGATCTGCACGTAGAGCGGGGCCGCCGACAGCGGCACGACGTTGGATGAGGTCATCGATCAACTTGTTATGACAAGATGATCCGAGTGTAGTCAGCACGGTCGCGCGGCCCAACCAACCATTTCCGATATCGAATTTCCGATTCCGGAAAAGCAGGGCGAGCGCGTGATCTGCCCCTTGCCGGCCACGCGAATCGATCGACAATAAAAAAATCGCCGGCCCATCGGTCGAGCATGTCGATTTCCCGCCGGTTCGCCCGTCGTATCCATGTCGACCGGGCATTGCGCCGCACACGCGGCCTGCGCCCGGTTTCCGAGGAGAGGCGAAACGAACCAGGAGACGTCAAATGACGGATTCCCGATACCGCTGGGTGATCGTCGCCGCGGGCGGCCTGATGGGCTGCGTCGCGATCGGCGCGATGTTTTCGCTGCCGGTGTTCCTGCGCGCCATCGCGCGCGACACGGGCTGGTCGATGACCGGCATTTCCACTGCGATGACGCTGGGCTTCATCGCAATGGCTTTCGCGAGCATGGCATGGGGCAGCCTGTCGGACCGGATCGGCACGCGGCCGGTCGTCGTCGCGGGCGCGGTGCTGCTGTCGGCGAGTCTCGCGCTGGCGAGCCGCGCGCCGTCGCTGCTGGTGTTCCAGCTGACCTTCGGCCTCGCCGTCGGCGGCGCGACGGCCGCGATATTCGCGCCGATGATGGCGTGCGTGACGGGCTGGTTCGACACGCATCGCAGCCTCGCGGTGTCGCTCGTGTCGGCCGGCATGGGGATGGCGCCGATGACGATGGCACCGCTCGCCGCGTGGCTTGTGTCGGTGCGCGACTGGCGCACGTCGATGCTGCTGATTGCCGCGCTGGCGGCCGTCGTGATGATTCCGGTGTCGCTGCTGGTGCGGCGGGCGCCCGCGCTCGGCCAGGCACCGGCGCCCGCCGCGCCTTCGCCCACCGGCACGCCCGCGGCGATGTCGGTCGCGGACGCGCTGCGCTCGCCGCAGTTTATGATCCTGCTGCTGACCAATTTCTTCTGCTGCGCGACGCACTCGGGCCCGATCTTCCATACGGTCAGCTACGCGGTCACGTGCGGGATCCCGCTGATCGTCGCGGTGTCGATCTACAGCGTCGAAGGGCTCGCGGGCATGGGCGGCCGGATCGCGTTCGGGATTCTCGGCGACCGCCTCGGCGCGAAGCGCATGCTGGTGGCCGGGCTGCTCGCGCAGGCGCTCGGCGCGCTCGGCTATTACTTCGTGCGCTCGCTCGACGGGTTCTACGCGGTCGCGACGCTGTTCGGCTTCATCTATGCGGGCGTGATGCCGCTGTATTCGGTGCTGGCACGCGAGAACTTCCCGCTGAGGATGATGGGCACCGTGATCGGCGGCTGCGCGATGGCCGGCAGCCTCGGGATGGCCGCGGGCCCGGTCGCCGGCGGCCTGATAGTCGATACGTTCGGCAGTTACGGCTGGCTGTACCTCGGTTCGTTCGCGATCGGCCTCGGTGCGTTCCTGATTGCGTCCATGTTCCGACCGTTCGCGAAACCGCGGGCAGAAACGGCGGCCGCGTGACGCGGCAACGCAAGCCGCGCGTCTGCCGTTGCGCGGTATCGGCGCGGCCCGACGCGCGTCGTCGCGAACAAAAAACAGGGCCTGATACCGCTTGCGTTTGCGACGGTCCGGACGGCGCTCAGCCCGCTGCAGCGCAGCAGAGCGGCATTCGACGGCGATCGGCGTGCATGCGCTGCGATTCGGCCCCTAAAAAACACAATATCGAGCATATATTCGAAGGGCCTGTCATAGCCGCGTCACCCTGCTAGAATTCGGCCTGCCGCATTGTTCCGATTGACTGATGAGATTGCTTGACGCCCTGGTCGAACAACGTATTGCCGCCGCCGCCGCGCGGGGCGAGTTCGACGATTTGCCGGGTACCGGCGCGCCGCAGGCGCTGGATGACGACCTGCTCGTGCCCGAGGAGGTGCGGGTGGCCAACCGTATCCTGAAGAACGCGGGCTTCGTGCCGCCGGCCGTCGAGCAATTGCGCGCGCTGCGCAACCTGCATGACGAAGTGCAGGCGGTCAGCGACCGTGCCGCGCGCTGCCGCCTGCAGGCCAAGATCCTCGCGCTCGACATGGCGCTCGAATCGCTGCGCGGCGGCCCGATGGTGATGCCGCGCGACTACTGCCGGCGCATCGCGGAGCGCCTGTGCGAGCGCGGGCTCGACGAAGCGCCCGCCGAAGCGGGGCCGATGTGACGTCCGGCGCGCTGCACGACGCAGCCCCGTCGGCAACCGCCCCGGCGGCCGAACCGGCCGCCGATTCTCCTGTTTCCGAAGCCGCGCCCGTGTCGGCGCGCGACCTGCATTTCATGCGGCTCGCGCAGGCCGCCGCCGAAGAGGCGCGCGCGGCCGGCGAAGTGCCGGTCGGCGCGGTGCTCGTGCGCGGCGACGAAGTGATCGCACGCGGCTTCAACCACCCGATCGGCGGGCACGACCCGTCGGCGCACGCGGAAATGGCTGCGCTGCGGATGGCCGCGCAGCATCTGCAGAACTACCGGATGCCCGGCTGCGAGCTATATGTGACGCTCGAGCCGTGCCTGATGTGCGCAGGCGCGATCATGCATGCGCGCATCGCGCGGGTCGTCTACGGCGCCGCCGACCCGAAGACGGGCGCGTGCGGCAGCGTGATCGACGCGTTCGCGAATCCGCAGCTCAACCACCACACCGAAGTGACGGGCGGCGTGCTTGCCGACGAGTGCGGCGCCGCGCTGAAGTCGTTCTTCGCCGAGCGCCGCCGCGCGCTGCGCGAAGCGCGGCTCGCCCGCGATGCCGAATCCGGCGCGTCATAAGCACACCGGCCCGGCATGACGCCGTGAACCGGAGACGGTTCAGACCCTCTAAGCAGGTTTGACGACCCGACACCTTTCGCCATGTCCTTCCAGCCCGCCGCGTCCTACACCATCCGCCTGCTGGCGCCGTCCGGCTATCCGCACGACCCGGACGCGATCAACCGCGCGCTCGAGCGCCTCAGCACCGCGCAGCACCGTATCGAGAACATCGAGGCGACGCAGCGACGCTTCCAGCGCTTCGGCGGCACCGACGGCGAGCGGGCAGGCGACCTGAACCGCCTCGCCGATCCCGAGCGGCCGCTGCCGGACATCGCGCTCGCGGTGCGCGGCGGCTACGGCGCCGCGCGGATCCTGCACGGGCTCGACTATCGCGGGCTCGAACGCAGGCTGCGCGACCAGCCGGTCGCGCTCGTCGGCCATAGCGACTTCACCGCGATCCAGCTCGCGCTGTACGCGAAGGCGCGCATCAAGACGTTCGGCGGCCCGATGCTGTCTGCCGACTTCGGTGCGGAAACGCCGAGCGATTTCACGATGCAGCACTTCTGGCAGACGCTGACGCAACCGGGCACGACGATCGTCACCGAGGCGCCGCAGGTGCAGACCGTGAACGTGACGGGCACGCTGTGGGGCGGCAACCTCGCGATCCTGACGTCGCTGATCGGTACGCCGTACATGCCCGACATCGAGGGCGGCATCCTGTTCATCGAGGACGTCAACGAGCAGCCGTTCCGGATCGAGCGGATGATCTATCAGCTGCACCTGTCGGGGCTGCTCGCGCGCCAGCAGGCGCTCGTGCTCGGCCAGTTCACCGGCGCGCGGCCGTTCGAGTACGACAACGGCTACGACATGCAGGCGATGATCGAGCAGGTCCGCGCGACGATCGGGATCCCGGTCGTCACGGGGCTCCAGTTCGGCCATGTGCCCGACCTGCTGACGCTGCCGTTCGGTGCGCAGGCGCAACTGGTCGCGAATGCACACGGCTTCCGGCTGACACTGTCGGACTATCCGCATCTCGGCTGATGCCGGCGCGATCGATCGAAAGGCGGGCTTCCCGCCTTTTTCTTTAGGTAAATGCGCAACTAACGGTCGAAGATTTCATCGGCATGAGACCGGTCGTTGCCAGGCTGTGCACCATTTTTGTCAACAAAAAAGCCGGGTGGGTATACGACGAGAAGGGCCTCTGTCCTGCCTGTAACGCTTGTCGTGCATGGAAGACGCGCATCCTGCACCGAGCATGGTCATATCGATGCACGACGGTTGTGCGCAATCCCGTAAAAGAATTGTTGACAATATTTATGTCCGACCTAGGATGAGGACCATCACACGATGCAGATCATGAACGAGCCCGATTCCCATCCGTCCGGCGCAGCCGGTCCCGAAGCGATCGCCGAGCGGATCCGCACCGCGATCCTCGAGCATCGGCTCGCGCCCGGCGCGAAGCTGACGGAGGCGCAACTCTGCGACGTGTTCGACGTGAAGCGCGGGACGATTCGCCAGGCGCTCGCGCAGCTCGCGACCGACAAGCTGGTCGACCTCGAGCCGAACCGCGGCGCGTTCGTCGCGAGCCCGACGCTGCAGGACGTGCACGAGGTGTTCGAGATGCGCCGGATCATCGAGCTTGCGGTGGTCGAGCGGCTTGCAACCGGGCCCGGCGCGAAGCGGCTGAAGGGCGTCGCCGCGCTGATCGACAAGGAACGCAGGGCGTTCGAGCGGCACGACTTCGCGGCGTGGATCCGGCTGTCGGGTGAATTCCATACGGCGCTCGCCACGCTGATGGGCAATGCGACGCTCAGCGAGTGCCTCGAAGGGCTCGTCGCACGCTCGACGCTGATGTCGGCGCTGTACGAATCGCACGGGCGCAGCCCGTGCTCGTGCGACGACCACGACGAGATCCTCGCCGCGCTGGAGGCGGGCGATCCGAAGCAGGCGGTGACGCTGATGGCGCGCCACCTGCAGCATGTCGAACTGAAGATGCTGGACCGGCCCGCACAAGGGCAGGTCGATTTGCGCGAAGTGTTCGGCGGCGCCTGAGCGGCGACGCGAACCCGGCCGCGCGCCACAGAACGAGCGAAATGCAGGCCCGCGGCATGTGCCGCGGGCCGCTGGTCCGACTCCGGGCGACGATCCGGAGCGATATCGATGACGGTGGAGCGGCCGTCCGGCCGCGTCAAGGAGAAGTCATGGCTCAGTTCAGTGTGGCGCACGAGAGCGCCTATCCGGCGGAAGAAGGCGGCGAGGGCGGCGACCCGATGCTGCCGAATGGATACAGCGAACGTCTGTACAACGAAGATTTGGCACCCCTGAAGAATCAGACATGGGGTTCGTACAACATCTTCGCGTTCTGGATGTCGGACGTGCACAGCGTCGGCGGCTACGTGTTCGCGGGCAGCCTGTTCGCGCTCGGGTTGACGAGCTGGCAGGTGCTGATCGCGCTGATCGTCGGCATCGGCCTCGTGAACGCGCTGTGCAACCTGATCGCACGACCGAGCCAGCAGATCGGCGTGCCGTATCCGGTCGCCTGCCGCGCGACGTTCGGCGTGCTCGGCGCGAACGTGCCGGCCGTGATCCGCGGATTGATCGCGATCGCGTGGTACGGCATCCAGACCTATCTCGCGTCGAGCGCGCTCGTGATCGTCGTGCTGAAGTTCTTCCCGCAATGGCTGCCGTACGCGGACGTCCATCGCTACGGCTTCCTCGGGCTCTCGGCGGTCGGCTGGGCCGGCTTCATGCTGCTGTGGGTGCTGCAGGCGTTCGTGTTCTGGAACGGGATGGAGACGATCAAGAAGTTCATCGACTTCGCGGGGCCGGCCGTCTACGTCGTGATGTTCATCCTCGCCGGCTACATGGTGTGGCGCGCGGGCTGGCGCAACATCGGCATCAATCTCGGCGGCGTCAAGTATCACGGCGCGGAAGTGATCCCGGTGATGATCACGGCCGTGTCGCTGGTCGTGTCGTACTTCTCCGGGCCGATGCTGAACTTCGGCGACTTCTCGCGCTACTGCCGCTCGTTCGGCGACGTGAAGCGCGGCAATTTCTGGGGGCTGCCCGTCAACTTCCTCGCGTTCTCGCTCGTCACGGTGATCACCACCGCCGCGACGCTGCCGGTGTTCGGCGAACTCATCACCGACCCGGTCGCGACGGTCGGCCGCATCGATCATCCGACTGCGGTGATCCTCGGCGCGCTGACGTTCACGATCGCGACGATCGGCATCAACATCGTCGCGAACTTCGTGTCGCCCGCGTTCGACTTCTCGAACGTCGCGCCGCGCCTGATCAGCTGGCGCGCGGGCGGGATGCTCGCGGCCGTCGCGTCGATCTTCATCACGCCTTGGAACCTGTTCAACAACCCGGCCGTGATCCACTACACGCTCGACGTGCTCGGCGCGTTCATCGGCCCGCTGTACGGCGTGCTGATCGCCGACTTCTACCTCGTCAAGCGCGGCCGGCTCGTCCGCGACGACTTGTACACGATGTCGGAAAGCGGCACGTACTGGTACACGGGCGGCGTGAACCGCCGCGCGCTCGCCGCGCTGCTGCCGGCCGCGGTGATCGCGGTCGTGTGCGTGATGGTGCCGGGCTGGCAGGGCGTCGCGAACTTCTCGTGGTTCATCGGCGCGGGGCTCGGCTTCGTGTTCTACCGGCTGCTCGCGAGCACGAAGGCATGAGGAGCCTGCGATGAAGATCCGACTGATCAATCCGAACACGACGCAGCGGATGACCGACGCAATGGGCCGCTGCGCACGCGAGGTCGCGGCCGCAGGCACGGAGATCGTCGCGGTGAGCCCGCCGATGGGGCCGCCGTCGATCGAAGGGTATTACGACGAGGCGCTCGCGACGCCGGGCCTGCTCGCCGAAATCGCGCAGGGCGAGCGCGACGGCTGCGATGCGTATGTGATCGCGTGCTTCGGCGATCCGGGCCTGTACGCGGCGCGCGAGCTCGCGCGCGGGCCGGTGATCGGCATCGCCGAGGCCGCGATGCACGCGGCGAGCGTGCTCGCGCCGGGCTTCTCGGTCGTCACGACGCTCGCGCGCACCTGCGGGATGGCGTGGCACCTCGCGGAGCGCTACGGGATGAAGCGTTTCTGCCGCAACGTGCGCGCGACCGACGTCGCGGTGCTCGAACTCGACCGGCCGGGTTCGGCCGCGCGCCGGATCATCGTCGACGAATGCCGGCGCGCGCTCGACGAGGACGGCGCAGACGCGATCGTGCTCGGCTGCGCGGGGATGGCCGAGTTCGCGCACGAGATCGAGCAGCAGATCGGCGCGCCGGTGGTCGAGGGCGTCACGACGGCCGTCAAATGGGCCGAGGCGCTCGTCGCGCTGCGCCTCGCGACCGCGAAACGCGGCGATTTCGCGCGGCCGCTGGCGAAACGCTACGACGGCGCATTCTCCCGCTTCAGCCCGCCGGACGGGGATGCGGCGGAACCGGTCGCGAATTTGCCGCAACCGCACATACACACCGTCTGACACGCACTATCTGCGCCGCTGTATGGGCGCGTATGAACGTTTTCGCTACACTGGGCCGTCATCGCATCGGCTTGTGCGGTCGGCCTCCGGGTGCCGCGCAGTCGATGCGAACCCATTATTTCAGCCCGCTTCGCCGTACTTCGAACCCATGTCACTCGATCCCAACTATCCTCGCGACCTGATCGGCTACGGCCGCCATCCCGTTCAGGCGAACTGGCCGGGGCGCGCCCGCGTCGCCGTGCAATTCGTGCTGAACTACGAGGAAGGCGGCGAGAACTGCGTGCTGCACGGCGATCCCGGCTCCGAGCAGTTCCTGTCCGAAATCGTCGGCGCGGCCGCGTATCCGGACCGCCACATGAGCATGGAGTCGATCTACGAATACGGATCGCGGGCCGGCGTGTGGCGCATCCTGCGCGAATTCGAGAGGCGCGGGATGCCGCTGACGGTATTCGGCGTCGGCATGGCGATCGAGCGTCATCCGGAGCTCGCACGCGCCTTCGTCGAGCTCGGCCATGAAATCGCGTGCCACGGCTGGCGCTGGATCCACTACCAGGGCATGACGCCGGAACTCGAGGCCGAGCACATGCGCCTCGGGATGGAAGCGATCGAGCGCGTGACGGGCGAGCGTCCGCTCGGCTGGTATACCGGCCGCGACAGCCCCAATACGCACCGCCTGGTCGCCGAATACGGCGGCTTCCTGTACGACTCCGACAACTACGGCGACGACCTGCCGTTCTGGATGGACGTCAAGGTGTCGGGCGGCGGCACGTCGCCGCAACTGATCGTCCCGTACACGCTCGACACGAACGACATGCGCTTCGCGACGCCGCAGGGCTTCAACACCGGCGATCACTTCTTCGACTACCTGCGCGACGCATTCGACGTGCTGTACGCGGAGGGCGACGAGGCGCCGAAGATGCTGTCGATCGGCATGCACTGCCGGCTGCTCGGCCGGCCGGGCCGGTTCCGCGGGCTGCAGCGTTTCCTCGATCACATCGAGAAGCACGATCGCGTATGGGTGACGCGCCGTGTCGATATCGCGCGTCACTGGCGTGAACATCATCCGTATCAGCCCAATCATCAAAACGAAGGGAAAGCATGAAGGCGATGCGCTACACGTTGGAACAACTGAACACGATGGCGCCGAGCGCATTTGTCGCGGCGCTGTCCGGGATCTTCGAACATTCGCCGTGGGTGGCCGAGGTCGCCGCGGGCCAGCGGCCGTTCGCGAGCATCGACGCGCTGCACGAGACGATGTCGGGTGCGGTGGAGGCGAGCGGCGAAGCGCGCCAGCTCGCACTGATCAACGCTCACCCGGAGCTGGCCGGCAAGGCCGCCGTGCGCGGCGAGCTGACGGCCGAGTCGACGCGCGAGCAGAGCGGCGCGGGCCTCGACCAGTGCACCCAGGAAGAGTTCGACAAGCTGCTGACGCTGAACCGCACGTATCGCGAGAAGTTCGGCTTCCCGTTCATCCTCGCGGTGCGCGGCTACGACCGTCACGGCATCATCGCGAACTTCGAGTCGCGCGTGAATCATTCGCGCGCCGAGGAACTGCGTACGAGCCTCGACCAGATCTACCGGATCGCGCGCTTCCGCCTCGACGACCTGATCGACGCCTGACCCCGTACCATGGCCTGCTGCGTCGCGGCGGCCCGATCGCCTCACTGAAACAAGGAAACATCATGGCTGTTCCGCTTCTCGATCCCAACGCACCCGATTTCACGCGGCGCTACGTGAATCTTGCCGACCCGCGTCTCGGTGCGCAGGCGCTCGAGGCCAGCGACGATTTCTTCGCGCCGAAGGACCGGATGCTGAACCCCGAGCCGGCCGTCTTCATTCCCGGCAAGTACGACGACCACGGCAAGTGGATGGACGGCTGGGAAACGCGCCGCAAACGCACGACGGGCTACGACTGGTGCATCGTCAAGCTCGCGCGCCCGGGCGTGATCAAGGGCTTCGACATCGACACGAGCCACTTCACCGGCAACTTCCCGCCGGCCGCGTCGATCGAGGCCGCATTCGTGGCCGACGGCGCGCCGACGCATGCGACCGAGTGGGTCGAGATCGTCCCGTCGACGACGCTGCAGGGCAACAGCCATCACTACGTCGAGGCGAGCGATGCGCGTGCGTTCACGCACCTGCGCGTGAACATCTACCCGGACGGCGGCATTGCGCGCCTGCGCGTGTACGGCCAGCCGCAGCTCGACTGGGCCGGCGCGAGCGCGACCGAGCAGTTCGACCTCGCGGCGATGGAAAACGGCGGTTACGTCGTGACTGCCAACAACCAGCACTTCGGCGTTGCGTCGAACCTGCTGCTGCCGGGCCGCGGCGTGAACATGGGCGACGGCTGGGAAACCCGCCGCCGCCGCGAACCGGGCAACGATTGGGCGATCATCGCGCTCGCGCAGCCGGGCGTGATCCGCAAGATCGAAGTCGATACCGCGTTCTTCAAGGGCAACTACCCGGACCGCTGCTCGATCCAGGCCGCCTACGTGTCGGGCGGCACGGACAGCTCGCTGATCACGCAGTCGATGTTCTGGCCGGTGCTGCTCGGCGAACAGAAGCTGCAGATGGACAAGCAGCATTATTTCGATCACGACATCGCGTCGCTCGGCCCTGTCACGCACGTGCGACTGAACATCATTCCGGACGGCGGCGTGTCGCGCCTGCGTCTGTGGGGGACGCTCGACAAATGAAGACGCTGGCCATCGAACCGCTGACCAAGGAAGCCTTCGCGCCGTTCGGCGACGTGATCGAAACGGACGGGGCGAAGCAGATCCCGATCAACCTCGGCACGACGATCCGCTTTCACGATCTCGCGAAAGTCGACGTGACCGACGAAGACGGCCGCACGCTCGTCAACCTGTTCCGCGGCCAGCCGCGCACGCTGCCGTTCGAAGTGAAGATGCTGGAGCGGCACCCGCTCGGCAGCCAGGCGTTCGTGCCGCTGAACGACCAGCCGTATCTCGTCGTCGTCGCGCCCGCGGGCGATCTCGATCCGGCGAAGATCCGTGCATTCGTGACGAGCGGCTGGCAGGGCGTCAACTACGCGAAGGGCGTGTGGCATCACCCGCTGATCGCGCTCGGCGGCGTAAGCGACTTCATCGTCGTCGATCGCGGCGGTGACGGCCTGAACCTGAACGAACAGGATCTGCAGGAATCGCTGTGGCTCACCGACGAAGCGCTGCATGCGCTGACGGCCTGAGTCGGCGGCGTACGCGCGACTGACCGGCTGTCTGCCTGTCTGCCGAAGCCCGCGCAAGGTGCGCGGGTTTTTTTATGTGCGGCCGCTTTCTCTCGATTCAGGTTGCGACGGTTTTGCTCGTGTCGCGCGAACTGCCGCCGCGGCGCCGGTTCGCGACCGGAGCATGCTGCGCCATCAGGTCGGCGACCCACTCGACGAACACGCGCAGCTTCGCGCTGACGTGCCGGTTCGGCGGGAACGCGACGTACATCGGCATCGGTTCGAGCTGCCATTGCTCGAACAGCGGCACCAGTTCGCCACGCGTGCGATACGCGGTGGCCATGTAGTCGGGCAGCCACAGGATGCCGAGCCCTGCGAGACCGGCTTCGAGATACGCATTGCCGTCGTCGACAGCCAGCACGTAGCGTCCGCGTACGGTGATCTGCTCGCCGTCACGCGCCATCGCAAACGGCAATGCCTTGCCGGTGCGCGCCCACAGAAACCCGACGATGCGGTGATGCGTATCTTCGAGTTCGCCCGGATGCGTCGGTGTGCCGGCGCGCGCGAGATAGGCCGGCGATGCGTACACGCCAAGCCGCAGGTCGCCGACGCGGCGCGCGACCAGCGAGCGGTCGGTCGGCTCGCCGCCGCGCACGACGCAGTCGACGTTCTCGCCGATTACGTCGACCACGCGGTCGCTTACGCCCATGTCGAGCTGGAGGTCCGGATAGCGCGCATGGAACGCGGGCAGCGCGGGGATCAGGATCAGGCGCGCGAACGGGCTTGGTACATCCACGCGCAGCCGCCCCCTCGGCGACGCCGACGCAGCGGACAGGCTCGTTTCGGCGTCATCCATGTCGGCCAGCAGGCGCACGACGCGGTCGTAGTACGCGGCGCCGTCGGCTGTGACCACGACCTTGCGTGTCGTGCGGTTGAACAGCTTCACGCGCAGCCGCGCTTCGAGTTGCTGCACCAGTTGCGTGACGGTGGTGCGGCTCATGTGCAGCGTGTCGGCCGCTTTCGTGAAGCTGCCGGCTTCCACCACGCGGGCGAACGCCTGCATTGCGTCGAATCGATCCATCGGGTCAGGGCTCCGCGTCGCTCGGACATTGTTTGGAGAGCGCAAACAGTGTTGGACAAGGTTGCCGGTTTATCCGCCGCGCAACGGTCCTTAAAGTGCCTTCATCGTTGATACAGGGGCGGCTTCGCCCCGCAGACTGATGGAGGTGTCGAATGGCAAAGCGTAGCGTAGTTTTTCCGCCCGGTCGCCAGGCGCTGTACGACCGCAACCGTTATTCGCCGGCGGTGCGCTCGAACGGCTTCCTGTTCGTGTCCGGGCAGGTCGGCAGCCGCGACGATGGCTCGCCCGAGCCGGAGCTGGGCGCGCAGGTCCGCCGCGCGTTCGACAACCTGAAGGCGGTGCTGCGCGCGGCCGGCTGCACGTTCGACGACGTCGTCGACGTGACGGTGTTCCTCGTCGATCCGGAAGCGATGTTCGAGCGGATCTGGGAGATCGTTCCCGAATACTGGGGCGATGCCCCGCATCCGACGCTGACTGCCGTCGGCGTGACCTGGCTGTACGGCTTCCAGTTCGAGATCAAGGTGATCGCGCGGCTGCCGGAGACCGTTGACGGTTGAGCAGGGCGTGCGCGTGTCACGGCGCGACGGGCGGCTCCTGTTCATATGCGCGATGCAGCAGCACGGCGAGCGACGACGAATCGGGCAGCGTCGCCGTGCCGAGCCGGCGCACGGCGATTCCCGGCGTCCACGAATTCATCACGACAGCGCCGCTCATCGACGGCAGGTCGGCCGGCGTAACTTCGCGATCGTGCTGCGTGATACCGAGGCGCGCCAGTTGCCGCCGCAGGATGCCCATCGTGACGCCGCCGAGCATGCCGGCCACCGGCCATACGACCGCGTCGCCGGTCCGGAACGCGACGTTCCAGATCGAGCCTTCGCTGATGCGCCCATGACGATCGACGAACGCCGCATCGTCGAAACCTTGCGCGACCGCGCGGCGCAGAAAGTGCGTCTTCGCGGCTTCGCCGACGTGCTTGATGTCCGGCAGCACGCGCTCGTGTTCGAACAGCGCGAGATCGAGCGGGCCGGCCGGCCCCGACGACGGCGCGGCAGTGCGCACCAGCACGTCGAGCGCTTCGTCGTCGCGCGGCGCGACGAATTCACCCGTCGTCGCATGCACGGTCGCGGTCAGCGACAGCGCCGACGGCGCACAATCGAGCGCGGCGCGCAGGAACGCGCGAATCCGCTCGTCGGGCAGCGCATGACCGAACAGCGCGTTCGACGCGCCGCGCAACCGTGCGAGGTGCAGGTCGAGCCCGCGCACGCGGCCGTCGCGTATCTGCATCGCGGTGAAATGCGCGTGGCCCGCGAATGCCAGCGCAGCGAGCGCATCGGGCGTGGCGGCCACGCCGTTGATCTGGGCGACGGACGGGAACGGTGCTGCGGTCATCGGCGAATCTCCAGGTTGGCCGCGGGCGCCGGGCGGCACGCGGCATCTTCAAGAAGACCTATTGTTTGCCGATTGATGGTGTCGCGAAAAGCGAGTAGTTTTGGAGCGGTCATCAAATTCTTTTTGAAGGTCGATGGAACGCATGTGGCCCGGTACGCGCGCGCTGAGAACGTTCGATGCGGCGGCGCGGCACCTGAATTTTTCGCGGGCGGCCGACGAGGTCGGGCTGACGCCGGCAGCCGTCAGTCACCAGATCAAGGAGATCGAGGCGCAGCTCGGCATGGAATTGTTCGTCCGGACGAGCCGCAACATCCGGCTGACGCCGGCCGGCGCGGTGCTGGCTGCGGCCGCTGCCGATGCGCTGGCGGGCCTGCGGCACGCGACCGCGCGGGCGCGACGGATCGCGCGCGAGCAGACGGAACTGCGCGTGTCGGTCGGCGCGCGCTTCGCGACGCACTGGCTGCTGCCGCGCCTGCCGCGCTTCAAGGCCGCGCATCCGGCACTCGAACTGACCTTCGACATCACCGACCGCTTGCGCGACTTCGACGGCGACGATGTCGATGTCGCGATCCGCTTCGGCACCGGGCGTTATCGCGACGCGTGCGCGCAGCGCCTGTTCGGCACGTCGGTCGTCGCGATCTGCAGCCCCGCGCGGTTGTCGGCCGGCCCGCCGTTGCGCAAGCCGCGCGACCTGTTGCGTCACACGCTTTGCCACGCCGACTGCGAAGTCGACGGCGTGACCTGGCCGCGCTGGTCGGCATGGATGGCCGCAGCCGGCATCGACGGTTTCGACGACAGCCGGTGTGTCGCGTTTCCGGATTCGAGCCACGTCGTGCAGGCCGTGATGGACGGGTCGACGGTCGGGCTGGCGGAGCCGCACATGATCGCGCGCGATCTTGCCGACGGGCGCCTCGTTCGGTTGTTCGACGTGAATGTCGAGGTGGCGCCGGGGCTCGCGTATCACGTCGTGTATCCGGCGCACACGCAGGATGATCCGCGCATCGTCGCATTGCGCGACTGGCTCGCGGACGAAGCGGCGATGGTGCACGCGTAGCCGTGGCAGCGCGCGTGCTATCGTGCGCGCATCACCACCGCGCGTTTGCCCGCTTCCGGGCACGTCCCTCCGATGAGCCAACCTGAAAACGACCTCGCGGTCCTGCTGCGCACGATGCGACCTGAACTGCATCCTGGCGCCTTCGCGTTCGTGTCGCTGCCGTCCGGCGCAAACGTATCGCTATCCGAAGTAATCGCGACGTTCCGCGAAGCGGAAGGGCTGACGGTCGTGGTCGACGAGGAAACGGCCGCACGTCACGCGTGGCCCGTGCTGTTCCGCGCCGCGTGGATCACGCTGACCGTGCATTCCGATCTCGCGGCCGTCGGGCTCACCGCTGCATTCGCGCGCGCACTCGGCGCGGCGGGCATCAGCTGCAACGTGATGGCCGCCGCGTACCACGATCACATCTTCGTACCGTTCGACGACGGTCCGCGCGCACTCGAGGCACTCGTCGCACTGCAGCGCGACGCGCTGCACGGCTAGCGCAAGAAGCGCATTCCGGGCCCGCAAAAAAAGCGGGCCCGTCACCGGGCCCGCGAACGGAGAGGATTGCGCCGGCGAATGCCGTCCGGCGCCCGGCGGCTTACTTGACCGCGCCACCCTCGAACCAGGCGGCGAGCTTCACGCGCTCGTCGTCGGTCATGTGCGTGACGTTGCCGATCGGCATCGCCTTCAGGCGCACGGCCTGTTCGTAGATACGCTGCGCGTTCTTCGACACTTCGTCCGGCGTGTCGAACATCACGCCCGCGGGTGCGCTGCCCATCAGCGTCGGCTTCGACGAGTGGCACTCGACGCAACGCTGCTGCAGGATCGGCATGATGTCGTTGATCACGATCTTCGGCGCGTTCGCGGCCTGCGCTTCCGGTGCGACCGGCTTCGGCATCGTCCACACCAGCGCGCCCGACAGCAGCGCGACGCCGCCGATCGGCAGGTACCACAGCTGCTTGCCGCGGTGACGCATCACGAAGAACTGGCGAATCAGCGCGCCGGCCAGCATGATCAGCACGAGTACGACCCAGTTGAATTTGTTCGTGTACGTCATTGCATAGTGGTTCGACAGCATCGCGAACACGACCGGCAGCGTGAAGTACGTGTTGTGCACCGAGCGCTGCTTGCCGCGCTTGCCGTAGATCGGGTTCGGCTCTTCGCCCTTGAGCATCTTGTCGACCATCTTGCGCTGGCCGGGGATGATCACGAAGAACACGTTCGCCGACATGATCGTCGCGAGCATCGCGCCGACGATCAGGTAGGCGGCACGGCCCGAGAAGATGTGGCATGCGAGGTACGCGGCGACGACGACGTAGAGGCCCACGCAGATGCCGAGCACGCGGTCGTTGGTGCCGAGGATGCGGCACAGCGAGTCGTAGACGATCCAGCCGGCCGCGAGGAAGCCGAGTGCGGATGCGACGGCGACGACCGGGCCCATGTCGAGCACGCTCTTGTCGATCAGGTACGTGTTCGGCGCGAGCAGGTACAGCACGAAGAACAGCGAGAAGCCCGACAGCCAGGTCGTGTACGACGGCCACTTCGACCAGTGCAGGTCATCGGGCATTTCCGGCGGGGCGACCGTGTACTTCTGCATGTTGTAGAAACCGCCGCCGTGGACGTGCCACAGCTCGCCGAACACACCGCGCTTGCGCTGGTTCGGGTCGGTCGGCGGTTTCAGGCTGTTGTCGAGCGCGACGAAATAGAAGGACTCGCCGATCCACGCAATGGCGACGATGACGTGCAGCCATCGCAGCGCGAGGTTCAGCCAGTCGGTGATGAAGCCTTCCATGAAACTCCTCCAGACTCAAATCGTTTGTTTGATGCGGGCGCTGATTCGAATGTCAGCTGCCGCGATAGGTGCTGTACGACCACGGCGACACGAGCAGCGGCACGTGGTAGTGCGAGCCGGTGTCGGCGATGCCGAAGCGGAGTACGACGCGGTCGACGAAGCGGGGTTCGGGTACCTTCACGCCGAGCGACGCGAAGTAGTCGCCGGCATGGAACACGAGTTCGTATTCGCCGGCGGCGAGCGCGGCGCCTTCGAGCAGCGGTTCGTCGCAGCGGCCGTCGCTATTGGTCAGCACGGTCTTGATCGCGCGGCGCGATTCGCCGTCGAGCGCGTAGAGGTCCACCTTGATTGCCGCGCCGGGACGGCCGTGCGCCGTATCGAGTACGTGGGTAGTGAGCTTTCCCATTCGTTGTGTCCTTGTGTGAATGCGAGGTTCGGCGGCGACTCGATCCATTGACTATGCGGCGGATCGAGGCTCCACGTCACGTGGCTACATACCCGTCGGCGAGATTGAAGCGAGCGCCGTGCAGGCATTGTAAAAAGGTTCCCTGCGCAAATACGGGCGCGATATCAAAGATAATGCGCCGCGCATGAGCGGCTGTCGACGGCACGCCGGACACGGCTTCGGGCGCGGTTGTCGGGCGCCCGGCGGCGTACCATACCGAATCCCTGAAGGACGGTATTCCGGATTGCGCATTGTGTGCGGCGCGCGCTTGGGCGATCCTCCCGCCGTGCGCGTCGGCCAGTGGCCCGCGCGTACCCCGAAGACGGCGAGCACGCCGGGTAACCGGGCCAGGGCGTTCGAACGGACGCAGGCACCGGGGCGTGCCGCGATTCAGCGTTCGAACGAGTGTGACCGCCTCCAGGCAGCCCCTGGGGGCAGACCGACGCGGAGAACGCATGAACCTCGAGCAGCACGCTGGCGCACGCGCGCCGAACACCTCCTCATCCCGCCCGAAGACCCTGCTGGTCAAGCACGCCGACGTGCTCGTGACCATGGACGACACGCGCCGCGAGCTGCGCGACGCGGGGCTCTACATCGAAGACAACCGGATCGTCGCGGTCGGCCCGAGCGCCGAACTGCCCGACACGGCCGACGAAGTGCTCGACCTGCGCGGCCACCTCGTGATCCCGGGGCTTGTGAACACGCACCACCACATGTACCAGAGCCTCACGCGCGCGGTGCCCGCGGCGCAGAACGCCGAGCTGTTCGGCTGGCTCACGAACCTGTACCGGATCTGGGCGCACCTGACGCCCGAGATGATCGAGGTTTCGACGCTGACCGCGATGGCCGAGCTGCTGCAGTCCGGCTGCACGACGTCGAGCGACCACCTGTACATCTATCCGAACGGCAGCCGGCTCGACGACAGCATCGGCGCCGCGCAGCGGATCGGCATGCGCTTTCACGCGAGCCGCGGCTCGATGAGCGTCGGCCAGCGCGACGGCGGGCTGCCGCCCGATTCGGTCGTCGAGCGCGAGCCCGACATCCTGCGCGACACGCAGCGCCTGATCGAGACCTATCACGACGAGGGCCGTTACGCGATGCTGCGCGTGGTGGTCGCGCCGTGCTCGCCGTTCTCGGTGAGCCGCGAGCTGATGCGCGACGCGGCCGTGCTCGCGCGCGAATACGGTGTGTCGCTGCATACGCACCTCGCGGAGAACGTCAACGACATCGCGTACAGCCGCGAGAAGTTCGGGATGACGCCGGCCGAATATGCGGAAGATCTCGGCTGGGTCGGCCACGACGTGTGGCATGCGCACTGCGTGCAGCTCGACGACGCGGGCATCGGCCTGTTCGCGCGCACCGGCACGGGCGTCGCGCACTGTCCGTGCTCGAACATGCGGCTCGCGTCGGGTATCGCACCGGTGAAGAAGATGCGTCTCGCGGGCGTGCCGGTCGGCCTCGGCGTCGACGGGTCCGCGTCGAACGATGGCGCGCAGATGGTCGCGGAAGTGCGGCAGGCGCTGCTGCTGCAGCGGGTCGGCTTCGGGCCCGATGCGATGACCGCGCGCGAAGCGCTCGAGATCGCGACGCTCGGTGGTGCGAAGGTGCTGAACCGTGACGACATCGGCGCGCTGAAGCCCGGCATGGCCGCGGACTTCGCCGCGTTCGACCTGCGCCAGCCGCTGTTCGCGGGCGCACTGCACGATCCGGTGGCGGCGCTCGTGTTCTGCGCGCCGTCGCAGACGGCATACACGGTGGTGAACGGGAAGGTGGTGGTGCGGGAAGGGCGGTTGGCGACGCTCGATCTGCCGCCTGTCATCGAGCGTCACAACGCGCTTGCACATGCGCTCGTCGAGGCGTCGCGCTAGGCAACGCTGACATCGTCAGTCGGCCGCCTTGCAGGGGTGCCGCCGGCCGTCGTCGTGCCGCGAGGTGTCGCGTGCCACGACGGCGCGGGCGGCGTAGCCGCTACGCCTCGATCAGCGTGCGGGTGGCTTCGGCGACGAGGCTGCGCAGCCAGCGCACTTCGTCGGAGTAATGGCAGCGCTCGTGCCACAGCTGGTAGTACTGCATCGGCGGGAAGTCGAGCGGCGCCGGCACGACCGACAGCGGCAGGAACTTCGCGTAGTGATCGGCGAACAGGCGCGTCGTCGTGAAGATCAGGTCCGACTTCACGAGCACGTACGGCGCGAGGTTGAAGTACGGCAGCGTGACGACCACGTGGCGCTTGAGCCGTTCGCGCGCGAGATGCACGTCGATCGCGCCGCGCTGGCCGACCGAGTACGGCGTCGGCGCGAGATGCGGCGCGTTCAGGTACTGGTCGAGCGTGAGCCCGCCGCGCTTCGCGAACGGGTGCGTGTTGCTCATCAGGCAGACGATTTCGTCGACGAACAGGTTCGACAGGTGCAGCTGCTCGGGCGGCTCGGGCCAGTTGCCGACGACGATGTCGAGCTTGCCGTCTTCCAGCGCGAGCTCGTAGTCGAACGCGGGGCCGAGCGAGTGGAACTCGAGCGTCGCATTCGGCGCGGCCAGGCGGAAGCGCTCGACGACGGTCGGCACGAACAGCACGTTCAGGTAGTCGGGGCAGCCGATCCGGTAGCAGCGGATCGACGTGGCCGGGTCGAAGTTGTGCTGCTGGAACTTGATGCGCTCGATTTCACGCAGTGCGTTCTGCACCGGCTCGAGCAGGCGCAGCCCGTATTCGGTCGGCACCATGCCGGATTTGCCGCGCACCAGCAGCGGATCGCCGGTAATGTCGCGCAGGCGCCGCAGCGCGGCGCTGATCGCCGGTTGCGACTGGTTCAGTTTGACGGCCGCGCGCGTGACGCTGCGCTCCATCAACAAGGTGTGCAAGACGCGCAAGAGGTACGTGTCGATCGCCTCGCGTTGCTGACTCATGTTATCTCCGGTTTATATAGCTGGGCTGATCGAGGGATGGGGTGGGTATATCGTTTTTAATATGAACGAAAATCAGCGTCAAGAGATGGATACCCGCGGATGCCGGCCGGCCGGGCCGCGACAAGGGGCCTGAACGGGGCGAAAAGCAGGTGGGCGCGGCGCCGCGCGGATGCGCATTGCACGCATCCGGCGTCCGGCAGGGGGCGCCGCGTGCGGCGCGTCAGTCGTCGATGCGCATGCCGACCTTCAGCGTGACCTGCCAGTGCACGACCTGGTCGCCTTCGATGTGGCCGCGCGTTTCGGTCACCTGGAACCAGTGCAGGTTGTGCAGCGTCTTGCCGGCTTTCGAGATCGCGTTGCGGATCGCGTCGTCACTCGATTGCCGCGACGAACCGGTCAGTTCGATCATCTTGTACACGTGGTCGCTCATGATTCGCTCCCTGGGATATCGGTCTGTATTGCCGGTGCAAGGCGCGGTCCCGAAGCGGTCCCGCTACGGTGCCGTGCGTGCCCGGCTTCTTGAGTGATAGGTATGATGGGCGGCAAGTGCAACCCATATCGGAGACGAGGAGCATCGTGGAAGTCGGATTTTGCGGACCGGGATTGATGGGCGCGCCGATGATTCGGCATTTGCTGGCGGCAGGGCATCGCGTCAGCGTGTGGAATCGCTCGCGCGACAAGGCAGAGGCACTGGTCAAGGACGGCGCGCAGGTGGTCGGCACGCCGCGCGAGCTGGCCGAACGGGTCGATACGGTATTCGTGTGCGTGCTCGACAGCCGGGCGGTCGGCGACGTCGTGTTCGGCGAGCACGGGTTGCTCTCGGGCGATGCCGCAGCGCGCCGACTGCTGCGCATCGCCGATCATTCGAGCATTCCGCCTGCGGCGACGCGCGACTATGCGGCGCGTGCCGCTGCACTCGGCGTCGGCTGGGTCGATGCGCCGGTGTCCGGCGGCGTGCCGGGCGCGCAGGCCGGCACGCTCGCGGTGATGGCCGGCGGCCGTGCAACCGATCTCGACGCGGTGCGCCCGCTGATCGACACGTACGCGTCGCGCATCACGCACATGGGCGACGCCGGTGCGGGCCAGACGGCGAAGCTGTGCAACCAGGCGATCGTCACCGCGACGGTCACGGCCATCGCCGAGGCCGTCGGTCTCGCGCAGGCGAGCGGTATCGACGCCGCGCGCCTGGCCGAGGCGCTGACCGGCGGCTGGGCCGACTCGGTGCTGCTGCAGACGTTCGTGCCGCGCATGACGTCGGGCGGTCATCCGCCGATCGGCGCGCTCAGTACGTTCCAGAAGGATGTCGATGCAATCGCCGACGCCGCACGCGACACGGGCGCGGTGATGCCCGTGTCGGCCACCGTCCAGCAGGTGTTGCGGCTCGGTGCCGCGCAAGGGCTCGCCGGCGCCGATTTCGCCGCATTCATCGACATCGTGCGGCCGGGCAACGGCCGTCGGCAGGCGTCGTGACGGGCAAGCGGGGTGCGTGAATGGCAGATGGGCCGCCCGGAGGCGGCCCATCGGAGGACTGATTGATCAGCCGAGCGAACGGGGTGTCGTGTCGCCGGCGTTCTGGCGGCCGAGCCCGCCGCGCAGGCTCGCTTTCGTGCCTGCACCAAACTCGGGCAGGATGCGCGCACGCGCACGGCTCGCGAAGACGAGGAAGCCGAAGCCGTTCGCCTCGTACCAGTAGCCGCCGTTTTCGAGGCCGTCGAGCGGCTGCTCGAGCGCATTGGCGATCGATTCGATGCAGCGCTTGCGCAGTTCGGCGATCGCCGGATAGGGCGGTTGGGCACCGCGCACGCTGCACAGGAGCACGTCGAGACCGGGCAGCACATGCGCATAGAGGACGGGTTCGTCCTGCGCACGGGCGCGGGCAATCTTGGTGTCGAGTTGAGCAAACGGTTTCGAGTGGCGCAGGACCGCGAGGAATGACTCCTGGCCATCCTGTTGCGCACGCCGACGTTTTTTCGGGAAGGACATAAACACTCGCCTCAAAAACAATTGCAAGAAATGCGGCACTTTCATGCGACCCACTCCCGGCTATGTACGCCGCATGTCGATCCTTTATAGCACACGAAAATGCTGCATTCGTGCAGTACGACGATCAATGTCTCCCGTCGACCTGCTCGCCATGATCGACACAGCCAGCGTCTTGGCGCCCGTACTGTCGTTTAGTCTCCATCATAGACCTGCTTTCCCCGCGCGTGCATTCGCCCGTCACAAAAAAGTGAGATGGGCCGCATGCGGCGGTGCACCGCGCGCGCAATAAAAAGGCCCGCACGCGGCGGGCCTGGCGGGCGGAGCGTTCGACGCTCAGCGCTGCTTCAACGAATCGCGGATCTCGCGCAGCAGCACGGTGTCTTCCGGCGTCGCGGCCGGGGCGGCTTCTTCCGGCTTGCGCAGCTTGTTGATGAATTTCACCATCATGAAGATGATGAACGCGAGGATGACGAAATTGATCGCCACGGTGATGAACGAGCCGTAACCGAATGCGGCGACGCCGGCGGCCTGCAGGTCCTTGAACGAATCGGGATTACCCTTGAACGTCGGGGGGATGGTGCCGAGCAGAACGAACTTGTTCGAAAAATCCAGACCGCCGGTCACCACGCCGATGACCGGCATGATGAGATCTTTCACGATCGAATCGACGATCTTCGAGAACGCGCCGCCGATGATCACACCGACGGCGAGATCCATCACGTTGCCCTTGACGGCGAACTCCTTGAATTCCTTGATGATGCTCATGAGCGGCTTTCTCCTGGTTGGGGCGTGGGGAGGCATGCCGCGACGCGCAGGATTGCATTGCGTCGAATGAGGGTCGGTGGCACGCCGATGGCCGCATGATAGCGAACGCTCCCCATTGCCGGTAGTCCATCTTGAAATGATTGACAAATTCGCGCGTCGGCGCGACCGGCCAGGCAGGGGAGCGGGGCGTGCGCGGCAGCGCGTTCAGACGCGCTGCGCACCATCAAGAGTTGTCGTCGGTCCAGCCGTCGTCGTTGCTGCCGAGGTCCATGCCGCCGCCGCCGCTGTTGCCGTCGCTCCAGTTCGACGTGTCGCCGCGGCCGAGGTCGACGCCCGGGTCGGTTTCCTGCCGGCGGCGCTCGCCGTCGACGATCACGTCGCGTTCGACCACGCGCTCGCGGCCGCCCGACATCGCCTCGCCGAGCAGCACGCCGGTCAGCAGCCCGCCCATCCCGCCGCCGAAACCGCCGCCGCCTTGCTGGATCACGACGGGCGGCTGCTGTTGCGGATACGGTTGCGGCGGGTAGGGCTGGCCCTGCGCGCCCGTCATGCGATCGGCTTCCTGTGCGTACACGGAGCCGCTGCCGTTCGCCGGTGCCGCGGGTTGTGCGGCCGGGTCGGGGCGGCCCTCGACACGCGCCTTCACGCTCGCATGGCGCTGTTCGAGTTCGTCGACGCGATACGGCGGCACCGGATTCTTGCCGTTCGACAGCGCCTCGACGAGCGTGCGCGCGTCGGTCTCGATCGCTTCGATTTCACCGACGAGCGCCGCGGCGCCGGGCGCCGTCGACAGCTTCGCATCGAGTTTCAGCGGACGGATGTCGTTCAGTACGTCGGTCGCGCGCTTGAGCTGCGTGCGGCGTTCGTCGTCAGCGCGGCCGTCGTCGGCCGTGCGCGCGCGCCGCAGCGTCCAGCGCAGCACCAGCGCGATGACCGCGACGATCAGCCCGAGGCCGATCCACATGCCGGTCGACGGGCCGTGTTTTTCGGCCGGTACGGCGGGCGCGAGCCCCGGCTGCAGCGTGCCGGCCTGCGTGGCCGTCGGCGCATTGCCGCTCACGCGCGCGGCGTCGGCGCGAATGCGCGACTCGGTCTGTGCGAAGCGCGACGCGTCGGTGAACTTCAGTTGCGGGTCGAGCGACTTGGCGCGCTCCAGTTGCGCGAGCGCGTCGGACGCGCGGCCTTCGCGGTCCAGCACCTGCGCATACAGGTAGCGCGCATGCGCGTTGTTCGGATGGGCGTCGATGACTTGCGACAGCTGTGTGTCGGCTTGCTGCCAGTTGCGCTGCGCGATCGATTGCTCGACCTGCTGCAGCGACGGGACCGCAAACGCGGCGGACGACAGCAACATCAGCGAGAGGCCGAGTGCGGCGAGAGATTTCTTCATGGTCGAACCGGGCGCAGGCGCCCGTCTCCTGACAATCGGTTCGCGCCGCGCGCCCGGGGCCGGGCCGCGGCGCGGTTGCCCGCAGTGGCCGTTACTGCGCGGGCGTATCGAGCTGCTTCTTCAGCGCGGCGAGGCGATCCTCGACCGATGGGCCCTTGTTCAGCGCGGCGAGCTTGTCGTCGAGCGCCTTGCCGCTCGACGTATCGGCCGAATTCAGGCGGGCGTCCGAGCGGGCGTTCTGCAGCGCGACCTTGTCCTCGAGCTTCTGGAAATCCTCGGACAGGTTCTTGCCGCCGATGCCGCCCAGCGCGCTGGCTGCGACGTCCTTCGCCTGCGCAATTTCCTGCTTGGCCTGCAGGATGTTCGAGCGCGCATTCAGGTCGTTGCGGCGCTGGCGCATGTCGGCGATCTGCCCCTTCAGCTTGTCGACCGACGGTTCGAGCGTCGTCAGCTCGGCCGCGAGCGCATCGCGCTCCGCTTCCGCGTTCGACTGCGCGGCAAGGGCCTCGCGGGCGAGCGCTTCGTCACCGGACTGCAGCGCGCGCTTCGCGCCGTCCTCGTACTTCTTCACCTTGTCGTCGGCCGCATCGCGCTTGCTGCGCTGCGTCGCGACCTGTGCCTCGATCTCGATCAGCGAATTCTCGGCACGGCCGATGCTGTCGTCGAGCTCCCGCACGATCTGCCGTGCGTCGCGCGACGGATCCTGTACCGAATCGGCCGCATCGTTCAGCAGGCCTTTGATCGTGCGCGAAACAGAGTCGAAAAGCGACATGAAATCCTCCGTGGTTAAAGGCGCCGCGCATTCGCGGCCGTGCCCGCTGCGGGCCGGTTGCGACCCGCGTGAGCCGGCGGATATTACACCACCGGTTCACTTAAATACGGCTTAAACGCGCGAGTTCAAGCGGCTCGTGTATCCGGATGCCGAACCTTTCGCGACTGAAAGAAAGAGCCGGTAATACGCGATATCGCGTGTCCATCATAGGCCGAGGATGCCGACAATACGCGCCGCAAATCACGGCATTGCGGGAATTTTTACAAAAAATCGCGAAGCCACCCGGTCGATTTCATTAAAATGCGCTGTCACGTCGCGGGAACGGATCGCCGCGCGGCGGGGTCTGTCGACGTGACAGCCGCATCTCGATGCACCCACTCTGATTCATCCGCTTGCATTTCCGCATGCGTCCGAGGGCGCCACGTACGCCCGCCATTCCGACATGCCAATTATCAAACGACCGCCTTCTTCTTCCGACAGGAACGAACCCCACTACTCGCTGCGCCGCTCGCCGTCCGGGGCCTATTACCCCGATGACGACGATCGCGACGACGACCGTCGCGCGCGGCAGCGCAGCGGGGGCGGCGGCGGACGCCGCCGCACGTTCGGCTCGCGCGTCGCGCTGTGGTTCGCCGGCCTGTTCGCGACGCTGGCGATCGTCGGCGCGCTGATCGTCGGCTATGCGCTGGTCGTGATGGCGCCGCAACTGCCGTCGCTCGATGCGCTGACCAACTACCAGCCGAAGGTGCCGTTGCGCGTGTTCTCGGCCGATCACGTGCTGATCGGCGAATTCGGCGAGGAGCGCCGCAGCCTCGTGCGCTTCCAGGACATTCCCGACGTGATGAAGAAGGCCGTGCTCGCGATCGAGGACTACCGCTTCTACGAACACGGCGGCGTCGACTTCGTCGGCATCCTGCGGGCGGGCGTGGCCGACCTGATGCACGGCGGCGCGCGGCAGGGCGCGAGCACGATCACGATGCAGGTCGCGCGCAACTTCTTCCTGTCGAGCGAGAAGACCTACACGCGCAAGATCTACGAAATGCTGCTCGCGTACAAGATCGAGAAGGCCCTGACGAAGGACCAGATCCTCGAGCTGTACATGAACCAGATCTATCTGGGCCAGCGTTCGTACGGTTTTGCAGCCGCTGCACGGGTGTATTTCGGCAAGGACCTGAAGGACATCACGCTGGCTGAGGCGGCGATGCTCGCGGGGCTACCGAAGGCGCCGTCCGCGTATAACCCGGTCGTCAATCCGAAGCGCGCGAAGGTGCGTCAGGAGTACATCCTGAAGCGCATGCTCGAGGTCGGCTACATCACGCAGCCGCAGTACGACGAAGCGATCAAGGAAGAGATCCACGTGCGCACGCCGGGCAACCAGTACGCGGTGCACGGCGAATACGTCGCCGAGATGGTGCGGCAGATGATGTACCAGCAGTACAAGGACGAAACCTATACGCGCGGGCTGACCGTCACGACGACGATCAACTCGGCCGACCAGGAAGCGGCGTACCAGGCCGTGCGCCGCGGCATTCTCGACTACGAGCGCCGCCACGGCTATCGTGGGCCGGAAGCGTCGATCAACCTGCCGGCGGCCGGCGACGAGCGCGACGAGGCGATCGACGATGCACTCGCCGATCACCCGGACAACGGCGACCTGCAGTCGGCGGTCGTGCTGTCGGCGTCGCCGGGCGCGGTCGAGGTGCAGTTCGTCGGCGGCGCGACCACGACGATCGGGCCGGCCGGGCTGCGCTTCGTGGCGGCCGCATTGGGCCCGCGCGCGAACAACGCGCTTCGCATCAAGCCGGGCTCGGTCGTGCGCGTGCTGAAGGACGGCAAGACGGGCTGGCAGGTCGTGCAGCTGCCGCAGGTCGAAGGCGCGCTCGTCGCGATTGCGCCGCAGGACGGCGCGATCCGCTCGCTCGTCGGCGGCTTCGACTTCAACAAGAGCAAGTTCAACCACGTGACGCAGGCATGGCGGCAGCCGGGCTCGTCGTTCAAGCCGTTCATCTACTCGGCGTCGCTCGACAAGGGGCTCGGGCCGGCGACGATGATCAACGACGCGCCGCTGTACTTCCCGCCGAGCGTGCCGGGCGGCACCGCGTGGGAGCCGAAGGACGACGACCAGCCGGACGGCCCGATGACGATGCGCACCGGCCTGCAACGCTCGAAGAACCTCGTGTCGATCCGGATCCTCGCGTCGATCGGCACGCAGTATGCGCAGGAGTACGTGACGCAGCGCTTCGGCTTCGATCCGGCGAAGACGCCGCCGTACCTGCCGATGGCGCTCGGCGCGGGCCTCGTGACGCCGCTGCAGCTCGCGACCGGTTACGCCGTGTTCGCGAACGGCGGCTACAAGGTCGATCCGTACCTGATCGCCGAAGTCGACGATGCACGCGGCCAGCCGCTGCAGAAGGCGCAGCCGGTGATCGCGGGCGGCACGGCGCCGCGCACGATCGAAGGCCGCAACGCGTACGTGATGAACAGCCTGCTGCACTCGGTCGCGACGGCCGGCACCGGCGCGGGCACCAACGCGCTGGGCCGCAGCGACCTGCAAGGCAAGACGGGTACGACAAACGACGCGAAGGACGGCTGGTTCGCCGGCTACCAGCAGTCGCTCGTCGCGGTTGCGTGGATGGGTTTCGACCAGCCGAAGAGCCTCGGCAGCCGCGAATTCGGCGCGCAGCTCGCGTTGCCGATCTGGGTGAACTACATGCGCACCGCGCTGAACGGCGTGCCCGAGCAGCAGATGCCGATGCCGGACGGCCTGACCTCGATCGACGGCGAGCTGTACTACGCCGATCGCACGCCGGGCAACGGCTTCGTCGCGAACGTCGACATCAACCCGGCCGAGAACGCGATCAGCGCGAACGACGCGCTCGGTTCGGCCGGTGCGGCCGGGCTCGCGCCGCCGCCCGTCACGCCGCAGGAGAAGCAGCAGATCATGGACATGTTCGAGAGCAAGTAAGCGGTACTTTGTTCGTCAGACATGCGACGGGCGCTTTCGGGCGCCCGTTTTTTTGCGCGAATGGCCGGCGGCAGCAGGGGGAATCAGAACGACGCGCAGGCCGGCACGACCGTCATGCCGACCGATTGCTGGTGGAAGCGCTGCATGTACGCTTGCCGGATCGCGGCGAGCCGCGTGCGCGTGTCGGGCGTATCGTCGGCGATGATACGGATCACGAAGCTGTCTTCGCGCGTGACGCCGCCGGTCGTGCGGTCGCGCCACTGGCCGTGGGTGTCCCAGTAGGTGAGGCCGTCGGGGAAGCGCGGCGTGACGGTATCGGCGAGGAACGCCGTGCGTTCTGCGTCGGTGACGGGGCCGCGCCCCGTGATGTCGCGCCCGAACAGCAGGTCGGCCTGCAGCATGCGGCTTTCGCCCGGTAGCGTGCAGGACGCCGGCTGCGCGACGGGCGAGGGCGCCGTCGCGCAGCCGGCGAGCAGCGCGAGCGCCGCCGCGCATGCAACCAGCGGCCGCATCTGCCCATTTCGTGACGATCGACCTTCGCGCGCGCAAAACGCTGCGCGCTCAACCACTTGCGTGCTTGTCCGGCGGGTTATCAACAGGGCTGTCAACATAATCTGGGGATAACCCTAGGTTGGGCGCGGGTGTCCGATGTGGCGTCAGTGCTGCAGTTTCGCGTGGGCGAGATGCATGCCGAGCGTGCCGGGATCGGTGTTCGTGCCCGACAGCAGCACGCCGACGCGCTTGCCCTGCAGCGTTTCGCGCAGCGGGCCGAGCAGTGCCGCGAGCGCGGCCGCGCACGCCGGTTCGACCGACAGCTTCAGGTGCGAGAACAGGAACAGCATCGCGGCGCGCAGCGCGTCGTCGGACACGGTGACGATGCGGTCGATGTGGCGCCGGCACAGCTGGTAGCTGTATTCCTCCGTATGCGGCGCCATCAGCGAATCGGCGATGGTCTGCATCGCGCCCATCTTGATCGTGTGGTTCGCCGCGAAGCTGCGGCTCATCGCGTCAGCGCCTTCCGGCTCGACGCCGTACACGTGCACGCGCGGATTCGCGAGCCGCAGCGCGGTCGCCATGCCGGCCGCGAGCCCGCCGCCGCCGATCGGCACGATCACCGCGTCGAGGTCGGGCGTCTGCGTCGCCCATTCGTAGCCGAGCGTCGCGGTGCCGAGGATCGTGTGATAACCGTTGAACGGATGGATGAAGAAACGGCCTTCCTCGGCCTCGATGCGTCGCACGAGATCGAAGGCCTGCGATGCGCTGCCCGCGAGCACGACTTCCGCGTGGTACTGCTTGCATTGCGCGATGCGCGTCGGGCTCGCGGTGTGGAACATCACGACCTTCGCGCTGCTGCCGAGCCGCATCGCCGCATACGCGACGGCCGCCGCGTGATTGCCGGCCGACACGCAGGTGACGCCCGCGTTCTTGCGCGCCTCGTCGAGTGCGAGCAGGTGCGTGAACGCACCGCGCGCCTTGAAGCTGCCGCTCGCCTGCAACAGCTCGAACTTGAAGTTGACGTGCGTGCCCTCGAGGGACGGCAGGTCGGCGCGCTCGAACACGGGCGTGCGCGCGACCCACGGCGACAACGCGAAATGCTGCGCGGCGATTTCGTCGAGCGTCGGAATCGGCTCGCCGTCGATCGTCGTATGGGCGGTGCCCTGTTGTTCAGTCGACATGACGTGGCGGGTGGCGGAGTGGGCCGGCCCGCACACGCGGGCCGGCGTGGCGGGAGGCAGTCAGTGCGCGTCGACCGACATGCTGCGGATGAACTTGCGCAGGAACTGCTCGCAGGCGGCGAGCTGCGCAAGCTCGACGTACTCGTTCGGCTTGTGCGCCTGCTCGATGTTGCCGGGCCCGCACACGACGCTCGGGATGCCCGCGCGTGCGAACAGCCCGGCCTCGGTGCCGTACGCGACCTTGCGCTTGTCCTGGTCGGCCGTCAGCGCGCGCACGAGCTGCGTGATCGCGGCCTGTTCGGTCGCGTCGAGGCCGGGTGCCGCGGCGATCTTCGAGAACTCGATCGCGGCATTCGGATGCTCGCGCAGCATCTGCGGCAACAGCGTTTCCTGCGCATACGCTTCGATGCGCGTGAAGATCTGCTCGGGATCGAGCGTCGGCAGGTTGCGGAATTCGAAGTCGAAGCGGCACTCGGCCGGCACGGTGTTGATCGCGTTGCCGCCCTGGATCGTGCTTGTCTGCGCGGTCGTGAACGGCACGTCGTACAGTTCGTCGAACGGGCCTTCGGCACGGAAGCGCTCGGCGATGTCGCGGATATGGCAGATGAGGCGCGCCGCATACTCGATCGCGTTGAGCCCCTTCGGCGTCAGCGACGAGTGCGCCGCGTGGCCGCGCACGCAGCAGCGGTATGCGTTGATGCCCTTGTGCGCGATGATCGGCCGCATGCTGGTCGGCTCGCCGACGATGCAGCCGGACGGCTGCACGCCGCGCTTCACGAGGTCGGCGATCATCAGCGGCGCGCCCGCACAGCCGATTTCCTCGTCGTAGGACAGCGCGAAATGGATCGGCTTCGCGAGCTTCGTCGCCTGCATCTCGGGCAGCAGCGCGAGCGCCGCGCCGATGAAGCCCTTCATGTCACAGGTGCCGCGGCCGTACAGGCGGCCGTCGCGAATCTCCGGCGCGAACGGGTTGCTGTCCCATTGCTGGCCGTCGACCGGCACGACGTCGGTATGCCCCGACAGCACGATGCCGCCGTTGGTCGAGCCGTCGTGCGCGGGCACGGTCGCGAACAGGTTTGCCCAGCCTTCGCGCGGATCATGCGTGATCGTCGACGCGATGCCTTTCGCGGCGAGTGCGTCGCGCACCGTTTCGATCAGGCCGAGGTTCGGCACGCGGCTCGTCGTGTCCATCGACACCAGTTGCTTGACCCACGGCAGGCTGACGAGCGATTCGTCGCCCCGGGTTGCGGCGGACGGCGCCGTCGCGTCGAGAGTGGACATGGCAAAACTCCGTCGGATGAATGGGAAAATCATACTCAAAAACGCGCTGGCCCGCCTTCGTCGGGCGCGATGCGGTGCAGCAACGTCGCGCCCGTCGGTATCGCGTCAGCGCGCCGCGGCGGCCGCGCCCTGTTTCGGGCCGAGCGCGCGCAGCGTTTCCTTGATCGTCGACACGCGGATCGCGAGATCGGGCGAGCGCGTCTCGATGCGCAGCTTGTCCTGCCCCGCGAGCTTGATGTGGCGATGCTTCTGCACCATGTCGATGATCCGCATCGGATCGATCGGCGGATTCGGCTCGAACTGCAGCCCGATCGCGACTTCGCTCGCATCGATCTTCACGATGCCGAGCGGCTTCGCGGCGATCCGCAGCCGGTGTGTCTCGACGAGTGCATGCGCCTGCGGCGGCAGCTTGCCGAAGCGGTCGATCAGTTCCTCCTGGATGCCGTCGATCGCGTCGCCGTGCTCGCAGTTCGCGAGCCGCTTGTACAGCGACAGCCGCTCCTGCACGTCCGCGCAGTAGTCGGCCGGCAGGATCGCGGGCGCATGCAGGTTGATTTCCGTCGTCGCGGCGAGCGGGGCGGTGAGGTCGGGCTCCTTGCCGTTCTTCAGCGCCTTCACCGCGTCGTTCAGCATGTCCGTGTAGAGCTGGAAGCCGATCTCGTGGATCTCGCCCGACTGCTTGTCGCCGAGCACTTCGCCGGTGCCGCGGATCTCGAGGTCGTGCATCGCGAGATAGAAGCCCGAACCGAGTTCCTCCATCTGCTGGATCGCCTCGAGCCGGCGCTGCGCCTGCTTGGTGAGCGACTGCGGATCGTGGACCAGCAGGTACGCATAGGCCTGGTGGTGCGAGCGGCCGACACGGCCGCGCAGCTGGTGCAGCTGCGCGAGGCCGAACTTGTCCGCGCGGTGCATGATGATCGTGTTCGCGCTCGGCACGTCGATGCCGGTCTCGATGATGGTCGTGCACAGCAGCACGTTCGCGCGCTGCGCGACGAAATCGCGCATCACGCGTTCGAGTTCGCGCTCGTGCATCTGGCCGTGCGCGATCACGATGCGGGCCTCGGGCACGAGCGCCTCGAGCATCGCCTTGCGGTTCTCGATCGTCTCGACCTCGTTGTGCAGGAAATACACCTGGCCGCCGCGCTTTAGCTCGCGCAGCATCGCCTCGCGGATCACGCTTTCCTCCTCGCGCCGCACGAAGGTCTTGATCGCGAGCCGCTTCTGCGGCGCGGTCGCGATCACCGAGAAGTCGCGCAGCCCTTCGAGCGCCATCCCGAGCGTGCGCGGGATCGGCGTCGCGGTGAGCGTCAGCACGTCGACCTCCGCGCGCAGCGCCTTCAGCGCTTCCTTCTGGCGTACGCCGAAGCGGTGTTCCTCGTCGATGATCACGAGGCCGAGCCGCTTGAACTGCACGTCCGACGACAGCAGCTTGTGCGTACCGATCACGATGTCGACGCTGCCTTCGTTGATCTGCGCGATCGCCGCGTTCACTTCCTTCGCGGTCTTGAAGCGCGACAGCTCGACGATCCGCACCGGCCAGTCCGCGAAGCGGTCGGCGAAGGTCTGCGTGTGCTGCTCGGCGAGCAGCGTGGTCGGCGACAGCAGCGCGACCTGCTTGCCGCCCAGCACTGCGATGAACGCCGCGCGCAGCGCGACCTCGGTCTTGCCGAAGCCGACGTCGCCGCACACGAGGCGGTCCATCGGCTTGCCGCTCGTCATGTCGCCGATCACGGCCGCGATCGCCGCGGCCTGGTCGGGCGTTTCCTCGAAGCCGAAGCTTTCCGCGAATTTCACGTAATCGCGCGGGTCGAGCGAGAACGCGTGGCCTTCGCGGGCCGCGCGGCGCGCGTACAGGTTCAGCAGTTCGGCGGCCGTGTCGCGGATCTGCTGCGCGGCCTTGCGCTTCGCACGCTCCCACTGGCCGGAGCCGAGCGCGTGCAGCGGCGCGCTGTCGGGATCGGCGCCGCTGTAGCGCGAGATCACGTGCAGTTGCGCGACGGGCACGTAGAGTTTGCTGTCGCCCGCGTATTCGAGATGCAGGAATTCGGTCTCGCCTTCGCCGAGATCCATCGACACGAGGCCCATGTAGCGGCCGATGCCGTGCTGGGCATGGACGACCGGGTCGCCGACCTTCAGCTCCGACAGGTCGCGCACCATCGCGTCGACGTTGCTCGCCTGTTCCTGCCGCCGGCGGCCCGCGCGGCGGCCGAGCGCGCCGTACAGCTCGGTTTCGGTGACGAGCGCATAGCCTTCGCCCGGCACCGCGAAGCCGTTGGCGAGCGGCGCGACGCCGAGCGCGAAGCGTTCGTCGCTCGCGAGCCAGCCGGCGAAGTGGTCGTTCGACGCGGGGCGCAGGTGATGTTCGGCGAGCAGTTGCAGGATCGTCTCGCGGCGGCCGGCCGATTCGACCGTCAGCAGCACGCGCTTGCCCGACGATTCGACGAACGTGCGCAGCGACGCCAGCGGATCGTCCGCATGGCGGTCGACGGTGAGTTCCGGTAACGCGGTCGCCCAGCCGCCGGCCGGCTGCGCGGGCAGCACGACGCGCGCGAACGGCTTCGCGAACGCGAAGAAATCCTCGTCGGACAGGAACAGCCGCTGCGGCTCGAGGATCGGCCGCTCGCGATCGTGCGCCAGGAACGCGTGACGCTGCTTCGTGTCGGCGGTGAAGCGCCGGATCGACGCCTCGAGATCGCCGGTGAACACGAGGTGCGCGTCTTGCGGCAGGTAGTGGAACAGCGTGGCCGTTTCGTCGAAGAACAGCGGCAGGTAGTACTCGATGCCGGCCGACGGCACGCCGTTGCCGATGTCCTTGTAGATCGGCGCGCGGCTCGGGTCGCCTTCGAAGGTTTCGCGCCAGCGGCTGCGGAAGGCCGTGCGCGCGGCTTCGTCGAACGGGAACTCGCGGCCGGGCAGCAGGCGCACGTCGCGCACCGGGTAGAGGCTGCGCTGCGTGTCGGGATCGAACGCGCGGATCGAGTCGACCTGGTCGTCGAACAGGTCGATCCGGTACGGCAGCGGCGAGCCCATCGGGTACAGGTCGATCAGCGAGCCGCGTACGCAGTATTCGCCGGGCCGCACGACCTGGCTCACGTGCTCGTAGCCGGCCAGCGTCAATTGCGCCTTCAGCTTCGCCTCGTCGAGCCGCTCGCCCTGCGCGAACGCGAACGTGTACGCGGCCATGAACGATGCGGGCGGCATCCGGTACAGCGCGGTGGTCGCGGGCACGAGCAGGATGTCGCAACGGCCTTCGCCGAGATCGTGCAGCGTGGCGAGCCGCTCGGACACGAGGTCCTGGTGCGGCGAGAACGTGTCGTACGGCAGCGTTTCCCAGTCCGGCAGCAGGCGCACGCGCGCATCGGGCGAAAAGTAGCGGATTTCCTGCGACAGCCGTTGCGCGTCGACCGCGTTCGCACAGATCACCGCGAGGAGCGGCACGTCCTGGCGGTTGTCGGCGAGATAACGGGCGATGGCGAGCGCGTCGGCGGAGCCGTGCGTGCCGTCGAAGGTGAAGCGCTGGCCGGGTTTGACGCGCGCAACAGGCGAGGCGGACGGGGTGGAAGCGTTATCTGGCATAGGGACGACAGGGGTGGCGTGCACGGGCGCATCGCGGTGCGCCGGTCGAGACGAAAGACCTATTATAAAATCCGCTTCTCGATTTCATCTTTCCGGCGTTTCCCTTCGTGACTCCCCGACTTTTCGCCCTGATTCCCTGTGCCGGCACCGGCAGCCGTTCCGGCTCGGCCGTGCCGAAGCAATACCGCACGCTGGCCGGCCGCGCGCTGCTGCACTACACGCTCGCGGCGTTCGACGCGTGCAGCGAGTTCGCGCAGACGCTCGTCGTACTCGCGCCCGACGATTCCCATTTCGACGCGCGCCGCTTCGCGGGCCTGCGCTTCGCGGTGCGCCGTTGCGGCGGCGGCTCGCGGCAGGCGTCGGTGCTGAACGGGCTGCTCGAGCTGGCCGAATTCGGCGCGACCGACCAGGACTGGGTGCTCGTGCACGACGCGGCGCGCCCCGGCATCACGCCGGCGCTGATCCGCACGCTCGTCACGACGCTGAAGGACGACCCGGTCGGCGGCATCGTCGCGCTGCCGGTGGCCGATACGCTCAAGCGCGTGCCGGCCGGCGGCGACGCGATCGCGCGCACGGAGTCGCGCGACGCGCTGTGGCAGGCGCAGACGCCGCAGATGTTCCGCATCGGCATGCTGCGCGAGGCGATCCTGCGCGCGCAGCGCGAGGGCCACGACCTGACCGACGAAGCCAGCGCGATCGAATGGGCGGGCCACACGCCGCGCGTCGTGCAGGGCAGCCTGCGCAATTTCAAGGTCACGTACCCGGAAGATTTCGCGCTCGCGGAAGCGATCCTCGCGCGCCCCGCGAACGCTTCCTGACTTTCACCCCATCTCAATCGGAACACGCATGGATTTCAGAATCGGACAAGGCTACGACGTGCACCAGCTCGTCGAAGGGCGCCCCCTCATCATCGGCGGCGTGACGATTCCGTACGAGCGCGGCCTGCTCGGCCACTCGGACGCGGACGTGCTGCTGCACGCGATCACCGACGCGCTGTTCGGCGCGGCGGCGCTCGGCGACATCGGCCGCCATTTCTCCGACACGGACGCGGCGTTCAAGGGCGCGGACAGCCGCGTGCTGCTGCGCGCATGCGCCGAGCGCGTGAAGGCGGCCGGCTTCACGATCCAGAACGTCGACAGCACGGTGATCGCCCAGGCGCCGAAGCTCGCGCCGCACATCGACGGGATGCGCGCGAACATCGCGGCCGATCTCGGGCTGCCGCTCGATCGCGTCAACGTGAAGGCGAAGACCAACGAGAAGCTCGGCTACCTCGGCCGCGGCGAAGGCATCGAGGCGCAGGCCGCCGCGCTGCTGGTGAAGCAGGGCGGCTGACGGCGGCTGGCGGCGCGCGCGGTGCGCGCCGTACGCCGTCCCGCGGAAATGAAAAATGCCACGCATGAGCGTGGCATTTTCGTTTGAAGCGGGCGCCGCTTCCGGCATCGCTGCCGGTCGAGCGGTGCAGCAACCGCTTATTCGCCTTCGGCGGCGATCACTTGCGCGGTGGCGTTGATCACCGATGCGATGCGGCCGACATCGCGCAGCTGCGTGACGGTCATCCCTTGCTCGTTCTTCAGCAGCGCATAGTGCGACTTCACGCAGAAGTGGCACTTGCCGACGATCGACGCGGCGAGCGCGTACATCTCGAACTTGCGCTTGTCGACGCCGCCGTGCGTCGCATACGCGCCCATCCGCAGTTCGGCGCGCTGCGTCTTCAGGTCGGCGTCGTCGGCCATCTCGACATACGGATACCAGGTGTTGTTCATCCCCATCAGCGCGGCCGCCGTCAGCACGGCGTTCGTCTCTTCGGGCGACAGGACGCCGGCTTCGCGGATCGTCTTGATGAGCACCGTGCTCTTCGCCGCGATCGCAGCCGCCAGCGCTACGCCGACCGCGTCGGTGCCTTCGAGCGACGAGCGCGAGATCGTGCCATCGAGGTTCAGGCGAATGTCCTTCGCGTAGTCGGGGATGCGTGCCTTAATCGAGTCGATGAATTCCATTGATATCTCCTATGGGTTGGCCGTTAAAAAAGCCCGCAGGCAGGACGTGCGCCGCGGGCTTCGTGCATTGCTACGCTTACAGCGTTGCGCCGCCGACTGCGCGGTTGCACGGGCACAGTTCGTCCGTTTGCAGGCCGTCCAGAATGCGCAGGACTTCTTCCGGGCTGCGGCCGACGTTCAGGTTGTTCACCGAAACGTGCTGGATCGTGTTGTCCGGATCGACGATGAACGTTGCACGCAGGGCCACGCCGGCTTCCTTGTCGCGCACGCCGAGCTGGTCGATCAGCTCGCCCTTGACGTCGCCGAACGAGTAGTGGTTCAGCTTGTCGAGGTCCTTGTGTTCACGGCGCCATGCGAGCTTGACGAATTCGTTGTCCGAGCTGCCGCCGAGCAGGACGGCATCGCGCTCTTCGAACTGCTTCGTGAGCTTCGCGAATTCAACGATTTCCGTCGGGCACACGAACGTGAAATCCTTCGGATAGAAGTAGATGATCTTCCACTTGCCCGGGAACGACGCTTCGGTGACGGTCTCGAATGCCGACTGGCCGTTTTCCTCGTGATTGTTGAAGCCCGGCTTCGCGGCTACGACGGTGAAAGCTTCGAGTTTATCGCCCACGGTTTTCATGCGGATACTCCTGTGTGAGTTGGGAAGAAGACTGAGTCAAGCTACCTCGGTGCTGCAACGATGATGTGACAGCATGAGTAAAACTATAACACTATTAGTAAAGCGCTTCAATAGATTTTGGCTAACGATCTTCATAGCTTTTTTCAACCGGATCGATAGTGTGCGGCGCAAGAAGCGTGCGCGAGCGCGTCACGCAGTCGCACGTGCCTTGCCGGCACCGGGGAATTCGAGCGTGACTTCGAGACCCGCTTCGGGGTTCCGGTTGCGCAGGCGCAGCGCGCCGCGATAGCGGCCGACGAGCCGCAGCACGATCGCCATCCCGAGGCCCGTGCCGTCCGCCTTGGTGCGTGCGGTGTCGACGCGGTAGAACGGCCGCATCACGAGCGGCAGCTGATCCTCGGGGATGCCGGGGCCTTCGTCGCTCACCGACAGCTCGACGCGCGCATGCGACACGCGGGTCTCGACCGTGATGCGCGAGATGCCGTCCTGCTTGCTCTGGCCGTACTTGCGCGCGTTCTCGACGAGGTTGCCGATCACGCGGCGCATGTCGGTCTCGTCGGCCTCGATGACCGCGCTTGGCGCGAGCCGCGTGCGGATCTCGACGCCGTCCTCGCCCGAGACGCGCGCGGCGACTTCATGCGCGATCGACGACAGGTCGACCGGCTCGGGCTTGCGCTGCGACGGGCGCGCGTAGTCGATGAAGGCCGCGATGATGCGATCCATCTGCTCGATGTCGTCGACCATCGCGTCCTTGGTCGCCTGGTCGGACGGACTCATCTCGGTTTCGAGCCGCAGCCGCGCGAGCGGCGTGCGCAGGTCGTGCGAGATGCCCGCGAGCATCAGTGCGCGGTCGGCCTCGAGCTGCTCGAGGTCGCGCACCATCTGGTTGAAGCTGCGATTGGTCTCGGCCGCGACGCCCATTCCGCGCTCCGGCAGCAGTTCGGGCGTTTGGCCCGAGCCGATCTGCCGCGCGGCGAGCGCGAGCCGCGAGAACGGCCGGTTCACGAGGCTCGTGATGAATGCGGAGCCGAATAGCGACAGCGCAAGCGCGAACAGCCCCCAGCCGGCCCACTGCAGGCCCGTGACGTTGTCGAGCTGGTCGCGGTCGAGCGCGACCCAGTAATCGTCGTCGTCGATCTTGAAGCTGATCCACACGCCGGGAATGTCGTTGACCGATTGCGCGATCACGGTATCGTCGCCGAGGCGGCTGCGGATGTCGTGTTCGATCAGGCGGTTCAGCGATTCGTCGGGCTGCAGCTTGAACTTGTCGGTTTTCTCGCGCGGGTACACGCGCACGCCCTCGTTGCTCTCCAGATCCTGCAGCAGCGCGCGCCGCAGATCGGGATCGGAATAGAGCAGGGCGGTGCGCGTGAGCTTCACGACCGCGACGAGCTGGAGAGCCACGCGCTGCGCACGCGGCTCGCGCTCGATCACGCGAAAGCTCTGGAACCACGCGGCGAGACTGACCGAGATCAGCAGCGCGATCAGCAGGAAGGTGCGCCAGAACAGCCCGCCGAACGCGAGCTGCAGGAGGCGCCGGTCGATACGCATGGGACGGGCCGTGGGCGGGCGAAACCGGAAAGGAAAAAGATCAGGCGGCGCCGTCCGGGATGAACACGTAGCCGAGGCCCCAGACAGTCTGGATAAAGCGCGGGCTGCCCGGATCCGGTTCGATCAGCTTGCGCAGGCGCGAGATCTGCACGTCGAGGCTGCGGTCGAACACTTCGTATTCGCGGCCGCGCGCGAGCTCCATCAGCTTTTCGCGCGACAGCGGCTGGCGCGGATGGCGGGCGAACACCTTCAGCACCGAGAATTCGCCGGTCGTCAGCGGAATTTCCTGGCCCGACTTCGTCAGCGTGCGCGTGGCGAGGTTCAGCGAGAATTCGCCGAATTCGAACACTTCGGTGGTTTCCGACGGTGCGCCCGGCAGTTCGGCCGGCGCCTGGCGGCGCAGCACCGCATGAATGCGCGCGACGAGTTCGCGCGGGTTGAACGGCTTCGGCAGGTAATCGTCGGCGCCCATCTCGAGGCCGACGATGCGGTCGACATCCTCGCCCTTCGCGGTGAGCATGATGATCGGCGTGCGGTCGTTGCTGCCGCGCAGGCGGCGGCAGATCGACAGCCCGTCTTCACCCGGCAGCATCAGGTCGAGCACGAGCAGGTCGAAACGCTCGCGTACCCAGAGCTTGTTCATCGCGGTCGCGTTTTCCGCGACGTATACGTTGAAACCCTGCTCGCCGAGATAGCGGCGCAGCAGGTCGCGCAGGCGAGGGTCGTCGTCGACGACGAGAATCTTGGAGGGGTTTTTCGTTTCCATGATCGGCATCTTATCGCGAATGGGAATTGACGCACGGTCACGTATTTTCGTGCGTTACAGTCGGTTACAAAATTTACCCGTAGTGTCGCGCCGAGTAAAGGCAGGCTATAGAGATTCCTTTACTCGAAGCCGAAATTCGGTAGATACTCCCCTGCACTCCATCATTCATCTTTGTACACCCGATTTCCGCAGGGTTTTTCAAGTACCAGAGGTAGCCGGTTGCCGCGTGACGAAGGGAACAAATCGACCAAAGAAGCGAGGACGGTCATGCGATCTGCCCGGATTGCACTGATGCTGACGATCGCGCTCGCCGGTCCGTATGCGTCGAACTTCGCGTATGCGCAGCGCCCCGAGCAGGGCGCACCGTCGCGCAAGCTGCCGCGCGGCAAAGCGCCGCAGTCCGACCGTACCGCCGAGATGACGGTTCGTTCCGCCGTGCCCCCCGATCTCGAGCAGCACCGCCGCGACGGGCACATGACGCCCGAGGAGCGGCACTTGCTGCGCCAGCACATCGAAGACGCCGTTCGCGAGTTGTACAAGCGCTGATACGCGCCGTCTTTCGCCCCCGTGGACTTTCCCCTCGGAAAGAATTCGTAGCACTTTTTCCGTCAACTTTCGCCCACCGAATGCCGTTGTACCGGCATCCGCACCGCCGGTGCGTTCCGGGAGTCCATGACGATGAAAGCGAACGCTGCCGCACCGGCGCCGTCGCCTGCCATGCAGTCGCCGCTCGATGCCGACGACGCACTGTTTTTCCTGAGCCGCACCGGATTCTCTCCCGCGCCCGCCGACGTCGGACGCATCGTCGGCATGACGCGCGCACAGGTCGTGGCCGACACGCTCGGCCGCGTGCGCCGTGAACCCGTGACGACGTGGCCCGACTGGATCGCCGAACTGCCGCCGACGCGCGCGCAGCGCCAGGCGCTGACGCCCGACATGCGGCGCGACGAGCAGCGCGAGCGCAACGTCCGCTACGATGCGTTGCGCGCGGCCTGGATCAACGAGATGGTCGTCACGCCGTCGCCGCTGACCGAGCGCATGACGCTGTTCTGGCATGGGCACTTCACGTCGGGGCAGGACAAGGTGCCTTACCCGCAGACGATGGCCGCGCAGAACGCGCTGTTTCGCCGCGAGGCGCTCGGCAATTTCGGCACGCTGCTGCACGCGGTCGCGAAGGATCCGGCGATGCTGCAGTATCTCGACGGCGCGAGCAATCGCAAGGGGCGTCCGAACGAGAATTTCGCGCGCGAGGTGATGGAGCTGTTCACGCTCGGCGAGGGCCATTACACGCAATACGACGTGACCGAGGCCGCACGAGCGATGACGGGCTGGACGGTCGATCCCGATACGCTGCGCTTCGAGGTGCGGCCCGAAGCGCACGATACCGGTGACAAGACGATACTCGGTGAAACGGGGCCGTTCGACGGCGACGGCTTTCTCGACATCCTGCTCAAGCGGCCGGGCACCGCGCGCTTCATCGCCGGCAAGCTGTGGCGCGAGTTCGTATCCGATACGCCCGATCCGGGCGCGCTCGATACGGTGGCCGAACGGTTCCGCGCGAGCGGCTACGACATTCGCACGGCGCTTGCCGCGCTGTGGTCGACCGATGCGTTCTGGGATCCGCGCAACCGCGGCGTGCTCGTCAAGTCGCCGGTGGAATTCGTCGTCGGGTCGGTACGGCTGTTCGACGTGGCGTACGGCGACCCGCAGATGCTCGCGAACACCGTGCGCACGCTCGGGCAGAACCTGTTTTATCCGCCGAACGTGAAAGGCTGGCCGGGCGGCGCGCTGTGGATCAACAGCACCACGCTGCTGTCGCGCAAGCAGTTCGTCGAGCAGTTGTTCCGCGCGACGGAGACGGCCGGCATGCACCCGCCCGCGCATCCGATGGCGCCGCCGCCGAATGCGCGTGCGCATGCGATGCCGGTGGTCGATGCGGCGTCCGCGGCCGGCATGCGCGGCACGCCGGCGAAGCCCGCGCGCGGCGGCCTGCGGTTCGACCTCGAACGCTGGCTCGCGCAATATCGAGCGCGACCGCAGGCGATAGCGGGATTGTCGACCGAGCTTCAACTGCAGCACGCGGTGCTGCAACTGTCGCCGGTCGCCGCAATCGACACGGATTCGACCGGCAGCGCGTATCTCGAGGCGCTGCTGATGGATCCGGCCTATCAACTGAAATGAAGCAAACGACGACGAAGCGGGGCGCCGCAGCGGCAAAGGTGTCGGACGGCGAACCAAAGGATGCGCGATGAACCGACGTGATTTTCTGACGCTGACGGGCGCCGCCGCCGCGGCCGGCGTGTCGATGTGGCAAGCGCCCGCGATGGCGGCGGCCGCGACGCAGGCGGGGCGGCAACCGGCGACAGGCTATGCGAACGTGCTGATCCTCGTCGAGCTGAAGGGCGGCAACGACGGGCTCAATACCGTGGTGCCGTACACGGACCCGCTGTACTACCAGTTTCGGCGCAGCATCGGCATCAAGCGCGAGCAGGTGCTTCAGCTCGATGCGCATACGGGGCTGCACCCGTCGCTTGCGCCGCTGATGCCGCTGTGGCGCGACGGGCAGGTCGCGGTCGTGCAGGGCGTCGGCTATCCGCAGCCGAACCTGTCGCATTTCCGCTCGATCGAGATCTGGGATACCGCATCGCGCTCGGACCAGTACCTGCACGAGGGCTGGCTCACGCGCACGTTCGCGCAGGCGCCGGTGCCGCCCGGTTTCGCGGCGGACGGCGTCGTGCTCGGCAGTGCCGAGATGGGGCCGCTGTCGAACGGTGCGCGTGCGATCGCGCTCGTCAATCCCGCGCAGTTCATCCGCGCGGCGCGGCTCGCCGAGCCGTCGTCGCTGCGCGAGCAGAACCCGGCGCTTGCGCACATCATCGACGTCGAGAACGACATCGTGAAGGCGGCCGACCGGCTGCGCCCGCGCGGCGGCATGCGCGAGTTCCGGACGGCTTTCCCGGCCGGCGCGTTCGGCACGTCGGTGAAGACCGCGATGCAGGTGCTGGCCGCGTGCGAGGCGTCCGGGCCTGGCGCGCAGGATGGCGTCGCGGTGCTGCGCCTGACGCTCAACGGCTTCGACACGCACCAGAACCAGCCGGGGCAGCAGGCTGCGTTGCTCAAGCAGTTTGCGGAAGGGATGAGTGCGATGCGCGGCGCGCTGATCGAGCTCGGCCGCTGGAACCAGACGCTCGTGATGACGTATGCGGAATTCGGGCGGCGGGTGCGCGAGAACCAGAGCAACGGCACCGATCACGGCACGGCCGCGCCGCATTTCGTGATGGGCGGCCGTGTGGCCGGCGGGCTGTACGGTGCGCCGCCGGCGCTCGGCCGGCTCGACGGCAACGGCAACCTGCCGGTCGCGGTCGATTTCCGCCAGCTCTATGCGACCGTGCTCGGGCCGTGGTGGGGGCTCGATGCGACGCGCGTGCTGCAGCAGCGCTTCGATACGCTGCCGCTGTTGAAGGCGTGACGCGTGAGGGTCAGCGGCGGCGCGATGCGCGCCACGCGATCCACAGCTTGCGGATCGGCGTCAGCGCGATGCGCTGGTGCAGCACCTGGTAGCCGTCGCGCTCGATTTCGTCGAGCAGCGCGCCGGCCAGTGCGATCTGCGCGCGCAGCGTGCGCTGTGCGCGGCGTTCGGTTGACGGGATCGCCGCTCCGGCCGCCGCGAGCGCTTCACGCGCGCGGGCCGTCTGGAATTGCAGCAATTCGGTGAAGGCCGGGCTGTAGCGGCCATTCAGCAGATCGGCCGCGGTCACGTTGTAGCGCTGCAGTTCGTCGATTGGCAAATAGATGCGGCCGTGGCGCGCATCGTTGCCGAGTTCCTGGACGAACTGCGCGAGCATCAGCGCGCGGCCGGCGTCGGCGGCCCACGGCTGCGGGTCGGCCGGGTTCGCGGAACTTGCGCGCGCAACCAGTGACGCGAACGTGCCGCCGACTTGCGTGATGTAGCGCTGCAGGTTGGCGAAATCGAGGTAGCGCGCCTGTTCGAGGTCCATCCCGTAGCCGTTGACGAGCGTGCGCAACGCGTCGGCCTCGGCGGCGATCGCCGGATGATGCTGCGCAAGCGCCTTCGTGACGGGGTGCGACGGCTGCCCGTCGGCCAGCGCGGCGAGTTCCTTGTGCCACCATGCGAGCTTCGTGTGTCCGACGGTCGGGTCGCTGGTTTCCTTGACGGTTTCCTCCAGTTCGCGGCGCAGCGCGAACAGCGCCGTCAGGCGCGGCTGCGTGGCGAGCGGCGCCTGCCGCAGTGCGTAGTAGACGCTGGAGCCCGCAGGGGCGGCCTTTTGCTGACAGTAGTCGTCGAAGTTCACGGGCGGAATCGGGTGGGGGCGGGTTCGGGGCACGCGCGGCGGCGCGGTGCCGAAACGTCGAGCGCGGCATTCTAGCATCGCTGCACGACGGGTGCCGGCGGGGCGAGACAAGGCCGCACGGATCGGGTAGAATCTCGCGCTCGCCTGATCGGGCGTGCCGGTTTTCGGGCCGGCATGAAGTCCCGGGCGCGTGGCGCATGCTTCTTGCGTGCCGCGCGGTCAGGCGACAGGAATGCGCGTGAGTGGCGAAATTGGTAGACGCACCAGGTTTAGGTCCTGACGCCCGCAAGGGTGTGCCGGTTCGAGTCCGGCCTCACGCACCAACTCAAGTTCCGGTTTGTTCCCGGGAACTCTTGAAACCCGCGACAGCTCAAGGCTTCGCGGGTTTTTTCATTCTGCGAAGTTCCGGTCATTACCGGTTGAAGCTGGGGGCAAGTTGGGGCAACATTGGGGATAACATCGAAGTGCATCCCGTTCCAGTCATGGAGTTGCCCCCATGCCGCTGACCGATACCGCTATCAAGAATGCCAAGCCTGCCGCGAAGCCTACGCGTTTGTTCGACGGTGGCGGCTTGTACCTCGAAATTTCTCCCGCTGGTGGGAAGTGGTGGCGATTGAAGTACCGCTTCGGCGGCAAGGAAAAGCGGATTTCTCTTGGGGTCTATCCCGATGTCTCGCTACAAACGGCGCGCAAGCGCCGCGCCGAGGCGCGCGAGCGTCTCGCGGGAGGGGCTGATCCGGGAGAGGTGAAGAAGGCGGACAAGCGCGCCGCCAAGCTGGCAGCGTCGAATTCATTCGAGGCTGTCGCGCTAGCTTGGATGGAGGAGCGCCGCGCTTCGGTCGAACCCGCGCAGTACGAAAAGACGCTGGCGCGGTACAGGAATGATGTGTTCCCGTGGATCGGCAAGCGGCCAATCGCCGAGATCGACGCGCCGGAGGTGCTTACGCTGCTCAAGCGTATTGATTCGCGAGGTGCGCGCTATACGGCTCATCGAGTACGTGCGGAACTCAGTCAGGCGTTCCGATATGGCATCAAGGAAGGTTACTGTAAGGCCGATCCGGCACGTGACCTGCTTGGAGCAATTCCATCGACACGCACGATTCACTTCGCCTCGATCACCGAGCCGATCAAGGTGGGCGAAATGCTACGCGCGTTCGACGGCTTCACCGGTACTTTTCCCGTTCTCTGCGCGCTCAAACTGGCCCCTCTGCTGTTCGTACGCCCCGGTGAGCTGCGGAAGGCTGAATGGTCGCAACTCGATCTTGACAAGGCCGAGTGGCGTTATCTCGTTACGAAGACAAAGACTGATCATCTCGTGCCGCTTGCGACTCAGGCGGTCGCGATTCTCCGTGACTTGCACTCGCTGACCGGAAGCGGTCGCTACTTGTTTCCTGGCGCGCGCGATCGGAATCGCCCGATGAGCGATGCCGCTATCAATGCCGCGCTGCGTCGACTCGGCTACGACACACGTACAGAAATAACGGGACACGGATTCCGCGCGATGGCCAGAACGATCCTCCATGAGGAACTTGAGCAGAAGCCGGAAGTAATCGAGCATCAACTCGCGCACGCGGTTCCTGATGTGCTCGGCGGCGCATATAACCGGACGCGGTTCATCAAAGAACGCCGGGCGATGATGCAGAAGTGGGCCGACTACCTCGACCGGCTCAAGACGGGCTCCGCAGTCACTGTTCCGTAGGGATGTGCACTCGGACAATTCGCGGCCATGCCGATAACCGGAAGCTTTGCTGCCGGATGCTCGACATTGGCGGCTATCGGAGCGAAGCAATCATGGTCTGGACGAAACCAAGCACGTCGGATCAGAAGCTTGATCCAAACCTTGCGGCTATCAATCTCGACTCCGCCCGTTTACTTTTAGGCAAATGGCGAATACCCGCTGCGGCGCGATTATGCCGGTCATAGCAAAAGCCCGCGGATCTGCTTTGCATTGGTGCGCGTCGCGAGCTTTCCTGCCGGCCACAACGGTCATCGGCGTCGCTCAGGCCGGGGAAGCGCCGCATAGTCAAAATTCACGAATGGGTCATCCATATTCCTTAATTCCTGCCACTCGAATTCATATCTATCAGCGGCTGGCCAATCTTCCGGAAATCTTATTCGTAACGAGCAACCAATCGAGGGATCCATGCCATCGTTCCCCTCATAGTAGTAGTCAGCACCCATCACGCCGATGCCCTTGGAACCCGGCCCATAATCCTCGTCCATGAATTGTGCGGACAATAAGACGTTCAGCCCGCAATAGGCGTCGAGCAACGCGTCAAAGGTTGCCAAATGGAAGTTTTCATGTCGGTTATGCTTTGCTTTGTTGTATGCGCGATACCAACCAAGGCGACCGTCTTCCTCCGACCATGGAAGAAACGGTCGACGTGTTCCACGATCTCCCGTCCAGCCGGGAATCCGAACCTGGAATGACGAAAGTCTGTGTGACGTATTAATCAGCTTGTAGTCGTTGATGTTGAACCGTGTGTCATTATCACCGAATCCATTGTCCAAGAAGATTGCGGTGAAGTTTGCCTCTACCTCAATGCATGCTCTAATCAGCAACTGCTGGATACGGTGAGAGTAGGTATTGAGGTTCGCGTCGCTCGGCTCGACATACGAAAAGAGGTCGAGGATATCCTCCTGAAGCAGCAGGAACGCGCGAACGTAGTGGCGTGGGTCTGTCGCATATTTCGGGTGCAAGAGATAC